>NZ_VITO01000011.1:20407-216391 GCF_007828025.1 Nitrospirillum bahiense
GGCCGACGTGCTGGACGGCGCCGCCGGAGCCGATACGCTGGTCGGCGGTACCGGCAACGACACCTATCTGGTGGATGACGCCGGTGACGTGGTGACAGAGGTGGTCGGGGCCGGGACGGACGAGGTCCGTACGACGCTGGCGAGCTACACGCTGGGTGACAATGTGGAGAACCTGACCTACACGGGGATGGGCGCCTTCACCGGCACGGGCAATGACCTGGATAACGTCATTACCGGCGGTTCAGGCGATGACACCTTCGCTGGTGGATTGGGGAATGACACCTACGTCTTTGGCCTGAACAGCGGTTCTGACGTCATCACCGATGGGGCGGGCGCCAATGTGCTGGTGTTCTCCTCCGACGTTGATCCGGGCAGCCTTGTCTTCCAGCAGTCGGGCAACGACCTGGTGCTGTCGCTGACGACGGGGAACACGGTGGTGACTTACGCCAATTACTACAGCGACCCCACCGTCGTTGGATCCGTCCAGCTGGGCAGCACGGTGTTGGTCCCGCCCTTCTCCCACAGCTGAGACCTCAAAAAGGGCGGCGCCTCCTTGCGGAGATCGCCGCCCTTTCTCCCCCCTTACTGTCTTCAGATCGCGCGCAGGCGGGCGAAGAAGCCGGTGATCTCGGCGTTCAGGGCGTCGGCGTCCTGGCGCAGGGCTTCCGAGGCCGTGTGCAGGGCGTTGGCCGACTGGCTGGTCTGCTCGGCTGCGCCCGCCACGCCGACGATGTTGGTCGACACCTGCTGGGTGCCCATGGCCGCCTGGTTGATGTTGCGGGCGATTTCCGAGGTGGTGGCGCCCTGCTGTTCCATCGCGGAGGCGATGGCGGTGGCGATCGTCCGCATGTCGCCCACCACGGTGGCGATGCTGCCGATGGCCTCCACCGCCCGCGAGGTTTCCTGCTGGATGCCGGTGATGTAGCCCTGGATTTCGTCCGTGGCCTTGGTCGTCTGGCTGGCCAGGGTCTTCACTTCGCTGGCCACCACGGCGAAGCCCTTGCCCGCCTCACCGGCCCGCGCCGCCTCGATGGTGGCGTTCAGCGCCAGCAGGTTGGTCTGGCCGGCGATCTCCTGAATGACCTGGATGATGTTGCCGATGCTCTGGGCCGCATCCGCCAGGCCCTGCATGGTGACGCCGGTCTGTTCGGCCTGGGCCACCGCCCGCTCCGCGATATCGGTGGAGCGCGTGACCTGGCTGTTGACCTCTCCCACGGCGGCGGCCAGTTCCTCGGCCGCGCTGGCGATCATCTGCACATTGCCGGTGGTTTCGGCCGAGGCGTGATTGGCCATCTCCACCATGCCGCGGCTCTGCGTCGCCATGTCGGCCAGGCCCGAGGAATGGTTGCGCACGTCTTCCGAGGCGTGCACCACGTTGCTGAGCACCCGGGCGGTGCGCTGCTGGAAATCGGCCAGCGAGGCCTCCACCGCTTCTTGGCGGCGCAGCTTCTCTTGCTGCTCGGCCTGCTGGGCTTGGGTCAGTTCGGCGTTGCGCAGGCCGTTGCGCTTGAACACTTCCAGCGCGCGGGCCAGGCGGCCGATCTCGTGACGGTCGTTCAACAGTGGGATATCGACGGTCAGGTCACCATCGGCCAGCTGGCCCATGCGCTCCGTCATCAGCTTCAGGGGCTTGGCGATGCTGCGGGCCAGCATGTAGGCCACCAGGCCGCCGGCGCCCACCACGATGGCGGTCAGCATCAGCATATCAATCAATATATCATGATAGATATCGTCGATGTCGTCGACGTAGATGCCGGTGCCCAGCGCCCACTGCCATGGCTCGAAGCCCAGGCTGTAGGTCATCTTGGGGAAGTTCTCGGCGGGGCCGCCCTTGCTGCCCGGCCGGGGGTAGGTGTAGGTGAAGGATCCGCCGCCCTGCTTGGCGGCCTCGATGCCCAGGCGCACGGTCTCGACGCCATCGGCCGTCTTGAAGTCCATGCGGTTCTTGCCCTCGAATTCCTTCTTGATGTGGACGACGGTCAGGCCGTCGTACTGGTTGACGTAGACGTACTCGCCATTGCCGAAGCGCAGCTTGCGGATGTCGTCCTGGGCGCCCTTCTGCGCCTGAGCCCGGGTCAACTCGCCCGACTGCTCGCGGTCGTACCAGTTCTGCGCCACCCCGCGGGTGACCATCAGGATCTGCTTCAGCTCTTCCTTGCGGTCCTCGGTCAGGGTGTGGCGCAGCGTGGTCAGGGCGAAGCTGACAGCCAGGCCCAGGGCCAGCACCAGCATGGGCATGAACAGCGCCAGCCGGTGGGAAATCTTTAGTTTGTTCAGCATGATCGGATCTCTCGCGCAGGGCGTAGGGGTCAGGCGACGGCGGCGGCAGACGCGGTGTCGTCCTCGCGGAACAGGCCGCGGGGCAGGTCCAGGTCGCGGGCGCAGGCGGCCGCGTTACGGGCATAGACCTCATCCACGCCATGACGGCACAGCAGATCCAGGTCCGTGTCCGTGACCGCCCCCCGGTCCCGGTCCTGATAGGCGTAGCAGCCGATGCCACCCGCCTGCTGATGCAGGCCCGGGGCGGCATAGGCCTCCGGCTCCACCGGGAACAGGATGCGCGACTGGCTGTCGTCCAGGCTGTCCATCCGCTGCCAGCAGGTCACCGTTTCGGGGGTGAAGTAATCGGACAGGCCCAGCCGGTGGAACAGGGCCGCGGCCGACAGCACCGGCTGCCGGGCCGCCTCATGAACGTAGTGGGTCACGGGCACGCCCTGCCGGCGGGCGTAGTTTTCGACCCGCGCGGCGTTTAGGGAGGCGATGACGAAATTCTCCAGCAACTGGTCCCGGCTGATCCGATGCGACCACTTACGCAGCCAGGATGCCAGGGCGTGCACCGGCTCGCGGTCCAGCATCACCAGGTGCAGGCGGCTGGCGGGATAACCCGCCTCGATCAGCATCTGCAGCGGGATGTACAGGCACTCCGCTGTCAGATAGGGTCCGGCCACGTCCTTGCAGAAGATATGCGGCGCCTGGTCGGCCAGGGGAATGGCCCAGGGGCCGGGGCAGTCGGCGGCCAGCACATGGCGCATGACCGCCTTGGTCGGCTGGTAGTACGAGGGCATGCCGGCCACGCCGAACAGGTTGGCCATGGCGGTGGAACCGACGCGGGCCCGGCCCCAGGCGCAAGTCAGGTGGGGGAAGTCCTGTTCCGCCCGCCCGCAAAAGCCCGCCGCCAAGTAGGTGGCGACCTGCTTAGTTAAGCCTTCTAAATGGAACTCCCGGACCTGATATCGCCCGTCGGACGCCAGGCAGACACTGCCCAGCGAAGGGGCATCCGCTTCCACCAGTTCCGCGAGCTTCTCTAAGTCAATGATTTGCTTATAGAAAGCGACCATTTCTTTCCCCGCCAAGGATAGTCGGCCGGTGTCCTGATGCGGCATCCCTCCGCCCCAAGTCACAGCCCTAACCCAAAGAATAGGAAAGAAGGTATTAAGGCAACATTAAGAGAGGGCGATACGTAAAAAACTACTACCAACGAATTAGAAACTGAATACAAACGTATTTACGCGGTGTTTATATTGCATTTGTATTTATTACGTTTGGCTGCTTACACACGTACGCAGACACTTGAATTTATATAAACATTCACTGGGATGTCACGGAGGTTAACCGGAGCGTGCGCGACATGCAGGGCCGTACCAACCCATGAGGCGCGACGCTCCCGCGTGCATCCCGTGGCCCGCCACCGGGCGGACGCCGCGCACAGCATGCGCGGGGGAATGGCGCCACCCGGACGCCAGACGAAAAACGGCCCAGCCGGTGAGGGCTGGGCCGCTGTCAGGAAGGGATGGCCGGGAGAATCAGTGGTGGGCTTTGGCCAGGCCGCCGTTGCCGTCGCCCACACCGATCTCCACGTTCTGCATCATGCCCTGGTCTTCATGGTCCAGGATGTGGCAGTGCAGGACGTACTCGCCAATGTACCGCTCATACCGGGTGCGGACGATCAGGCGGTAATAGCCCTTGGTCTTGTCCGTCAGCGTGGCGCCGAACGGGATCTTGGTCTTGACCCACAGCGTGTCCTTCCAGGCGCCGCGCAGGCCGGCGTACTGGCTGTCGCCATCCTTCTCGACATAGCCCGGGGCGCTGACGTCGTTGTTGTCAGGGTCCAGGATGGCCACGATCTGGAATGGGTTCACATGGATGTGGAAGGGGTGGTTGACCCCATAGGACCGCAGTTCCCAGGTTTGGGCCTGGCCCAGGATCAGCGAGCGGTCCACGACCTTCGGGTCATAGGAATGGGTCTGGGGCCGGCCGTCGGCGCCCAACTGGAAGGTGTTGCCCACGGTGAAGATGGCGGGGCCGTTCGGATTGTTGAGGTCCTTCGGCCCCAGATAGAACAGCATTTCCTGCGTCGGGTTGCCCGCCACCTCGCCTTCCTGGATGGTGGGGTGGGGCACGAAGCGGGTCAGCAGGATGTTGGGCTTGCCCTTGGCGTCCTTGGTCGTCAGGTCGGCGACGATCTGGTTGCGGACGTCCGCCGGCATGTTCTTCTGGGCCGAGGCCACCAGGGTATTCACTAGGGTCTGGATGGGATCGGCGGTGCGGGTGCCGCCCCGCACGGTGACCACGCCCAGCAGGCTGCGCAGCGTGCCGGATCGGCTGACGGTGACGTCCGCGGCCATCGGGCTCTGGGTCACGCAGTAGTTGCCGGGCTCGGGGAAAACCACCATCAGGTCATAGCGATAGCCGGGCTGCAGGGTGGTGTTGGTGTTGGTCAGGGTGTTGCCCATGGTCAGGCCATCGGCCGCCACCACCTGGTAAGGCACGGCGGGGCCGGTGCACACCGTGTCGACGAACTTGTCCGCGCCGTTCTTGCTGGGGCGGGCGGTGGCGGTCGTGGTGTCCGCCATCTTGTGGAATTCCACGTTGATGGTCTCGCGCACGCCGGCGTGGATCAGGCGCCAGCGTTCCGCCGTGCCCGCCTGGGCGTCGGTGAAGGTGGGCATGATGACGCCGTTGATGCTGGTCCAGCGCCCCGACTGCGCCCAACTGCCGGGGCTGAACTCGTCACTGGTCGGGGGGACGGTTCCCGGGGGGTTCTGCACGGCCCCGTATGTTTCGATGATCCCCGTCTGGTTGGCCTTGCAGTCCCAGGTCGGCGTCTTGTTGTCGTCCAGGCAGTAGTACTGGATCTGCTGGAACACCAGGGTGCGTTCCTTGAGGGGTTTGCCGTCGGCGCCGATCAGCAGGGTATCCAGGTCGCCGTTGATCTGGGGCGTGGGCTTGCGGTCACCACGGATGATCAGCGCGCCGGCCATGCCGCTGCCCACCTGCAGGGCCGTCGAGCCGTGGCGGTGCGGATGGTACCAGAAGGTGCCGGCCGGATGGTCGGCCGGGATGTTGTACTCATACTGGAAGCTGACGCCGGGATTCAGCGAGATCAGAACGTTGTCGCTGTTGCCCGTGGGGCTGACCCACAGGCCGTGCGAGTGCAGGTTGGTGCCGTTGAAGCAGTGCGGCGTGTCCGGCGTGATGCTGTGGTCATTGCAGCTGGGGTCGGCCGGCAGGTCGTTGTGCAGGGTGACGCGCACGGTGTCGCCCGGCGTCACGTCGATCTCCGGCGCCACATAGGGCGTGCCGGGCGACACGCCGGTGCCGACATAGCTGCGCAGGTGCACGCGCTGGTAACGCTGCTCGCCCGGGTCGTACAGGGCGGCGTCGGTGTACTGGATGTGCAGGTCGAAAGCCCGCTCCTTGCCGGCGTGTGCCGTCGGGCTGTCAGCCAAGCTGATGGCCGATGGCGCCTTGGGCAGGCCGGGGACGTTGGCTGAGCCCTTCGCCGGTGCCGTCTGGGGCAGGCTGGGGGGATTGGCGAAGGTGCTCTGCGCCGCGGCCGGCTGGGCGGCCCCCAGCAGCATCAGGCCCAGGCCGGCGACACCGGCCCCCAGGCTTACCCTCAGTGACGCGCCGCGCGCCGGATATCTCTGCATGCTCCACCCCCTCTTCGCGGCCCACGCCGCCTCTGGTTGAGTTATTGGGGTGCAATCTAGCAGATAAGTGTCGCCAATCCACCCGTTTAACGGGTATGTGGGATTGATATACCCTCCCCAGATGTAATCGGCCTTTTAACGGCGGTGCGGGAAGGTCTGTCATCGGCGGCATTGCTGGGGCTACACTGGCCATTCTTGCGATGATGAAAGGCAGCCCGATGACCGACCCTCTCTCCGATTTCATCCGCGGCCTGCCCAAGGCGGAGCTGCACCTGCACATCGAAGGCAGCCTGGAACCGGAGCAGATGTTCGACTTCGCCCGCCGCAACCGGGTGGATTTGCCCTTCCGCACGGTGGAGGAGGTGCGGGCAGCCTACGCCTTCACCAATCTCCAGGACTTCCTCGATATCTATTACCAGGGCGCCCAGGTCCTGCGCACGGAAGAAGACTTCCATGACCTGGCGATGGCCTATTTCCGGCGGCTGGCGGCCGATGGTGGCGTGCATGCCGAGATCTTCTTCGATCCCCAGACCCATACCGACCGGGGCATCCCCTTCCAGGTGGTGGCCGACGGCCTGCTGGCCGGCATGGCGGCGGCGGAGAGGGAGTTGGGCGTCACCTCCCGCCTCATCCTCTGCTACCTGCGCCACCTGGATGAGGAATCAGCCTTTGCCACCTTGGCGGCGGCGGAACCCTATCTGGACCGCATCGCCGGCGTTGGCCTGGATTCATCCGAGGTGGGCAACCCGCCCTCCAAATTCGCCCGGGTGTTCCAGGCGTCACGGGAGCGGGGGCTGAAGCTGGTGGCCCACGCGGGGGAGGAGGGGCCGCCCGACTACGTCTGGCAGGCGCTGGACATCCTGGGCGTGGATCGCCTGGACCATGGCAACCGCGCGCTGGAGGATGCGGCCCTCACCCGGCGGCTGGTGGACCAGGGCACGACGCTGACGGTGTGCCCGCTGTCCAACCTCAAGCTCTGCGTCGTGCCCAGCCTGGAGACGCATCCCCTGCGGCGCATGCTGGACCTGGGGCTGAAGGCCACGGTCAACGCCGACGACCCGGCTTATTTCGGCGGCTATCTGCTGGACAATTACGTGCGGGTGGCGGCGGCCCTGGGGCTGGACCGGGTGCAGCTGGCGCGTCTGGCCCGCAACAGCATCACCGGATCTTTCCTGGATATGGCCGCCCAGGTGCCGCATCTGGCCAAGCTGGACGCTATAGTGCTTTAACCGCCAAAGCCTCCCAGGGTGTGGTCGTACAGCACCTTGGCGCCGATGCCGATCAGGCCCAGGCCGCCCAGCACCTCGGCCCAGCGGCCCAGCACGGGACCGGCGGCCCGGCCCAGCATCACCCCGCCGAAGGCCATGGTGAACGTCACCAGGCCGATCAGGGCAATGGTGGTGGGCACGTCGACATTCATATAGCCCAGGGTAATGCCGACGGCGGTGGCGTCGATGCTGGTGGCGATGGCGGTCATGGCCAGCGCCAGGGGCGAATGCCGGTCGGCCTTGGGCTTGTCCTCATCGTCGTTCTTCCACGCCAGCCAGGCCATGCGGCCGCCCACGATCAACAGCAGGCCGAAGGCGATCCAATGATCGTAGGCCTCGATGTAATGGGCGAAGGACAGGCCCAGCCCCCAGCCCAGGATGGGGGCCGCCAGCTCGAACAGGCCGAAATAGGCACCCACCCGGGCCGCCTCCCGCACGCCGGGGCGGTTCAGGCTGGCACCCTTGCCCAGTGAGGCGGCGAAGGCGTCCATGGACAGGCTGAACGCCAGGGCGAAGGACGTGGTGATGGGCATGGTACAGACCTCGGGGGGCGGCAAAGCGACAGGCCAGGCGGACGACAGCAGCAGTCCGCGCCCGGCCCGGCCAGGGCGGACGCGACATGCCACTGGTCTCGCCAACGATCCGCGCAGGGCGGATCGGTCGCACGCGCCATGGGCCGCACCGGTGAGGCACCGAACTGGTGATGCACCGATGGGGCCCAAGTCTGTTGACGCGGCGCCCGCTCAAAATCGGCGGGCGGCTACTCCCCAATGATGGGCGGTGATTAACGGCTGGCGAGGCGGTCTGTCAAGGCTCCTTTCGCGCTGCACAATACCCCGTCATGGATCCCGTGATGGGGGAACCGACGGCGTGTCACTGGCGGGAAAGCTTTCCTCCAGCGCCTCGTCCAGCAACTCGTCGACATGGCGGTCATTGACCTTGGCGGGGCCGTTGGTTCCGGTTTGGCCGGGGGTTGGGGACGGCGGCGTAGGGGTGGGCATGGGCTTCCTTTCACATGATATCCTGCCGGGAACGCCAGGATGATGCGGGCGGGTGCCAGCGACCGTCCCGTGGCTATGCCGTGACTGACCGTGAAGATTTGATGGCGGTTGGCGGCCCGTGGCGATGCCGCATGCCGAACCGCCTGTTGCGCCGGCTTCCCGCCGGCTGCGACATTCCGGACTTGGCCGGCGCCCTTGATGTTACCGGTAACTTGAGCAACAGTGGCCCCGAAAACGATTACAAAATGGGGTTGGGAACGCTGTCATGACAGGAAACTCGCATTCCACGCGGGCGCGACGCCTGCTGCTCGCCACCGTCGCGGCTCTCGCGCTGGCCGGCTGCCAGACTGATGGCGGACGGAAGGCACCGCCCGTCGCCGCCGCGCCATCGGCGCCGCAAGGGCCCGTGCTGGCGGGGCAGGCGCCCTATCAGTGGAAGAACGTTCAAATCGTGGGCGGCGGTTTCGTCGACGGCATCATCTTCCACCCCACCGTGCCGGGCCTGCGCTATGCCCGCACCGACATGGGCGGCGCCTACCGCTGGGACGAGGGGGCCAAGCGCTGGATCCCCCTGCTGGACTGGGTGTCCTATGCCGACACCAACCTGATGGGCGTGGAAAGCATCGCGCTGGACCCGCACAACCCCGATCGTGTCTACATGGCGCTGGGCACCTACACCGCCCCGCAGGCGCCCACCGGCGCCATCGTGCGCTCCGACGACCGGGGGCGGACCTTCCGCCGCGTCGACGTGCCCATCAAGTTCGGTGGTAACGAGAACGGCCGTGGCAATGGCGAACGCCTGGCGGTCGATCCCAATGACCCGGACACCCTCTACCTCGGCACCCGCCACGACGGCCTGTGGGTCAGCCACGACGGCGCGTCCACCTGGAACCGCGTCGCCAGCTTTCCCGATGTGACGGAGGACCTGTCGAAGGAGATCGCGGCCGGCGCGTCGCCTTGGGCGCGCGGCGGGTCCGGCCTGGTGTTCGTGATCTTCGACCCCAGAAGCGCCACCAAGGACGGCAAGGGTAGCCGCACGATCTACGTCGGCGCCTCCCTCAAGGGGCGGGACAACCTGTTCCGCAGCACCGATGGCGGCCGGACCTGGACGCCCGTGCCGGGCCAGCCCACCGCCAATCGGCCAACGCGCGCCGCGCTCGCCGCCGATGGCACGCTCTACATCTCGTACGGCAGCAGCCCTGGCCCCACCCGCATGACCGACGGCGCCGTGTGGAAGCTGGACACCCGGCGGGGCAAGTGGACCGACATCACGCCGGAGAAGCCGGACGCGGCCAAAGGGGCAGCCTTCGGCTACGCCGCCGTGGCGGTGGACGCGCACAATCCCAAGGTGGTCATCGCCAGCTCCTTCGACCGGCACCGCCAGCCGGGGTCCTACCCCGGCCTGGGGGAGGACATCTTCCGCAGCGTGGATGGCGGCAAGACCTGGCACGGCGTGTTCGGCGGCCCCAAGGGCGACGGCAAGAATGGCGGCGTCTACGACTACAGCCTGGCGCCCTATGTGAAGCCCACGCCCATCCACTGGCTGTTCGATATCGAGATCGATCCCGCCAACCCTGACCACGCCCTGTTCACCACGGGCTACGGCGGGTGGGAGACGTTTGATCTTACCGCCGTGGACAAGGGCCAGCCCAGCCACTGGCAGGTGATGAGCACCGGCATCGAGGAAACGGTGGGCATGGCCTTCAACAGCCCCGTCCAAGGCGCCCCGCTGATCTCCGCCATCGGCGACTATGGCGGCTTCGTGCATTGGGACCTGGACAAGCCGGCGCCGGAGGGCGCTGCCTCCTCGCCCCTGTTCGGCAACACCGACAGCGTGGTGTCGGCACCGCTGAATCCCGGCGTGGTGGTGCGCGTGGGCATCCATGACGAACGCTATCCCGCGCCCAACATCGGCTATTCCCTGGATGGCGGCCGCAGCTGGAAGCCGGCGGAGATGCCGGTGCCGGAGGCCAAGCGTGGCAAGGTCGCCGTCTCCGCCGATGGCGCCACCTGGGTGTGGACGCCGCAGGGGGCTAAGGAGGGGCTGGTGTCCGGCGCCTTCGTCACCACCGACCACGGCGCCACCTGGACCTCGGCCCAGGGCCTGCCGGATGGCGTGCGGGTGATCGGCGACGCTGCGGATCCCAACACCTTCTATGCCCTGTCGCTGTTCGACGGGAAACTGTACGTCAGCACCGACCGCGCCGCCCATTTCCAGGCGCGGCCCTTCACCCTGCCCAACGGCCTGCCCACGCCGGCGGCGGTGCGCAACGGCCGGGGCGATCCGCGTGGCGGCCAGGATGCCCTGTACGCCACGCCGGGCCGCAAGGGCGACTTGTGGATCGCCGCCTTCGATGGGCTCTACCACGGCACGGCCGATGGTGGGGCCTACACCCGCCTGCCCGGCGTGGAGGAGTTGCACGCCTTCGGCTTCGGCAAGGCTGCCCCCGGGGCTGACGTCGCCGCCCTCTACCTAGTGGGCACCATCGACCATCAGCGGGGCATCTTCCGCTCCGACGATGCCGGGCGGCATTGGGTGCGGGTAAACGATGACCAGCACCAGTGGGGCCTGATCCTGCAGGTGTCGGGCGATCCCAAGCGGTATGGCCGCGTTTATGTCGGAACCCATGGCCGGGGTATCGTCTACGGCGATCCCCAATAAGGCGCAGCTTGGGAATCATAAGCTGACCCAAAGGGTTAGTGTCGTCCGGGCAGGTCCGGACGACACCAAGCCCATATCCCTTGCAGCTTTGCCATTATAGGATGGGGTCCACGCCGCAGGACCCCATCCCATGCCGATCCCGCCACCCACGCCGTCCTCGTTCCGCCATCGTCTCGGCGTTTTCATCCGCCGGCAGCGCCTGGGCGAGCCCCGCCTGTGGTGGACCGTGCGGCGCAAGCGCTTCTGGGCCGTCCTCATTCTGGCGCTGTACACGCTTGTGGGCTTCTTCGTCGCCCCGCCCGTGCTGCGGCGGGAAATCGTGGAGGTGACGCAGAAAGCCTTCCAACGCCCTGCCACCCTGGACGAGGTGCGCGTCAACCCTTACGCCCTCAGCGTGGAGTTGCGCGGCTTCCGCCTGACGGAGGCCGATGGCGCTCCGCTGCTGGGCTTCGACCGACTCTATGTCCGCCTGGCGCCCAGCGGACTGCTGCGCTGGGCCTGGGGCGTCAACGACATCCAGCTGGATGGCCTGAAAGCCACCCTGGTGCGCTATGGCGAGACCGACACCAACATCGGGCGCCTGATCCAGGCCGCCGCCTCTGGTGAGGACCAGGCCAAGGCCGACGCGCCCAGCCAGGGCCTGCCGCGCCTGCTGATCCATCGCGTGACCGTCACCAACGCGGCCGCCGACGTGACCGACCAGGTGCCGGGCACACCGTTCAAGACCAAGGTCGGCCCCGTCGGCATGGAGTTCAACGACCTCAGCACCCTGCCGGAACGCCAGGGGCAACAGCACCTGCAGGTGGGGCTGGAGGGCGGCGCCACCCTGGAATGGACGGGCACATCCGGCCTGAACCCCATCGTCTCCGCCGGCCATGTGGCGGCGCGCGGGCCTTACATTCCCCTGGCGGCCCGCTATTTCGGCGATGTCTTCAAGGTCACCGTGCCGACCGGCACCCTCGCGGTCGACCTGGATTATCAGGTCAGCCGCCGCGCCGACGGTGCCTATGCCTTGGCGGTCACCCATGCGGGTGTGGCGCTGCGCGACCTGGCGGTGCATGAGACCGGGGTGGCGGCGCCTTTCCTGACCCTGCCGGAACTGCGCTTGGCCGGCGGGCGCCTGGCTTGGCCGGAACGCACCTTCGCCGCCGACAGCCTCAGCCTGGACGGCTTGACCGCGGCCTTGCGGCGCCAGGCGGACGGTCGCGTCGGTCCCATGCCCTGGCTGGTGGGAGATGCCGATCCAGCGGCCATGCCGACACCGAAGGGGACCGACGCGCCGCCGTGGACCGCCACACTGGGCAAGGTCCAGGTGCGCAAGGCCAAGGCGGTGGTGGAGGATCAAGCGCTGCATGAGCCGGCGCGGCTGGAGCTGACGCCCATCGACCTCACCCTGGACAATCTCTCCAACCAGGCGGGCGCCGCATTCCCCTTCACCCTGGCGGCGGCGCTGTCCGGCGGGGGCCAGGTGACGGCGCACGGCAAGGTCACGGCGCTGCCGGCCCTGCGGCTTGAGGCCACGGCCACCCTGACCGACCTGCCGGCCGCCGCCGCCCAGCCCTATGTGCGCGAAAGCGCCCGGGTGGACATCAACGATGGCAATCTGTCTGCGGAGGGTGACATCACCATCACACCGCCCGAGGACAAGACGCCTGGCGGTCTCATCGTGGTCGGCAAGGGCGAGGTGCGGTCGCTGACGGTGGCGGAGCAGGGCGGCGGCATCCCGGTCGTCTCCTGGGAGAGTCTGAGCATCGACCGCTTTGAATACAGCCAGGCGGCCAATGAGCTGCGCGTTTCCCAGGTCACCGTGGCGGCCCCCTATCTGCGCCTGCAGGTGGCGGCCAACCAGACCACCAACTTCAACCATCTGATAGTGCCACGGGCCAAGGCCGCCGCCGGGGCGGCCGCACAAGCTTCGGCACCGGCCCCGGCGGTCAGCGTGGGCCGGGTGGTGGTCACGGGCGGCAAGGCCGATTACGGCGACGCCTCCCTGCCACTGCCCTTCTCGGCCCACATCACCGACCTGCAGGGGGAGGTGGCGGCGCTCAGTTCCAGCGCCACGGCGTCCTCGCGCCTAGCCTTGCGCGGTCAGGTGGGTGACTTCGGCCAGGTGACCATCGACGGGCGGCTGGTACCCTTCGACCCCGGCCGCGATTCCAACGTCAACATGCTGTTCCGCAACGTCGAATTCCCCGACCTGTCGCCTTACACGGTGAAGTTCGCCGGCCGGCGTATCGACCGGGGGCGCCTGGATGTCGACCTGCACTATCTGGTCAAGGGCGGCGCGCTGAACGGCGCCAACCGCGTCGTCATCCGCGACATCAAGCTGGGCGACCGGGTGGATGTGCCCGGCGCGCTGGACCTGCCCTTGGATCTCGCCATCGCCCTGCTGAAGGATGACGAGGGCAAGATCAACGTCGACCTGCCGGTCAGTGGCAACATCAACGACCCGCGTTTCGACATCGGCAGCGTCATCCGTGCCGCCGCCGCCGACCTGCTGACCAATCTGGTCACCGCCCCCTTCCGCGCCCTGGCCGCGCTGTTCGACGGGGCGGACGCGGACAAGCTGGACCATATCGACTTCGCCCCCGGCCGGGCCGACCTTTCCCCGCCGGAGCAGGAGAAGATCGTCCATCTGGCCCAGGCGCTGGGCGCCCGGCCGCAATTGGCCCTGGTCGTGCCTGGCGTCATGGCGCCGGAGGCGGACAAGGCACAGCTGCAGGGGGATGCGCTGGACGCCCGCATGGCTCAGGCGTTGGCCGACCACTACACCCTGGAAGGCCAGCGCCAGTTCCTGGAGGCGCAGTTCGTCGAGCGCCTGGGCGCCGACCAACTGCCGCGGTTGCGCGATTCCTTCACCCATACGCCCCCGGCGGCCCTCGGCGCCAAGACCCCGCCGCCCCCCGTGTTGGATGAAACAGGCTATGTCGGCGCCCTGCGCGACCGTGTCGCCAAGACCGAACCGGTAGCGGAACAAGCCTTGAAAGCCCTGGCGCAGGCCCGGGCGATCGCGGTGGCCGGCGCCCTGAAGCAGCGGCTGCCCAACCTGGATCCCAAGCGGGTAAGCCTGCGCGGCGAGGTCCAGGCGAAGGTGGACAGGGAAGGATTGATTCCCCTGAAGCTGGACGCGGCCAGCGCCGGCGACTAGGCCGTTACGCCTTCACAGCTCCGTCCATTCGCGCATAAGGTTGGCGTAGATGCGGGCCAGGGCGTCGAACTGCGCGCTCTTGCCTTCCAGGCTGTGCAGATGGGTGCGGGCCTGGCCCAGGTCATACAGCATGGACCGGTGTTCCGGGCGGCGGATCATGCTTTGCAGCCAGCCCACGGCGGCCATGCGGGTGCCCCGCGTCACCTTGGCCACGCGGTGGATGGCGCCGGACGGATAGGCGACCAACGACCCCGCTGTCGGCTTGAAACCCTGTTCGTGCCCGCCCTGGTCGATGACCAGTTCCCCGCCGTCATAGGATGTGGGATCGCACAGGAACAGGGTGAAGGAGATGTCGGCGCGGATGGGCCCCCGGTCCGGTGTGTTGATCACCGGCATGTCGTTGTGGGCGCCGTACTCCATGCCCTCGTCATAGCGGTTGAAAGCCAGCGGCGCCATCAGCAGGGGAAACAGGGCGCGGCGGAAATCCTCACACCGCTCGATGCCACGCACCACCGTGCGGAAGGCGCCGTCATAGCCCGGCATGCCCGCCTGCAATTGCAGGTTCTTCTTCACCTGCCGGATCTGCTCCCCCGCCGTGGCGGCGCCATCGGCGAACGGCGTGCCGCGCAGGCCCACCAGCAACTGGCTGACTTCCTGAGGGCTCAGGACATTGGGGAAGATGGTGATCATGGGCCCGCGGCGTCCCTGCGTTCGTCTTCTTGAGGCCGGTCACCTTGCCCGTTGGTTCAGGGACTGGCAACCGGGCAGTGGGGCTGGCACGCGCCGGAACGCTGGGGGCGGGCGGATATTCAAACGGTCGGGGAGGCAGCCACCGGCGCCCTGGGCGCCAGTGCCCCCTCCGCCACCAGTTCCACCACGCAGCCCGGGTTGTTGTCGCCGACCCGGGGCGCCATGCCGTGCAGCCGGGCGATGGCGGCCACCAGGCTGAGGCCCAGGCCGGTGCCCTCCAGGTGGCGGGTGCGGTCGGAGCGGTAGAAGCGGGAAAAGACAAGGTCGCGCTCGTGCGCCGCGATGCCGGGGCCGCTGTCGGCCACGCGGATGACGGTGGCGCCGTCACCCTCGCGCGGGCCCAGCGCCAGGGTGACCCGGCCGCCCGGGGGCGTGAACTTCAGGGCGTTGTCCACCAGATTTCCCACCGCCTCCATCAGCAGGTCGCGGTCGGCGAACATCGGCGGCACGGGCGCGATGTCGACGGTGAAGGTGATGTCCTTGGTTTCAGCGATGGGCTGGTACAACTCCTCGATCAGCAGGATGACCTCGGCCGGATCCAGGGTGGTGAAGCCGCGCTGGCGCTTGCTGTTCTCCAGCTCGCGGATGCGCAGCAGGGCGGTGATGACAGCCAGCGCCTGGTCCAGGCCGCCGATGGCCTTGCCCACCGTCTCCCGCGTCTCCTCCGGCCCCATGTCGCCCTTCATGGTGCGCTCCAGGCGGGCGCGGACGCGGGTCAAGGGGGTGCGCAAATCATGCGCGATCTCATCGCCCGTGGCTTTGATCTCGCCCAGCAGGCGCTCCGTCTCATCCAGGATGCCGTTGAACAACAGGGACAAGCGGTCCAGCTCATCCCGGGGGCCCATGCCGGCGATGGGCAGGCGCTCATGCACCTCTCCACTCATGATGCGCTCGGCGGCGCGATGCACCTCCTTCAGGCGCTGCTGGGTGCGCCAGGCTAGGAACATGCCGGCGCCCAGCGCCAGGCCCATGGCCGGGATGGCCCCCATGGTCAGGGCATGCATCACCACCTCGCGCAACACGACCATGTATTGGCCATTGCGGCCGATCACCAGGATGTTGCCATTGGCGATGCGCAGGGCCGCCAGGCGTACGTCGATGGCACCCATGGCCGGAAGGTCGGTGCGCGCGGCGCGCACGACGTGGACCTTGCCGTCGATGGGAAGGCCGGGCGGCACCCCTTCCAGGTTGCCGGCGATGCGGTTGCCGTTGGGTGCGAACAGGGCGGCATAGCCCACGCGGTGGAAATCGCCCGTCACGTGGGTGTTGATCAGGGCCAGGATGGCGTCCTGGTCCTCGCTGGCCAGGGTGCGCGCGTCCTCGGTGATTAGGGCGTCGATACGGTTGGTCTCGAACACCGTGGCCCGCCAGTAGATGAAGGCGAACAACAGCAGGGACGACCCGGCGAAGAAGCAGGCGAACACGATGGCCAGCCGGAAACTGGTGGTGCGGGCTATCTCATGCCAGCGGTCATGGGAGGGTGTTGCCGGGGCGCGCCGGCTGGCGGGCCGCGTCGTGAGGCGCATGAACCAGGCCGCCGGATGGCGGCGTCCGACACTTGCGCATGGCGGCATTTCAGCGGTCACGATCGAATACCGCCGATGTCACTGAGGTTCACGAAGAACGAAGCCCACGTTGCGGATGTTGTAGATCATGGGGAAGTCGCCGGGCGCGTCCACCTTGCGCCGCAGCTTGCCGATGTGAACGTCCACCAGGTTGGTCTGGGGCGAGAAGCGGTAGTTCCACACGTCTTCCAGCAGCATGGCGCGGGTGATGACCTGGGCGGGATGACGCATCAGGTACTCCAGCAGCTTGAACTCGCGCGGCAGCAGTTCCACCGGACGGCCGTCGCGGTTGGCCTCGCGGCTGATCAGGTCCAACTCCAGCGGGCCCACGCGCAAGCGGGTGGTGCGCGGCTCCGCCGGCCGCCGCAGCAAGGCTTCCACCCGGGCTGACAGTTCCGACAACACGAAGGGCTTGGTCAGGTAATCGTCGCCACCGGCCTTCAGCCCGCGCACGCGTTCGTCCACGTCGTTCAACGCGCTCAGGAACAGCACGGGCACGCGCACGTCTTCCGCCCGCAGCTGGCTGATGATGGACAGGCCGTCCACCTCCGGCAGCATGCGGTCCAGGATCAGCAGGTCGTACTTGCCCTCGCGCGCCCGCTCCAGGCCCACGCGGCCATTGTCGGCGTGGCTGATCATATACCCGCGGTCGGCTAGGTCGCGGATGATCTCATCGGCGGTTTCCCGATCATCCTCAATCAGCAGGATGTGAGCTTTGGAAGTCACGGGGGGCCATCCCTGATCGTCGAATGTGTCGATGTCCATCCGCCGGTTCCGCCGTCAGCCGTTACGCCACCACCCTGGGCGCGTGCGCGTCCAAGGCGAAAGCCTGACCATCCGCCAAGGGCGTGCCGGTGGCAACCACCAAACATGGTGAACGCGGCGATACCGCAGGGGCGGGAAACGGACGACGGCGGTCCTCTGGCGGGGACGTTGCCGTGGCAACTTTCGGCTCGTTTGATTAATGCCGCCAATTAAAAAGCGCGAATGGTTTTTAAAAAAAATTATAATTTTGGCTATGCGGGCGCTGTGATAACGAATTACCTCATAAAAATCCGGTATGCGATCTAATGCCGCAATATATCATGATATCTAGTTGTAAAACACCTTCAAATCGACCACAGCAATTTCGAAAATTCCGATGTGGTGCGACCAATATGGTGTTGTCAGCGGGATTTTACTGAGTCCATGATTGGTAAGTTGATTGACTCAGTTATTGAAAATCTAAAATCAGTTTTAATAAATAAACTAAGCTTTAGTTGTGACGTGAGTCCGTGACGATAACATTCGATCCATCAGTCATTCACTTGACGGTTGGAGTGGAAGATGCAGCGTATACTGAATAATGCCAAAGTCCAGAAGGCCGGCCTGGCTCTGCTGGTATGGGCCGGGGTGGCGGCTTGCGCCCATGCCGCGACGGTTCCCGCCACTCAGTTGGACACCGTGAAGCGCGTCTGTCGCGACACCATGGGCCTGACAGCACCCAACACCGACTATGTCGCCTGCGTGGACAGCTTGACCGGATCGCTGGCCGAAGCCGCCACGAACCGGGCGGAGGCTTCCGCCAACCTGGCCGGCCAGTCGGCGTGCAGCCAGAAGGGCCTGACCCCGGATACGCCGGACTACGCCATGTGCGTGCTGAACTATCGCGACAAGGTCCTGGGCAACGCCACCCATGTCGCCGCCTATCACTCCACCCAAAACCCGATCGACATCGCCGGGGGGAACTAAACCATGACCATCGCCATCAGCCGCCGCCTGATCAAGGCCCATTGGGCCGCCATCCTGGCCGCCGTCACCCTCGTCGCCGGCATCGGCGGCAGCTTGGCCGCCTGCGCTGGCCCCTCCTTCGCCACCCAGCGGCTGGCGCAGGAGAACCGCGCCTGCGCCGAGGTCGGCTTCACCCCGGGCACGGGGGAACATGCCCGCTGCGTCGACAACCTTGACGCCGCCATGACCCAGACCCTGGTGCCCATCAACTAGGGCGCTTCCCGCCATCGCCCCATCGACGGATCCCCGTCCCGCCTGTCTGGGGATCCGTCGTACGGCCCGGGTGGCCCCCGCAAAACCACCCAGGGCCTATCGGCCCGCCCCGCCGCCGGTTGCATCCCCCAGAAAACCCGGCGGCGGGGCGTGGTCTTTAGCTGGTAATATAGCAATATATCGTGATTTAATCTGAATATTGTCCGCGTGTGCGACTGAATGTCGCCCATAGGATCTTAAAAGCGAATTTAATTAGCTAAAAGATCCTTTAGTCGACTGCCACATTTCTTCAATCGACAACTGCTTTAAAGGGCCATCGCGCCTGTCCGGGTGCGGATAAGAAGCTAATCAGTTGATGGGAGTGGACAGTGATGTCTATTGAAGCGCGGAACGGATGGACCCATCCGCCGCATCAGATCCGTAAAGGCCGCGCCCTCGCGCGTGCCGCGTTCATGACCACGGCCTGCATCGCCCTGATGGGTGCAGCGACCGCGGCGCGCGCTGAGGACGCCGCCAGCACCACGAAGCATAAGAAGGCCGCCTCGGCTGCCGCCACCGCCGCCACGCCGACCCAGATCGTGGCGACCCAGGCGCAGATCGACGCCCTGAACAAGCAGATCCAGGCGCTGCAGTCGCAGCTGCAGGCGCTGGCGACCCAGCAGGACACCAACGCCAAGGCGGTGGTGGAATCCCGCGCGGCCGCGGAAAAGGCGGCCACCGCCGCCACGCAGATCGCCCAGCAGCAGAAGGTGACCGACCCCAAGGACAACAGTCTGCGCCTGGGCAAGGGTCTGAAGCTGACCTTCGGCGGCTTCATCGAAGCAGCCACCATCTACCGGTCTCGCAATGAGACGGCGGATATGGCCACCCCTTACAACAGCATCCCCTTCAAGAACTCGTCCAACTACGATCGTGACGAGTTCCGTGGCAGCGCCCGTCAGAGCCGCCTGTCGCTGCTGGCGGAAACCGACGTCGGTCCCGACACCCACCTGGGCGCCTATTTCGAGGCGGACTTCCTGGGGGCCGGCACCACGTCCAACAGTGGCCAAAGCAACAGCTACGTGCCGCGCATGCGCCACGGCTTCCTGTCGGCCGACTGGAACGATACCGGCTGGCACCTGCTGGCCGGCCAGACCTTCAGCCTGGTCACCACCGACAAGCTGGGCACGGGCATCACCCCGCGCAACGAGCTGCTGCCGGCCGGTCCGGACGCGCAGTACGCCGTCGGCTTCGACTGGACCCGCGCCTGGACCTTCCGCGCCACTAAGGATTGGGACAAGAAGTACTGGCTGGCCATCGCCCTGGAAGGCCCGCAGGCCTCCATCAACGGTTCGACCAGCCTGGTCTCCAACAGCAACACGAACCCAGGTGGTTCGCTGCTGAACGCCACCGCCAACTACTCCACCGACATCGCGCCGGACCTGGTCGTGAAGTTCGCGGCCGAGCCGGGCTACGGCCACTATGAACTGTTCGGTTTGGCGCGTGAGTTCCAGAGCCGCGTCGCCGGCCAGAACTACACCGAGACGGGTTGGGGCATCGGTGCCGCCGCCGTCCTGCCCCTGATGCCCAAGGTGCTGGACTTCCAGGCCAGCACGATGGTGGGCCAGGGTGTCGGCCGCTACGCCTCCGCGGGCCTGCCTGACGTGACGGTCAACCCCTACGGCCGCCTGTCGCCGCTGACCGAGGTCACGGCCCTGGCCGGCCTGGTCGCCCACCCGGACGCCGACTGGGATCTGTACGCCTACTACGGCCTGGAGCAGGCGGACAGCAAGGCCTTCACCGTGGCCGGCAAGGCCTACGGCTATGGTAACGCGCTGTCGGTCAACACCGGCTGCTACACAGAGAACTCGTCGCTGGCCTGCACCGGCAACACCCGCTCCATCCGCGAAGTGACCGCTGGTTACTGGTGGAAGTTCTACCACGGCAACATGGGCACCATGCAGTTCGGCATGCAGGCGGAATACCTGCGGCGCGACGCCTTCCAGGGCGTCGGCGGCAGCCCCAGCACCGACGACACGGTGGTCTACAGCGCCTTCCGTTTCTACCCGTTCTAAGTCGATCACCGGGCCCGGCTCCTTCGGGGGCCGGGCCTTTTTCAAGGTTCCGATGCCATCATGAAAGCTTGATGGACGGGACCGTCCCCGAAGAGGAGCACGACCGTCATGCCGGAAAAAGCCACCCCCAAGGTTAAGGATCAGCGGGTCATGACCACTTTCCGCCTGGAACCCGACCTGCTGCGGCAGATCAAGATCCGCGCGGCGCTGGACGGCACCAGCATCAACGCGCTGATGGAGCAGGGCATCCGCCATATCCTGCGCATCAACCGTGAGAACGACGAGTCCGTGCGCCGCTTCATCATTTTCGTGGCCGAACTGAGCCCGGCGGAAATGCAGCGCCTGGGCGCGGGCCTGGATGACATCGTGATGGAAGCGGCCACCGGAGAGTTCTACCTGTGGGCCCACGGCTTGCGGCGCGGCGATAAGGACCGCACCATGTTCAACAGCCACAGCCTGGCGGACACCGGCCTCAGCGGACGCCAGATCCGCCAGCACCTGCTGGACCATGCCGACGCCCTGGTGAACGCACCCCAGGACGTGCCGGTCAAGGCGGGCCGGGCCTGATCCGGACCGCATGGGCCACGTCCTCCCCAGCGGGGGCGTGCAAGCGGAGTTGGGCAAGGGGGGTAGGAGGGTTTCTGCGCGGCGCACCTTTCCCCGGGTGCGCCGGCTGCGGTATCGTACGCGCGCATATCCCCCGACGTTCCGCCGACGGAATTCCGCGCCCATGGACCAGCACCAGAAGGACGCCCTGGCCAGCCGCACCCTGTGGGCGCGCCTGCGCCGGCAGTTGATCCGCCTGACGGGCGCGCAGGACGTGGACGACCATCTGCACGCCGCCTTCATGAAGCTGGAGGCGTACCGCGCCCGGGAACAGGTGCGCAATCCCGAGGCCTTCCTGGTGCGGGCCGCCGCGAACAGCGCCCTGGACGAGCATCGCCGCGCCCGTCGCCAAACCGCCGCCGCGCCCTTGGACGCGGGCATGGCCGACACCTTGGCTGATGATGCCCCCCTGCAGGACGAGGTCTACGCCGCCCGCCAGCGTCTGGACCGGGTGCGCGAGGGCATCGGTCGCCTGCCGCCGCGCACGCGGGAGATTTTCCTGATGCACCGGCTGGATGGCCTGAAATACCATGAGATCGCGGCCCGCCTCGGCATCAGCCAGAGTGCCGTGGAAAAGCACATCGCCAAGGCGGCCCTGGCCTTGGCCGAATGGGCGAAGGGGTGGTGAGACAGGTGGCCCGGGCACAATCCCATAGCGCGTCGCCGCATGAGCCGGCCGATGTCGAGGCCGCCGCCTGGATGGCGCGCCTGCATGCCCCCGACCGGACCGAGGACACCGTGGCGGCCTTCCGTGCCTGGTGCGCCGCCGATCCCGCGCATGCCGCCGCGTTCGAACACATGACCCTGGTGTGGGACGTGGCCGGCGGCCTGCATGCGGAGCGCGCCAGCCTGTCGCCGCCACCGGCGCCTGACGCGCCCAGCCGCCGCCTGGTCCTGGCCGGCATCGCCGGCGGGCTGGTCCTGGCCGTGGGCGGCATCGGCTTCTGGCAGCGGGCGGGCGCCACCGTCTACAGCACCGCCGTGGGCGAACAGCGGCGTGTGACCCTGGCGGACGGCACCCGGGTCATCCTGGATACCGACAGCCGGATCCGGGTGCGCCTGGACGACAAGGCCCGCCGCGTGACCCTGGTGCGCGGCCGCGCCAGTTTCACCACCGCCGCCACCGATCCCCGCCCCTTCGAGGTGGAGGCGGCCGGCCGTCACGTCCAGGTCCAGCCGGGCGTCGCCCAGCTGGATATCCGCCGCGATGCCGACGACGTCACCGTCACCCTGGTGGATGGCGGCGCCCAGGTGGGGGGACTGCCGGGGGACGCCGCCCCAGTCACCCTGGCCGGGGGCCAGCAGCTGGCGACGGAAGCCGCCGGCGTGCGGCTGAGCCAGCCCAACGTGGCCGATGCCATCGCCTGGCAGGGCGGGCGCGCGGTGTTCCGCGACGACACGCTGGCGGCGGCGGCGGCGGAAATGAACCGCTACAGCGCCGTGAAGCTGGCGGTAGCGCCCGAGGTGGCGGCCCTGCGGGTCAGCGGCACCTATCGCGTGGGCGACAACGCCGCCTTCGCCCGCTCCGTCGGCACCCTGCTGGCCCTGCGCGTGGTGGGGCAGGGGGATCGGCTGACGCTCGTCCGGTAAAGAGCCGGATGACAGTTTAGTGAAATTTCCCAAAGGGGGGTGAGGTAAAGGCGGGCCCCCGGCGTCGAGGGAAAGAGGCTGGAAATCAGCCCTGCCACTCGGGGGAAAATCATGGCGTTTCATCACAGGAAAATGGCGGTCGGGCGGTTGCGCCGGTCCTTGATCGTGGGCACGGCGCTGGCCGGCCTATTAGCGGTGGGGGGCACCGCCCGCGCACAGGCCCCGGCTCAAGCGCCGGCCGGTCCTGCCCAGGCGCAGGCGCAGGTGCAACTGCCGGCCCAGCCGCTGGCGGCGTCGCTGGAAGCGCTGTCGCGCCAGACGGACACCAACATCCTGTTCGCGCCCGACATGGTGGCGGGCCGCACCGCGCCGGCGGTGGACGGCCGCATGAGCGTGTGGGATGCCGTGGTCCGCCTGCTGGCCGGCAGCGGGCTGGAGGTAGTGCCGGATGCCGGGGGCGGGCTGGTGGTGCGCAAGGCCGTGCCGCACGCGGCGGCGGGGGAGGCGGCCCAGTACGCCGCCGCCGACCTGACGGAAATCCTGGTCACCGCGCAGCGGCGTGAGGAAAAGTTGCAGGACGTGCCGGTGGCGGTGACGGCCCTGCCGGCGAAAGCCCTGCGCGACCAGCGCATCACCAACCTGCAGGATGTGTCGCGGGTGACGCCGGGCCTGCTGGTCTCCTCCTTCAACTACAGCAGCCCCACCATCGCCATCCGCGGCGCCAGCAACACCTTCACCCAGATCGGCGTGAACCGGCCGGTGGCGGTGGTGTTGGACGATGTGTTCATCACCCGCAGCTCCGCCGCCATGTTCGACCTGTTCGACCTGGATTCGGTGCAGGTGCTGCGCGGCCCCCAGGGCACCCTGTTCGGCCGCAACGTCACCGGCGGCGCCATCCTGCTGAACACACGCAAGCCGTCCTTCACCACGCCGGAGGGCTCGGTCTCCGTCGGCTATGGCAACTACAACGCGGTGGACCTCAACGCCCTGGTCAGCGGCCCGGTCAGCGACGATGTGGCGGCCAAGCTGGTGGTCTCCCGCCGCAGCCATGACGGCTATGGCGAGGATCGCCTGACGGGCAGGGCGGAGGATGATTTGGACAGCACCAGCGTTCGTGGCCAACTGCGGGCCCGCGCCGGCCGGGTGCAGACCCTGTTCACCCTGGACTACAGTGACGACCACAACGGCGGCCGCACCCTCTCGTCGCTGGGCGGTGGTAATGACGGCAACCCGCGCACCTCCGAGCTGGGTTTCCCGCAGAGCTTCACCCGGCACATGGCGGGTTTCGCCAACAACACCGAGATCGACGTGGGTCAGGGCACGGTCACCGCCATCACCGCCTACCGCCTGTCGCGCTCCGTGGAACGCTATTCCTCCACCGGCACCAACTACGCCTTCCTCACCACCGGCAGCCAGCAGATGAACGACGATGCCGACGACGTGAAGGATTTTTCCGAAGAGGTGCGTTACACCAGCCCGGAATGGGACCTCGGCACCTTCGTCGCCGGTGTCTATTACCTGAACGAGGACGCCAGCCGGCAGCTGGGCACCCGCAATTTCGCGGCACGCACCGGCGTGCTGACTACCAATCAGCTGGCCAATCAGTCGGTGGGCACGGACAGCATTTCCGGCTTCCTCGACGGCACCGTCAACCTGCCGGCGGACGTCAAGCTGACGCTGGGCGGCCGCTACACCCTGGACCAGAAGCAGGGCAACCTGGCCCGCACCAATTACCTGGTGCCGGCGGCGGGCTTCCGCACCGGGGACCTTAACAGCGCCTGGGCGCAGTTCACGCCGCGCGCCGTGCTGTCGTGGCGACCCATCCCCGACACCATGCTGTACGCCAGCATGGCCAAGGGTTTCACCTCCGGCGGGTACAACACCGAGGCCAGCAGCCTTGCCGCCATCGTCACCCCCTTCAACCCCGAAAAGGTCACGAACTATGAGGTGGGGGCCAAGACCGGCTGGTGGGACCAGCGCCTGACCGCCAACCTGGCGCTGTTCCACCTGGACTACCGCGACAAGCAGGAATTCGTGCAGAACACCGTCACCGGCATCGGCACCATCCTGAACGCCGCCAAGGCGACATCGCAGGGGGCGGAGCTGGAGCTGGGCCTGCATCCCGTCCAGGGCCTGGACCTGACCGCTGCCTATTCCTACCTGGACACCGCCTATGACGATTTCTTCATCGCCAAGGTGGTGAACAACACCGGCCACCCCCTGGGCTCCTCGCCTAAGCACAAGGTGGCGCTGACGGCCAATTATGAGACGCCGGTGGGCACGCTGGGCTTCCTCAGCGGCAACGTCAGCTATTCCTGGCTGGACGACTACTACACCGGCGCCACCAAAAGCCCGCAGCTGTTCGTGCCGGCCTATGACCTGCTCAACGCCAGCCTGTCGTTCGAAACGCCGGACCGACGCTATCGTCTGACCCTGTGGGGCAAGAACCTGTTCGACACGGCCTTCCTGCAGACACCGTCCACGGCGGGCGTGCTGTCGGAATATCTGGGCCCGCCGCGCACCTATGGCTTCACCCTGTCGGCGTCGTTTTAAGATGAGGGCGCACATGGATCGCCGCCAATTCTGTGGTGCCCTGGCCGGCGGCCTGCTGTTGGCCGGCACCCGGCGCGTGGGAGCTGCAGGCGAGGCGCTGCCGCCCTGGACGCCAGGCACGCTGGACATCCACCACATCGACACCGGCCGGGGCAACGCCACCTTCATCCTGGCACCCGACGGCACCACTCTGCTGGTCGATTGCGGCACCAACCATGACGGGCCGGGCCTCTCCGCCCCCATCCGGCCCGACGCCAGCCGCCAGCCGGGGGAATGGGTGGCGCGCTATGCCCTGCGCCAGGCCCGGGCCGCCGGACGGGACAGCCTGGACTATATGGTCGCCACCCATATCCACCCCGACCATATCGGTGACGTGACGTCGGACCTGGCCCAGGCGCCGGACGGCGATTATCGCCTGACGGGCCTCAGCGAGGTCGACCGCCTCATGCCGGCGGCCATGGTCATCGATCGCGCCTATCCCGACTATGGCGACTTGCCGCCCCTGTCGGCGCCTTTCGCCACCAACTACCGCGCCTGGCTGGATGCCCGGGCGCGGTCGGGCCGGGCGGTGGCGGCGGTGCGGGTGGGATCGGTGGACCAGATCCGGTCGCGCACCCCGGTGGCGGGCTTCGCCATCCGCGTGGTGGCGGGCAATGGCCGCGTGTGGACGGGCCAGGGCCCGGACAGCCGGCCGCTGTTCCCCGACAATGCCACCCTGGCGCCCGCCGATCGGCCGGTGGAGAACATGATGTCCCTGGCCCTGCGCCTGGACTATGGCCGCTTCGGCTATTTCACCGGCGGTGATCTGACGGCGTCCACCCGCGACGGCCGTTTTCCCTGGATGGATGTCGAGACGCCCGTGGCCGCCGCCTGCGGCCGGGTGGAGGTGGCGGTGGCCGACCATCACGGCTATTTCGATGCCTGCGGGCCGGACTTCGTCCGCCTGCTCGACGCCCAGGCCTATATCATCCCCTCCTGGCACGCCACCCATCCGGGCATGGCGCAGATGGAACGACTGACCAATGCCTGGCCGGGCGCCAAGCCCCGCGATGTCTTCGCCACCGAACTGCTGCCGGCGGCGGCCCAGGTCAACGAACGCTTTCTGCCGGCCCTGCGCAGCCGCCAGGGCCATGTGGTGGTGCGCGTCACCCCCGGCGGTGACAGCTACCGCATCTTCGTCCTGGACCCGACGAGGGAGGAGGGCGGCGTTACCTTGGCCTGTGGGCCTTATGCCTGCCGGGCTTGATGTATACAAAATAGGGAAATGGACGTCAGATTCCGCCGATAAAGAGTCAAGTTGCATGCATCTCCGCGATACGGTACATATGCTCCATAACAAATGTGGAGGAGCGGTGCCATGGGTCGGGACGATCGCGCGCAGGGTGAGGGCCAGTCCTGGGTGACGGGGCGTTCGTTGGTTTCAGGGGCTGGGGCCCCTGGGCTGGATACGGCGGCGAAGGCCTGGCCGGACAACGCCTGGTACGCGGCGGCCTGGGACCATGAGGTGGGTCGGGCCCTGTTCCCGCGTACCATCTGCGGCACGCAACTGGTGTTCTACCGTCAGCTGGACCGCACGCCGGTGGCCCTGGCCGACGCCTGCTGGCATCGCCTGGTACCGCTGTCCAAGGGCCGGCTGGTGGGCGATGGCGTGCGCTGCGGCTATCACGGCCTGGAATACGCCGCCAACGGCCGCTGCACCCACATGCCCAGCCAGGAAACGCTGAACCCCGCGGCGTGCGTGCGATCCTATCCGGTGGTGGAACGGCACCGTTTCCTCTGGGTGTGGATGGGCGATCCGGCCCTGGCCGACCCCGCCCTGGTGCCCGACCTGCATTGGAACCATGATCCCGACTGGGCAGGCGACGGCCGCCTGATCACGGTGAAGTGCGACTATCGCCTGGTGCTGGACAATCTCATGGATCTGACGCACGAAACCTTCGTGCACGGCTCCAGCATCGGCAACGACGCGGTGGCCGAGGCGCCCTTCCAGGTGACCCATACCGACAAGACCGCCACCGTCACCCGCTGGATGCACGGCATCGATCCGCCGCCCTTCTGGGCGGCCCAGCTGGGCAAACCGGGCAAGGTGGACCGCTGGCAGATCATCAATTTCGAGGCGCCCTGCACCATCGCCATCGACGTGGGCGTGGCCCCCGCCGGCACCGGCGCGCCGGAGGGCGACCGCAGCCAGGGTGTCAACGGCTATGTGCTGAACACCATCACGCCCCAGACGGACGGCAGCTGCCATTACTTCTGGGCCTTCTGCCGCAACTACCGCCTGGGTGAACAACGCCTGACCCATGAGCTGCGCGAGGGCGTGCACCGCATCTTCGGGGAGGATGAAGAGGTGCTGGAGGCGCAGCAGCGCGCCATCGAAAGCCATCCGGACCGCCGTTTCTACAATCTGAACATCGATGCCGGCGGCATGTGGGCCCGCCGCCTGATCGACCGCATGATCGCGGCCGAGCGGCCCCAGCGGGTGGCGGCGGAATGAAGGCGATGGTGGCGGAGGAAGAGGGGCGGGGCATGCAGGTGGCGCGCGCGCAGCAGGGTCTGCGCGAGCTGATCCTGGCGGGGGAACTGCCGCCCGGCAAGCGCGTGTCCGAACCGGCCATGGTCGAGCGGCTTGGCGTGTCGCGCACGCCGGTGCGCCTGGCCCTGGAGCGGTTGGCACAGGAAGGGCTGGTGGCGCCCGGGGCCAGCGGCGGCTTCGTCGTGCGCGCCTTCACCGCCGCGGATCTTGCCGACGCCATCGAGGTGCGCGGCACGCTGGAGGGGCTGGCCGCCCGCCTGGCGGCGGAGCGCCGGCCCACCGCCGCCGCCCTGGCGCCCTTGCGCGATTGCGTGGCGGCGCTGGACCGGGTGGTGGCCCAGCCGCTGCTGAGCGAGGCGGACTTTGACGAGTACGTCCGCCTCAACGCCTTTTTCCATGAGGAACTGGTGCGCCTGGCGGGCAGCGGCGTCGTGGCGCGCGCGGTGGAGCAGGCGGCGGCACAACCCTTCGCCGGCCCTTCCGCCTTCGTGCAGCTGCACGCCACAGAGGCGGCGGGCCGCGACACCCTGGTGGTGGCCCAGGAACAGCACCGCCTGCTGCTTGAAGCGATCAGCCGGGGCGAAGGGGCCCGGGCCGAGGCGCTGGCTGCCGAGCATGCCCGCGTGGCCCAGCGCCGCCTGCGCGCCGCCCTGAGCGACCGGGACAGGCTGACCGGCCTGCCCGGCGGATCGCTGCTGCGACTGGCGGCGGCGTGGCCGTGACCGTGGCGCGGCGCTGAGACATTACGGGAGGAAAACGACCTATGGGATTCAAGGCAGAATGGGGGTCGGCGCGCCTGCTGGCCACCCGCGACGTGGCGGATAGTGTCCGCCAGTTCGACATCCAGCCGCAGGGGCCGGTGCCGGCCTACGGCCCCGGATCGCACATCCAGGTGCAGGTGCTGATCGGCGGCCAGCCGGACGTGCGCCACTATTCCCTGGTGGGGGAACCGGGCGACGGCATCCTGCGCATCGCGGTGAAGCGGCTGCCGGACAGCCGGGGCGGTTCCGCCTATATGTGGGGCCTGGCGCCGGGCGCGCGCCTGACCATCAGCGCGCCCCTGAACCATTTCCAGCTGTCGGCCGGCCGGCCCGATCATCTGCTGATCGCTGGCGGCATCGGCATCACCCCCATCCTGGCGATGGCGCGCGCGCTGGCCCGCCGGGACGCCGCCGTCCGCCTGCTCTACGCCGCCCGCCGCGCCGTGGATCTGGCCTTCGCGGAGGAATTGCGGACGCTGCTGGGCGACCGGCTGCACATCTTCCTGGACGCCGAGGGCCAGGCCATCGACTTCAAGGCCGAGCTGGCGCGCGTGGCGCCGGGGGGTGAGGTCTATATCTGCGGCCCCGCACCCATGATGGCGGCGGCGCGCCAGGCCTGGGCCGCCCTGGGCCGCCCGCCGTCCGATTTCCGGCTGGAAACCTTCGGTGCCGGCGGCGCCTCTCCCGCCCAGCCGTTCATCGCCCGCGTGCCGCGCCTGAACCTGACGGTGACTGTGCGCCCTGACCAGACCCTGCTGTCGGCCCTGCAGGAGGCTGGCGCCGACCTGATGTACGACTGCCGCCGGGGTGAATGCGGCCTCTGTGCCCTGGACGTGGTGGATGTGGCCGGCGGCGCCCTGGACCACCGCGACGTCTTCCTCAGCGACCGGCAAAAGGCGGAGGGCCGCCAGATGTGCATCTGCGTCTCCCGCGCCACCGGCACGGTGACGCTGGAGACGGGGGACAGGGCGGGATAGGGGCCTTACAGCGGCCCCGCCCGCTGGGCATCCAGGACGCGGATGTCAGGTCCGTGCAGGGCCACGGCGGACAGCCGGCCGCTGCGGTAGGCGCCGGTGTCCACCGCGATGCGCTGGGGCAGGATGTCGACGTCCGGCACGATGGTATGGCCATGGACGATGACCTTCTCGTGCGGCCCCTCGGCCAGCATGAAGGGCGCGCGGATCCACAGCATGTCTTCCGCCGTCTGTTCGGCCAGGGGCCGGCCGGGCCGTATGCCGGCATGGACGAAGGCGTAGTCGCCATAGACGACCTGATAGGCCAGCCCGTCCAGGAAGCGGCGGTGTGACGGGGGCAACTGGGCCGCCAGTGCCTCGCTCAACGCCACGGCCTGCAGTACGGCAGGCCCCTCCATCACCGCGGGCAGGCCATAGCTGCGCAAGGTGGCCGGTCCGCCGAAGTCCAGCCAGCGCAGGGCGGCCAGGGGATCGGCCAGGAAGTCCAGCATGGATTGTTCGTGGTTGCCGCGCAGGCAATGGCGGGTGAAGCCGGGCAGCATATCGTCCAGGGTGCGGCCGGCCGGGTCGGCGCCCCCGCGCAGCAGATCGACGACCCCGCGGCTGTCCGGACCCCGGTCGACATAGTCGCCCAGCATGATCAGCACCGGCGTCAGGGGGCCATGGCGCTCCACCATCTGGGCGTGGTCCCGGGCGATGGTATCCAGCAAGCGGCGCAGCAATCCCAGTTCACCGTGGACGTCGCCTACGGCGTAGAGGACATGCCCGTCCGGCGCCCGGGGCGCCGTCCGGTCGGGACGGGCCTGGGCCGGCCTGAGGGCGGCGCGCAGTCGGTTCAGCATTGCGAATGACATCCGGCAAGGATGCGGGTGGGGTGAAACCGACGGTAAGGGCTGGACGTTCCCCTGTCACCATCGTTGCCATCGGGGCGACCCTGCGCGGATCGGGACACCGGGGCGTGGCGGGTGGTCAGGCGGTCCCGGCCAGGCTGGCGGGCAGCGGCAAATCCAGCAAGCCGGCCAGAGTGCGGCGGGGTTTCACCAGGTCGGCCAGGGTATAGTCATCCAGCACGGCCAGGAAAGCCTGCAGCGCCTCCTTCAAGGCGGACTTCAGCACGCAGGTGGGATTCAGGCGGCACAGGGCGGGCGAGGTACTGGAGAAGCACTCCAGGATGTCCAGCTCCTGCTCCGTGGCGCGCACGACCTCGCCCAGGCGGATGTCTTCCGCCTTGCGGCCCAGTCGCAGCCCGCCGCCCCGTCCGCGCACGGCCTCGACGTATCCCAGCTGGCTCAGCTGATGCACCACCTTCATCAGGTGGTTCTTCGAGATGTCGTAGGTCTGGGCGACATCGTTGATGGTGGCCAGGCCGTCGGACTTCAGCGCCAGGAACACCAGCGTGCGCAATGCGTAATCCGTGTAGCTCGACAACCGCATGGGCGCCCTCAAAAACAGCATGAAGGATACATCTATACCCCATTCATAGAGCCATGTTCCCCGATTTTTGTTGGGGGCGTCATGCGATGCTGGTCCTGACGACCGGAATTGGGCGATGCCAACCGGTTCCGACAAGTTACCGCAAAAATCACCAATCATTTCCGGGCTCAGTGCCTTAGACAATTCGACCGCTGGACGGTTCGCCCAATCAAGCGGATCCTGCCCACACGTGAACGCCAGGGGCATTTTCAACCGCGGACAGGCTCCACCCCCGGCGGCCTTCGAGAAGGAGACCAGTCCCATGTCCACCGACCACCTGTTGGATCCCCTGATCCTATCCCGGTTGCAATTCGTCTGGGTGGTGGCTTGGCACATCCTGCTGCCGGCCTTCACCGTGGGGATCGCCTCTTACATCGCCATGCTGGAAGGGCTGCACGCCTGGACCAAGAATCCCGTTTACTTGAAGATTTCCAAGTTCTGGATCCGCGTGTTCGCCGTCACCTTCGGCATGGGCGTGGTCAGCGGCATCGTCATGCCCTTCCAGTTCGGCACGAACTGGAGCCGCTTCACCGACGCCGTCTCCAACGTGGTGGGGCCGCTGTTCGCCTATGAGGGGCTGACGGCGTTCTTTCTGGAGGCCGCCTTCCTGGGCGTGCTGCTGTTCGGGCGCAAGCTGGTGCCGCCCTGGGCCCATTTCGTGGCGGCCAGCATGGTCGGCCTGGGCACCCTGCTGTCCACCTTCTGGATCCTGGCGGTGAACAGCTGGATGCAGACGCCCCAGGGCTACACCGTCGTCGACGGGCGCTTCTTCCCGGCCAGCTGGGTGGATATCATCTTCAGCCCCAGCTTCCCCTACCGCCTGGCCCACGTGGTCAGCGGCTTCTATGTCACCACCGCCTTCGTCGTGCTGGCGGTGGCGGCCTATACCCTGCGCAAGGGCCGCTTCCCGGATGAGGGGCGGGTGATGATGCGCATGGCGCTGGGCTTCCTCACCCTGTTCGTGCCGCTGCAGATCGTGCTGGGCGACATGCACGGCCTGAACACCCTGGAACACCAGCCGGCCAAGCTGGCCGCCATGGAAGGGCTGTGGGAGGGCGGGCAGGGCGTCCCGGCTTCGCTGTTCGGTTTCCCCGACCAGAAGGCGGAAACCAACCATTTCGAAATCACCGTGCCCAAGCTGGGCAGCCTGTACCTCACCCACCACTGGGACGGGGCGGTGAAGGGGTTGAAGGATTTCCCCGCCGACCAACGGCCGCCGGTGATCGTCGTCTACTGGGCCTTCCGCGTCATGGTGGGGGTGGGGCTGCTGATGCTGGCCATTGTCGGCGTGGGCTGGCTGCTGCGCTGGTCCGGGCGGCTTTACACGACCGGCTGGTATCTGCGCGGCCTGCAATGGGCGGGGCCTCTCGGTTTCATCGCCGTGCTGGCCGGCTGGACCACGACGGAGGTGGGGCGCCAGCCTTGGACCGTTTACGGCCTGATGCGGACGGCGGACTCGGTGACGCCGTCCCTGACCGGCGGGGACGTCATCCTGTCATTGCTGATGTACATGGCGGTCTATCTGCTGATCTACCCCACGGGTCTGCTGCTCCTGCGCCGCATCGTGCGCAACGGTCCGCTGGATCACGATGCGGAGAACGACACGCCTGTGGAAAGCGGCCGGCCGGCCCAGCCGGTGGTGGCCTTGCCGCTGGCCCAACTTCCCGAAGGACATGCTGCGGAGGGACATACGCCATGAACGGCCCCATGCTCGACCTGGTCGGCGTCTGGACGGTGATCCTGGGCGCCGGCGTCTTCTTCTACGTGCTGCTGGACGGGTTCGACCTGGGCGTGGGCATGCTTTACGGCCTGAACCCCGACAGCACGTCACGCGGCATCATCATGAACTCCATCGCCCCCATCTGGGATGGTAACGAGACTTGGCTGATCCTCGGCGGCTTGGCCCTGCTGGCGGCCTTTCCCCTGGCCTTCGCCATCATCATCCCGGCCTTGTATTTCCCCGTACTGCTGATGCTGCTGGCCCTCATCTTCCGTGGCGTGGCCTTTGAGTTCCGCTTCAAGGACAAGGAGCACCGGGGCTTCTGGGACAACGCCTTCGCCTACGGTTCCGCCGTCGCCACCTTCGCCCAGGGCACGGTGCTGGGCGCTTTCATCCAGGGTTTCCAGGTGGAGGGGCGGCAGTTCACCGGCGGCTCCTTCGATTGGCTGACGCCCTTTTCCGTCATGACGGGCGTGGCCCTGATGGCGGGTTACACCCTGCTGGGCGCCGGTTGGCTCATCCTGAAGACCGAGGGGGGGCTGCAGGACTGGGCACGGGTGCAGGGGCGGCGGGCGCTGATCCTGGTGCTGGTTGGCATCGGCATCGTCAGCCTGTGGACCCCCTATGCCCAGCCCGACATCGCCCAGCGCTGGTTCACCTGGCCCAACATCGTCTTCCTGGCGCCGGTGCCCCTCGCCAGCGCGGTGCTGGCCTGGGCCACCTGGCGCAGCCTGGGCCGTGACCATCACGCCTGGCCCTTCGTCTATGGCATTGGCCTGTTCATCACCGCCTACCTGGGCCTGGCCATCAGCCTGTGGCCCAACATCGTGCCCCACAGATATTCGCTGTGGGACGCCGCCAGTTCGGAAAGCACCCAGGCCTTTCTGCTGGTGGGTACGCTGTTCCTGCTGCCCATCATCCTCCTGTACAGCGGCTGGTCCTATTGGGTCTTCCGCGGCAAGGTGAAGGCGGACGCGGGCTATCATTGATGATGGGCGCCTCGGCCGGCGTCGATGCCGGCCGGGGCGCCGTTCATTTCGCGATGTACTTTCCGCCCCGCGGTTCATTCCGGCGGCTGGGGAAATGGCGGAAGATCAGCGAATGGACGTTGCCGGTGCTGGTGTCCAGGGCTGCGGCAATCGCCTTGTAGGATTGGCCGGCATCCAGCATCTCCCCGATCTTGCGGATCCGGTCCTTCAGGACGACGGGGTTGCGCGGCTTCAAGGTGGGGAAGTACTGCCCGATGGCGTTACGGACATAATATTCCGAAATGCCGGTTTCCCGGCTGATATGCGCTGGCTTATGGCCCTGGCGGTACAGGTCCCCGATATGGGTGATGATCTCGGGCGTCAGCTTGCTGGTTCCACCAAATCCTCGGATATTCCTATATATGTATTGTCGGATGGTGTGCTGGCTCTTGCCCAGAATCACGGCGATCGAGGGCACGGTTTCACCGGCGCGCAGCAGCGCTTCGATCGTTTCAAGCTGATATAATCGCAGGTCGATATTTCGGCTTGAGAGTTCGGGGAAATACCAATTTATCAATATTGATAAATAACTTGGGCTCATATTCAGTGCACTGGCTATCCGATAAATGGGATAGCCCTGATCAGACATTAACTTTATAAGCGCAATCGTGTCCGGGTTGTGGCGTTCTGGCGATCCATTCCGTTGAATGTTGTGCATGATATTTCTTCCAGATACGAATTATCGATTCATGAGGCCGATACCACGCAAAAGGACGAAAAATATATCGTGACAGGACGCATATCTCGCCAAAAACTTGCCTATGACTGATCATTTTCTTGGGAAGCCGCGCACATGTGCCCGCAGAATTATTTATGATCGCTCTAAATATACGGATCTCCAGGGTTGGAGTCTTGAACAAATGTGAAGGCGTACACCCCGTGCGACAAGTTTTCTGGGAAACTACGGCGACGGCCTCGTGCCCAGGGTGAGGTCAGCCGGCAGCATCCGGTCGCGCCCAAGTCGCAACAACGGCCGGTTCAGTCGATCCTGTCCGTGAGCGGACTTACGCGGTAATGCGTTTCCACCGTCACACGATCCGCTCCAGGCGCGGCCGCCGCCAATAAGGCAGGTTGCGCGCTGCGAACAGGGTGAAGGCGGTCACCCAAAGCAGGGCCGATAGGGTCAGCAGCGATAGGTGCGTTCCCCCCATGAGGCTGGCGGCGATGCGGGACAGGGTGGCGCCGTTGACCAGCAGATAGACTCCGACCGTCGCCCGGTCGGCGGTCAGGGGGCGGCCGGTATGGCCCAGTGTCGCCCGGCTCATGACCGCCAGCATCATGGTGCCGATGGACCCGGCGGTCAGGGCGTGTATCGCCGTCGCCATGGGCACGGCACTGGTCAGCAGGGTGCCGCCCAGCAGGGCCGCCCCCGCCACCACCCAGAGATAACCCAGATGCAGGATGCTCAGCAGCGGTTCAGCCAGGGTGGTCCAGCCCCGCCAGCGGGCCAGGCGCGCCAGGTTGGCGGCGCCGGCCAGCAACAATAGGCAACCGGCGAGGGCGGTGCCCGGCCCATGGCCGTTGGCCAGGAAGGCCCAGGCCAGCAGGCCGGTGTGCAGGCTGGCCAGCGCCAGTCGGTCGACAGGGCCGGGGCTGGCCGGGGGTAGGGCGGTGGCGCCCCGTTTCACCAGCCAGTTGCGGGTGAAGGCCGGGATGATGCGGCCGCCGATGGCGGAGATCAGGATGATGATGGCAGCCAAGCCCAGGCGCCAGCCTAGGCCATTGGGCACGGCAACGCCGCCGGCCTCGGCGACCGTCAGCCCGTCGGCGATGGCCAGGACCAGCAAAGGCACCGTCATTGCCAGGTTGCGCCAGTTGCGCGCGGCCACCACCTGGCGCGCGGCATAGGCGGCCAGCGCGAGGGGCAGGGCGGCGTCAACCAGCGCCACCAGGGCCAAGGGCGGTGTCGCCACCAGGCTGGTGAGCGCCAGCAGGCGTGCCGCCAGCCAGAGGCCGACCAGGGCGGCCAAGTGGGTACCGCGCACAGGGGGCCGTCCCGTCCAGTTGGGAATGGCGGTCAGGATGAAGCCGGCCACACCCGCCATGACGAAGCCGAACAGCATCTCATGGATGTGCCAGGCCAGCGGATCCAGGGCACGGGGCCCGACGATGGCGCCGCTCAGAAGCGCCACCCACAGGCCCAGTGCGACGGCGGCCCACACCGCCGCCGCCAGGAAGAAAGCACGAAACCCTTCGGCCAGCAGCGTGGGGCCGGCATAAGGACGGGGCGCGGTGGCCATGGCAAAACCCTCCGGACAGGAGCGCCGAACCCGGCGCGATCCTGCTCAGGATGGGCTTCCCACCGACGGCCATCGTTGTGCTGGCGCAAACCCTACACCGCCAAATGCCAGCGTCAGCGGGCTAGGACGCGACCGCGTCCGCCGCAGCGAGCACCGCCCAGTTGGTGTAAAGAGGCGCGCAGCGAGGATGGCAAGGCCACGGATGTGACCGCCCGCAGGGAACTACATAGTTGCTGGGACGCGCCCGCAGGGCAAACTTACAAAGGCCAGTCGCTGCCGGTGACGAACAGCTCGGCCAGGGCTTCGATGCCGGCCTGGTCCTGTGCGTCGAAACGGGCGGGGCTGGGGCTGTCCAGGTCGATGACGCCCAGCACCTGGCCATCCAGGATCAGCGGCACCACCAGTTCCGAGCGCGAGGCCGCGTCGCAGGCGATGTGACCAGGGAAGGCGTGCACATCCTCCACCAGTACGGACTGGCGCCGTTCCACGGCGGTGCCGCAGACGCCCCGGCCCACGGCGATGCGCACGCAGGCCGGCTTCCCCTGGAACGGCCCCAGCACCAGCTCCCGGGTGCCGCCCAGGTTGCCCTTGGCGGCGTTGCGCATGAAATAGAAGCCGGCCCAGTTCAGGTCGGGCAGGGTTGTGAACAGCAGCGCCGACAGGTTGGCGGCGTTGGCGATGGCGTCGCGCTCATCCGTCAACAGGCCGCTGAGGTCGGATTTCAGGTCGCTGTACAGCGTGGCCTTGTCGCGCGGGGTGTCGCTGGTGCGGGCTTGGAACATGGGAAGGCGTCCTCGGGGGCAAATGATGGCGCGGGCTCAGTCCAGCCGCGCCAGCCAGGGGGTGAATATACGTGTCGCCTGGTCGGCGGCGCGGGCGGCCATCACAGCGCCGGCCGCGCGCAGATCCGGCACCGACAGGCCAGCGGCCGACAGCTCTGCCGCGTGGCCCACATACCACAGGTTCAGGCGCGCCGGATCGGCCTCGATATGGAACTGCAGGGCCAGGGTGTTTGTGCCATGGCTGTAGGCCTGGTTGGGATAAAGGCTGTTGCCGGCCAGGCGGGTGGCGCCCTGCGGCAGATCGAAGGTGTCGCCGTGCCAATGCAGCACCCGGGCCCCCGGTTCCCCCAGTGGCGCCAGGCAGGAGGCGTGCCCGGCCTTGGTCAGGTCTAGGGCGCCCCAGCCGATCTCCTTGGCGGGACCAGCATAGACTTTCGCCCCCAGGGCGCGGGCCATCAGTTGGGCGCCCAGGCAGATGCCCAGCACCGGCCGGCCGGCCGCCAGCCGCCGCTCCAGCAGGGCGATCTCCTGGGTCAGGAAGGGGTGTTCCTTATCCTCATACACGCCGATGGGACCGCCCAGCACCACCAGCAGGTCGGCATCGGCGATGGCCGGGTCGTCCAGGTCGTCCACCGGCGCCTCGCGATATCCGACATTCCAGCCGCTGGCGGCCAGCACCGGTGCCAGCAGGCCCAGATCCTCAAACGCCACATGACGCAGCGCCACGGCTTTTCTGGTACGCGACATGGGAAGGAACCTCCGGTGCCGGGGTGGGGAGGTCCGTTATAGGGGGCGGGGAAGCACGGCGGGTAGGGGATTTTGCTGCGGCTGGGGCAGCGCTCTTCGCGGCCACCTTCCCGCCCAGCTCTCAATGTAAAGGTTTACATGAAGTCCAATCAGCCCTATGAGTCGGCCAAGCCGCTGGGATGGGCGGCAAACCGAAAAAAGGGGGAGGGGCATGAGGACGCGCCTGCTGGTGATGATGGCGTTGCAGATCGCCGTCTGGGGTGCCTGGGCGCCCAAGCTGTTCCCCTATATGACCATGCTGGGCTTCGGGCCCGGCCGGCAGGCGCTGGTGGGCAGCGCCTGGGGCATCGCCTCCGTTATCGGCATCTTCTTCTCCAACCAGTTCGCCGACCGCCGCTTTTCGGCGGAGCGTTTCCTGGCGGTCAGCCACCTGATCGGCGGGCTGTGCCTGGTGGGGGCGGGGTTCGCAACCGACTTCTGGCCCTTTTTCGCCTGCTTCCTGGGCTACAGCCTGGTCTATGTGCCCACCCTGTCGGTGGCCAACACCCTGGCCTTCGCCAACTTGGTGCAGCCGGCGCGGGAATTCGGGACGGTGCGCCTGGGCGGCACGCTGGGCTGGGTGCTGGCCAGTTGGCCCTTCGTCTTCCTGCTGGGCGCGCAGGCGACGGCGGCCCAGGTGCGCTGGATCTTCCTGGTCGCCGCCATCCTCTCCTTCGCCATGGCGGCCTATGCCCTGGCCCTACCGCACACCCCGCCGCAGCGGGAAGGGGGGCGGGAGGGGGCGGTCGACCGGCTGGCATGGCGCCGCGCCGTCGCCTGCCTGCGCCAGCCGGCGGTGGCCGTGCTGTTCCTGGTCACGCTGCTGGATGCCGTGGTCCACAACGGCTACTTCGTGATGTCGGATGCCTTCCTCACCAACCGCGTGGGCATCGCCGGAAACCTCAGCATGGTGGTGCTGAGCCTGGGCCAGGTGGCGGAGATGGCGACCATGGCCGTGCTGGGCTGGGTCCTGGCCCGCCTGGGTTGGCGGCTCACCATGATCATCGGTATCCTGGGGCATGCCGCCCGTTTCCTGGTCTTCGCCTTCCTGGCGGACAGCGTGCCCGCCATCGTGGCGGTGCAGTTGCTGCACGGCGTCTGCTACGCCTTCTTCTTCGCCACCGTGTACATCTTCGTCGACGATGCCTTCCCCAAGGATGTCCGGGTCAGCGCCCAGGGCCTGTTCAACCTGCTGATCCTTGGCGTCGGTAACGTCATCGCCAGCTTCGTCTTCCCCGCCCTGTCCAGCCGGTGGACGGTGGTGGTGGACACGGCCACCGGGCCGCAGGCGGCGGTGGATTACCGCACCCTGTTCCTGGTGCCGACGGCCCTGGCCTTGGCCGGGGCCGTGCTGCTGGCGCTGTTCTTCCGGCCCGGTCAAGGGATGGGCCCAGGGGTGGGGCATGGCGTGGGCCAGGGGGCGGAGCAGCCGGTCGAGGCCTGACCGGCGCTATTCCCGCCCCTCCTCCGCCACCGCGGCCAGCGCCGCCTGGTCGTGCAGGGTGATGCGGGACCGCCCCTGGGCGCGGCCGCTGGACAACCAGCCCCGCTTTTCCCACGCCGCCAGGGTGCGGCTGGCGGTGTGCAGGGTGGTGCCGGACAGTTCCGCCAAATCCTTGCGGGTCAGGGGGAAGGCCAGCGCGGTACCGGTGCCGGACGTCTTGCCGCTGGCCGCCAGGCGCAGCAGGGCGCGGGCCAGGCGTTGCTCCACCCGGCCGGTGGTGACCTCGCGCAGGCGGTCCTGCACCTCCATCAACCGGCGGCCGATGACCGTCACCAGGTTCAGGGCGATGGCCGGGTGGCGGGTGATCAACTGGCGCAAGGACGCCTCGGTCCAGCGGATCTCCACGCTGTCGGCCACGGTTTCGGCGTCGGCCGGATAGAGGCGGTCGGTGAACAGCGGCACGCTGCCGAACATCTCGCCGGCGCCGATGAAGCGCAGCGCCACCTGGGCGCCGGCGGCATTGGTCTGGCTGATGCGCACCCCGCCGCTCAACAGGGCGTGGCAGTGCCGGGCCGGGTCCCCCTGATGGAACAGCGGCGTGTGGCGGGTCACGGTGCGGATGAGGGCGACGGCCATCACCTCCGCCAGGGCGGGCACCTCCAGGCCCCGGAACAGCTCCATACCCGCCAGCGCCTGGGGTGGCCAGCTGGTGCTTTGGACCGGGGCGGCGTGGGAAGCGGTGTGGGGGACGGTGGACGGCATGGGGCGGAAGGATACCCCGGCCGCCGGGGACGGTGAAGGGCGGGATCCGGCCAGGCGGATGCGCTTTCGGCGGGGGAGGGATGAGCGATGGGCCGTTGCGCCGCTTCCCTGTCCCCCGCACCTTAACCGCAACGCCGCGTAGCGAAAGACGCGCCACCACACGGAGGATACGCAGGATGAACATCGGTGTCATGGGGGCCGGCGCGGTCGGCTGCTTCTTCGGCGGGCTGCTGGCCCGTGCCGGCCATGCCGTCACCCTGGTGGGCCGGCCGGCCCTGGTGGAGGCGGTGCGCGCCCACGGCCTGCGGCTGCAGATGAAGGATGGGTTCGACGGCCAAATCGCTATCGGCGCCGCCACGGGGCCGGAGGCGCTGGCCGATGCCGACTTGGTGCTGTTCTGCGTGAAGTCCGCGGATACCGAGGCGACAGGGCGCGCCATGCTGCCTCATCTGAAGCCGGGTGCGGTGGTGCTGGCGATGCAGAACGGCGTCGACAACGCCGAACGGCTGGCCGCCGTGCTGGGCCGGCCGGTGGTGCCGGTGGTGGTGTATGTCGCGACCGACATGGCGGGGCCGGCCCATGTGCGCCACCATGGCCGGGGCGACCTGATCCTGGGCACAGGCCCGGACAGCGGGCGGGTGGCCGAGATGCTGCGGACGGCCAACATTCCGGCCACGGTGTCGGCCGGCGTCACCGCCGCCCTGTGGGACAAGCTGATCATCAACTGCGCCTACAACGCCATATCGGCGGTGGCGCAGGTGACCTACGGCACCATGGTGACCGTGCCCGAGGTACGTGCCGTCATGGCCGACGTGGTGGCGGAGGCTGTGGCCGTGGCGCGCGCCCGCGACATCGCCGTGGGCGACGACATCCTGGATCGCGTCATGGCCCTGGCCGCGGCCATGCCCAACCAGTTCTCCTCCACCGCCCAGGATCTGGCGCGGGGCAAGCGGAGCGAGATCGATTACCTGAACGGCCACATCGTGCGCCAGGGTGCTGCCCTGGGCATCCCCACGCCGGCCAACCGGGCGCTGCTGGCCCTGGTCAAGCTGCTGGAGGCCAAGGCCGCCCTGACCGTCTAAAGCCGCACATGCAGGCCCCTGCGGTGCAGGGGCAGCAGCGCCAGCACCACCAGGCTCAGGATGCCCAGCGCACAGGCGAAGGATGCCAGGTATGGGTCGGCGATGACGGCCACCGACAGCCCATCGCCCCAAGCCTGTGGGGTGATGGGCCCTTGCGCGGTGACGATGAAGGGCACGCCGCCGATGGCGCTCAGACTCTGTGACAGGGTGAAGGCCAGGATGGCGTTGCCGCCCAGCACGCGGAAGGGGAAGCTCAGCGCCTGGGGGAGGGCGGCGGGCCCTTGGTCGAGCAGCACCGACAGGACGACCAGGACAGCCAGGGAAAAGCCGCTGCTGAACAGGGCGAAACTGCTGGTCCAGATGCGCTTGTTGATGACCAGCACGGGGTCCAGCGCCAGGCCCGCCATCATCAGCAGGACGGCGGCGACCAGCAGGTTCAGGCGGCTTTTGGATGCCTTCAGCGCCGTGCCGGTCAGCACGCCCACCAGCACGTTGACGGTGGCGGGCAGGGTGGACAGCAGGCCTTCGGGATCATAGACGACGGCGCCGGCCGCATCGGTGCCGTAAGGCCACAGATGAGGCACCGTGAAGACGCCGCGGTCGATCCAGGATGGCAGGTTGCCGCCGGGGTCCAGATGCCCCGCGCCGATGCCGGGCACCGGCACCCAGGCCAGCACCGCCCAATAGCCCAGCAGGACCACCGCCATGGCGACCAGCAACGCCCGCCGGTTCACCGTGCTCCCCGCATCCGGACCCGTCCTGGCGGTCGCGAGGCACAGCGTGGTGGCCAGGGTGTAGCACAGGGCGATGCGCTGCAGGATGCCGGGCAGGCGCAGATGCGGCAGGTCGAAATAGGGCAGGGCGTTCAGCACCACGCCCAGGGCGATCAGGGTCAGGGCGCGCCGCGCGATCTTGGCCCGCGCCGCCCGCTTGTCCCGCGTCAGCTTGCCGAACGACAGCGCGATCGCCAGGCCCACGCTGAACAGGAAGGTGGGGAACACCATGTCCGCCAGGGTCCAGCCGTCCCAGGGGGCGTGCTTCAGCGGTGCGTAGGCCTTGTCCCAGTCCCCGGGGCTGACCACCAGGATCATGCCGGCGACGGCCAGGCCGCGCAGCACGTCCAGCGAGGGCAGGCGGTTGGTCGCTGAGGCGCGTGCGGCGCGGTGTGCGCCGGATGGCGTGGTGGCGGCGATGGTCATGACGTTCCGGTTCTCCCCGATCTTTTATGGGGCGCACCATGACATGTTCTGACAACGTTGTCACATGAGATTTCACCAAGGCCGGCGAGGCTATTTTCCTGCTTGACCTCAACTTATATTGAGGTCTTAGCGTGCGGGGGCCTTTGAACGATCCGGTTGGAGCCAGCCCCCATGAACACCCATGCCCCCGTGTCCTCCTGCGCGGACGCCAGTCACCGCTATCGCATCGACAAGTTCACCGTGCCGGCGGCGGCGCGCGATGCCTTTATCGAGCGTATCCGCTTCATCGACGGCTTCCTGCATGATCAGCCCGGCTGCCTGCAGCATGGCCTGTATGAATGGCGGCTGGATGATGGCGACTACGGCGTCGTCACCTTGGTGCAGTGGGAAAGTGAGGAGGCCATGGCCGCCGCCAAGGCCCGTGCGGCGGAGGAGTACCGGCGTCAGGACTTCAACCCCGGCGCCTTCCTGGCCCAGTGGGGCATCAAGGCCGACATGGGCAGCTACATGCGCCTAGGTTGACTAGGCGGCCGGTTTGGCGGCGATGCCGTTCACCAGGATGTCGATGACGCCGTCCATCCAGGCGTCATCGGTGGGCACATGCAGCAGCAGCTGGTGGTAGATGGCGCCGAAGGTCAGGTCCAGGATGGTGTGCGGCGCCACGCCCGGGCGGATGGATCCGTCCTGGATGCCCCGTTCCAGCAGGGGCACCACCTCCGCCCGGCGGGGGGCCACCAGGTTCTCCTTGAACAGGCGCAGGGTTTCCGGGTCGCGCTGACATTCCGCCAGGATGCCGGCCATGATGGGGCCGGTGCTGCCCCGCATGGCCCGCGCCACCGACTTCAGCAGCCGGCGAAACTCCGCCAGGGCATTGTCGCCCTTGGGTTCCAGCGACAGCTCCCGATTCAGCATGTCGAGCGTCGCCTCCATGGCGATGGCCCCCCGGCTGGGCCACCAGCGGTACAACGTGCTGCGCGAGGCGCCTGCCCGGGTGGCCACCTTGTCCAGGGTCAGCCGTGCCAGACCCTCTTCCCGCAACAGCTCATAGGTCGCCTTCAGGATGGCGGCGTGGCTGGCGTCGCTGCGAGGGCGACCGACGGGGGCCATGGTGGTTCTCCTCAGCAATGGCCCGGGGTTTGAGGCGTGCCCGGGCACTCACCTCACCATAGGCCCCATTCGGGGGCGGGGCGAGAGCGGTGAGACATTACGGCACAGCATGTCTCGCATTCAAAGGCGGCGCTGCTCGTTAATTACGAAACGATGCAACTTGTATCGAAATTTGAACCCACCCTTTCTGGTTCCTCAGGAGATTTCCATGGTCGACATCACTGATACCGCCGCTCCCGCTGTCGCCGGTGCCCGTGTCGGCGGCATCTTCAAGCGCATCCTGCTGGCCGGTGTCGGCATCGCCGCCCTGGCCGCCGCAGGCCACTATGGTTTGGACTATTGGCGCATCGGCCGGTTCCTGGTGGAGACGGACGACGCCTACGTCGATGCCGACGCCTCCACCATCGCGCCGCACGTTTCCGGCTACATCGCCAAGGTGTTGGTGGACGACAACCAGGTGGTCAAAGCGGGCCAGCCTTTGGCCGTCATCGATGACAAGGACCTGAGGACGGCGCTGGACCAGGCCCGTGCCGCCCGCCAGATGGCGGAGGCCAAGGTGGCCAACATCCAGGCGCAGATCACCCTGCAACAGGCCCTCATCGACCAGGCCGCCGCCCGCCGGGTGTCGGCCAAGGCGGCGGCCACCTTCGCCGGCCAGGACAGCGACCGCTTCAACCAGCTGGTCACCACCGGCGCCGGCAGCGCGCAGAAGGCGCAGCAGGCGACCTCCGTGCGCCAACAGGCGGATGCCGACCTCAGCACGGCCGAGGCCGGCCTTGTTGCCGCCCGCCAGCAGGTGGAAGTGCTGAAGACCCAGAAAGTCACGGCGGAGACGGAGGTGGACGAGGCGCGCGCCGCGGAGCACCAGGCCGAACTGAACCTGGGCTACGCCACCATCACCGCCCCGGTGGACGGTGTGGTGGGTGCCCGCTCCGTCCGCGTCGGCCGCTATGTCCAGGCGGGCACACAGCTGATGGCGGTGGTGCCGCTGCAGCAGGTCTATGTCGTCGCCAACCTCAAGGAAACCCAGCTGACCGACGTGAAGCCGGGCCAGCCGGTGGACATCGCCGTCGATACCTATCCCGGCGTCGTCGTCCATGGCCGGGTGGACAGCATCTCCCCCGCCAGCGGGCTGAAGTTCGCGCTGCTGCCGGCGGACAACGCCACCGGCAACTTCACCAAGATCGTCCAGCGCGTGCCGGTGAAGATCACGCTGGACGCCTACGCCGCCGCCGGCAAGGGCGCGGTGCAGCTGCGCCCCGGCATGTCCGTGGAACCCACCATCAACACGAAGGACGCGGACTGACGACCCGTCCCGCTCAACCCGTCGCGTCCAGGAGTGAGGGTCATGGCAAACGCAGTTTCACAGGCGGCACCCGCCGGCGCTGAAGCGCCCACCAGCTTCAAGACCTGGTTGGCGGTGGTGGGGTCGATGATCGGCGCCTTCATGGCGGTGCTGAACATCCAGATCACCAACGCCTCCCTGCCCGACATCCAGGGCGCCATCGGCGCCGGCATCGACGACGGCGGCTGGATCTCCACCTCCTACCTGGTGGCGGAGATCGTGGTCATCCCGCTGACCGGCTTCCTGGTGCCGGTGTTCTCGCTGCGCCGCTATCTGCTGGCCAACACGGCCCTGTTCCTGGTGCTGTCGGTGGCCTGCGCCTTCGCGGGCAACCTGCAGCAGATGATCCTGCTGCGCGCCCTGCAGGGCTTCTTCGGCGGCGTGCTCATCCCGCTGGCCTTCACCATCACCCTGACCATGCTGCCCCGGTCGAAGCAGCCCATCGGCCTTGCGCTGTTCGCCCTATCCGCCACCTTCGCGCCCGCCATCGGCCCCACCATCGGCGGCTACCTGACCCAGACCTACGGCTGGCAGTACATCTTCTACGTCAACGTCGTGCCCGGCGCTGTCATGCTGGCCGCTCTGTTCCCCACCCTGCCGGCGGCGCCCATGAAGCTGTCGCTGCTGAAGAAGGGGGATTGGCCCGGCATCGCCACCCTGGCCATCGGCCTGGCCGCCCTGCAGACGGTGCTGGAGGAAGGCAACAAGGACGACTGGTTCGGCTCCCCCTTCATTGTGAAGCTGTCGGTGGTGGCGGTGCTGTCGCTGGCCGCCTTCCTGTGGGTCGAGCTGACGGCGGCCAACCCGCTGCTGAACCTGCGGCTGCTGACCCGCCGCAATTTCGGCCTGGGCAGCGTCAGCAACATCATCCTGGGCATGGCGCTCTATGGTTCGGTCTTCCTGCTGCCCAGCTACCTGTCGCAGATGCAGGGCTACAACTCGGAACAGGTGGGCGAGGTGCTGGCCTGGACCGGTTTTCCCCAGTTGCTCATCATTCCCTTCGTGCCCTTCCTGATGAAGAAGGTCGATGCCCGTATCCTGGTGGGCGTAGGCTTCGTCCTCTTCGCCGCCAGCTGCTTCCTGAACATCCATTTGTCCAAGGACTACGCCGCCGACCAGCTGGTCCTGCCCAACGTGGTTCGCGCCGTGGGCCAGTCCCTGGTGATGACGCCCCTGTCGGCGCTGGCCACCGGTGGCATCGAGCGTGAGAATGCCGGCTCCGCCTCCGCCCTGTTCAACATGATGCGCAACCTGGGCGGCTCGGTCGGCATCGCCGGCCTGCAGACCATCCTGACCAAGCGGGAACAGTTCCACTCCACCGTCATCACCACCCATGTGACGGGCTTCAGCGAAGCCACGGCCGACCGCATCCAGGAACTGCAGGAACGCTTCCTCTCGGTGGGCGGCGTCGATCCGGACCTCGCCTGGAACCAGGCGGTGCAGGCCATCGGCAAGTCGGTGAAGCTGCAATCCTTCCTGCTGGCCTACAGCGACGCCTTCTACCTCATGGGCGGCGCCCTGGTGCTGGCCCTGCTGGCCGCCCTGATGATGAAGAAGACCAGCGGCGGCGGGGCGGGGGCACATTGAGCTGACGCTGAAATCGGAAACGTTCCCATCCACCACGGGTGGGGGCGTGTCCTATTTTAAGGCGGCCCTACCCCACCGGAATCCGGTTCAGATCAGGTGTCTAGCCAGTCCTCGCAGCGTAGCCCATCCACGCGCCGGAACTCCCTCAGGTTTCCCGTCACGACAACCAAGCCCTGGCTGCGCGCATGAGCGGCGATCATCAGGTCATAGGGGCCGATCAGGCATCCTCGACGTTCCAGGTCCACGCGGATATCGCCGTAGTGGGATGCCGCATCGTCATCGAAGGGCAGTACCTCAAGGCGGGCAATGAGGCGCTCGACCTTGTCCCGGTTTTGCGTCGGCTGCGTGGACTTGGCCGCGCCATGGAACAGCTCCGCCAAGGTGACGGTCGAGATGCAGAGGCCGCCGGGGCCGGCGGCGTTGAATCTTGCGCGCGCCGCCGGTGGCCTGTCCCGCAGCACCCGGATACAGACGTTGGTATCCAACATGTAGCGCAACATCAAAGCTCTTCCCGGGCCTGATGCTCGGGTTGGTCTCGGTCAGGGAAATCCGCCGCGGGCTCATCGAAGAAGTCGTCCCAAAGGCCGTCAGCCGGTACGATGATGCGCTTCTTGCCTTCCCGGATAATGACCACCTCCCGCACGTCCGCCGGGAAGGAGACGTCTTTGGGCAGGCGAACGGCCTGGCTGCGATTGGATTGGAAAAGAGTGGTGCGGACCGCCATGGCGTGCCTCCGTGCCGGGATACCCACAGCGTATATCCCGGCACGGATATGTCAATGGGATATACGCCTGTTCCGTCGGCGGCTGGCGTCATCGGACCTTATCCCCTCAGCATCCGGTCCAGATCGTTGATCTGGTTCTGAAGGCGAGCCGCGCCAAGCAGGCTAACCAGCACGACGATGGCCAACATCAGCAGGCCGATGACGCCGCCCAGGATGATGAAGGTATGGTCGAGGTCCAGCGGCCGCCCGCCGGCATGATCCTGCCGATAGCGGCCGACATAGATCAGGATCAGCCCGGGCAGGAACAGGGGAAGGTCGCGGCGCCAGAAGGCGGCTGCGCCCCGGTACTGGCGGACCAGGGCGTCGCGGTAGGCATCGACCACCGTCCGGGCGTCGCCCCCGGCAGCCCGCGCATTGCCCCGCTGGTGCAACCGCCACATGGTCCAGCCCAAGGCCAGGATGGTCAGCGCGCTGCCCAGCTTGATCATCCAGCCGGGGAACAGCCAGATGTAAAACGCGAAGATCGCGGCCGCGACGGCGGTCCCAATGTATTCCCGCAGGTTGCGGCGGCGGATCTTGCGTTCGAAGGCGGCGGCCTTGGCGCGGATTTCGTCGAGGGTCACGGGTGGAATCTCCTGTTCCTGGGTTTGCCACAAGGCTTTCAGGGTGTCGGCGGGATCGGCCGTCATTTCGGGCCTCCCTTCTGCGCGGGTGCGGGTTGGAAATGCCGTGCCAGCACGGCCTTGGCGCGGTGGATCTTGGTGGTGACGGCGCCAGGCGACAGGCCGGTGACCTCGCCGATGGCGGCCCCGTCCTCCCCTTCCAGGTACAACAGCATCACCTGCTGGTCCGGGGCCTTCAGCCGGCGGATCAGGTCATATAGCCGGCTCAGGGTCTGTTGCCGGTCGGCCATCTGTTCGGGGTTGTCGGGGGCGGCCAGGCCATCCAGTTCTTCCAGGCTGACCAACTTGCCGGGGCGTGAGCGGCGTTGGCGCAGGATGTGGGTGGCCCCGGTGTTGTGGGCCAGACGGAACACCCAGGTGCGCAGGGCCGCGCGCCCGTCGAAACCGTCCAGGCTGCGCCACAGGGCCAGGTGGATGTCCTGCAGCAGGTCGCGCGCCAGGTCCGGGTCGCGCTCATAGGCGCGGGCCAGTCGCTCCAGCGCCGGGCCGAACTGGGCGACCGCCTGCTGGTATCGCGTGTCCCGGCTGTCCTGCCCGCCGTCCATGACCCATCCCTTGGCATCAGTGATGACAAGGTAGTCCGGAACGCGGGGAATTTCTTACGGGCGCCGTATGGAAAAAAAGCCCCCACCCCTAGCCTTTACCTGAACGGGGGGCGAAAGGTGGGGGGTGGCCAGTCACTGATGGCGGGAAGGGGTGTCGCCGCCATCAGTTTCCTCGGGCGGGGCCGAAGAAACGGGGAAGGGGGTTCAGGCGGCCGGGCGGTAGAACAGGCCCAGCTGCAGGCTGGTGGCGATGCGGGCGGCCTTGGCCAGGGCATCGGCCGCCGCGTCAGGCGGGAGCACGTCGGTGGTGGCCTCCGACCACAGGGCTAGCCAGCGGTCGAACAGGGCGGGGGTCAGGCGTTCCAGGTGCTTCAGGTGCGCCGCCATGGGGTTGCCCTTGTAGCGTTCACCCGTGTGCCGCTCCGGCGACAGCAGCAGGGCCGACCAAAACGCCGTCAGGGTTCCCAGATGATGGTCCCAGTCGTGGATGGCGTGGTTGAACACCGGCCCCAAATCGGGATCGCGGCGCACCCGGGCATAGAACTGGGAGACTAGGGTGGCGATCAGCGGCTCATCCATCACTTGGCCTAAAAGCATGTATTTTTGATGAATGTTATTATGCCGCCAGAAAGATGCAACAGGGATATTTGTTTTGGCGCCGCCGGCATGCGGCCGGCGCATCGCGCGGCAACCAAGCCGCGGGATCAGTCAGGTGATTGGTCGGCCAGGGGCGTGTCGTCATCCTGGTACAGGATGCGCTCCGCCGCCCCCTGCATGTCCTCATATTGGCCGTTGCGCAGCGTCCACAGGAAAGCGCCCAGGCCGCCGGCACCCATGGCCAGCGCGATGGGGATCAGGAAGAAATAGCCCATCACGCCCCCGCTCCCATCGCTGGGTTGGCCGGCTTGGGCAGGCCCCAGTCCAGGCGCAGGGCGTTGGCCACCACGATGATGGAGGACAGCGACATGGCCAGTGCCGCGATCAGGGGCGAAACATGGCCCAGCACCGCCACCGGCACGGCCGCCGCGTTATACAAGATGGCCAGCGCGAAGTTTTGGCGCACCAGCCGCCCCGCCCGGCGGCAGACGGTCACCGCAAGGGGCACCGCCCCCAGGCTGTCACGCAGGAAGACAAAGTCGGCGGCGTTGCGCCCCACCTCCACCGCGTTGGCTGGCGCCATGGAGACATGGGCCGCCATCAGGGCCGGCGCGTCGTTCAGGCCATCGCCCACCATCAGCGCCTTGCGCCCCGCCCGGGCGATGTCCGCCAAGCGGGCGGCCTTTTCCCCGGGCGGGACAGCGGCCTTGTAGTCGGTGATGTCCAGCCGGCCGGCGAGGTCCGCGACCGCCAGCACCTGGTCACCCGACAGCACTTCGACGGCCAGACCCTGGGCACGCAGGCGGGCCATGGCGGCCCCGGCGTCGGGGCGCACGTCGTCCTGGAAGCGGAAGCCGGCCAGCCGCCGGCCGTCACGGGACAACACGACGTCGTCGCCGTCGTCCCGCTCCGCCGCCGCCCAGCCGGGTCGGCCCAGGCGGTAGACATGGGTGCCGACCATCGCCTCCATCCCCAGGCCCGGTAGCTCGGCCACCTGATCCAGGGTGGGCAAGGGCAATCCCGTGCCGGCGGCGGCCAGCGCCCGCGATCGGGGATGGCTGGAATGGGCGCCTAGGGCGGCGGCCAAGGCCAGCACGGGCGGATCGACATCACCCGTCCCCAGGCGCGGGCTGCCCAGCGTCAGGGTGCCCGTCTTGTCGAACACCACGGTGTCGATCTCGGCCAGCCGTTCCAGGGCCGACCCGTCCTTGACCAGGATGCCCCGGTCGAACAGGTGGCGGGCGGCCACCACCTGCACCATGGGTACCGCCAGGCCCAAGGCGCAGGGGCAGGTGATGATCAGCACGGCCACGGCGATGGTGATGGCCCGGTGGATGTCGCCTGCCGTCGCCATCCAGCCAATGAAGGTCAACAGGGCGGTCAGGTGGACCACGGGCGCGTACAGGCGGGCGGCACGGTCGGCGACGCGGCGATAGGTACCGCGGCCGGACTCCGCCACCTCCATCAGGCGCACCATTTCCGCCAGGAAGCTATCGGCGGCGGCGGCCGTGGCGCGCAGGGTCAGCGGCCCCGTCAGGTTCAGGGTGCCGGCCTGTACGGTGGTGCCGGGCTCCGCCCCTTGTGGTGCCGACTCTCCCGTCACCAGGGCGCGGTCGATGTCGGACCGGCCGGCGATGACCTTCCCATCCACCGGCACCCGCTCCCCCGCCGGCAACAGCACGGTCATGCCGGGACGGATGTCGGCCACGGGTAGATAGCAGCGGGTGCCGTCGTCCAGCACCACGGTGGCGCCCCGGGGTGCCAGCCGGGCCAGCCCCTTTACCGCCGTGCGCGCCTTTTCCCGCATCATGTGGTCCAGCGTGCGACCCACCAGCAGGAAAAACAGCAGCGAGGTGGCCGCGTCGAAATAGGCCTGGTCGCCATGATGCAGCGTATCGTACAGGCTCATGCCATAGGCCAGCAGGACGCCCAGCGAGATGGGCACGTCCATGTTGGTCTGGCCCCGTCGTAGCGCGCGCCAGGCGGAGCGGAAGAACACCCGCCCGGAATAGCAGAGGGCCAGCAGCGCGATCACGGCGGAGATGCCGTGGAACAGGTCCCGTGTGGCCGGCTCCGCCCCCGACCAGATGGAGACGGAGAACAGCATGATGTTGCCGGCGGCGAACCCGGCCACGGCCAGCGCCCGTACGTGCGCCGCCAGCACCGGGTCCCTGGCCGATGCCCCGCCCGCGTCCGCGTCGTTCAGGTGGGCGCTGAAGCCCAGGCGGGTCAGCGTTTCCATCAGGGGCGGCGGCGTCCCTTCATCCCGCCAGCGCACCGTCAGGCGCTTGGTCGACAGGTTGACGCGCGCGGCCGCTACGCCGGGCAGCCTGCCCACCGCACGCTCGATGCGCTGCACGCAGCCGCCGCAATGGATCTCCGGCACCGAAAGCTCGGTCTGCAGCAGCTTCGGCCCCACGCTGCGGCTGGCCAGACGGATCTCCTCCGCCTTGACTGGGGCGTCATGGGTGCCGGGCAAGGTCAGGACGGCCATGGGGCGGCCTCAGGGCTGGCGGATGGCGATATAGGCGTGCCAGGTGGCGTGGCCCAGCAGCGGGAAGGCCAGGATCAGGCCGATCATGCCCGGGATCAGGGCCAGGACCAGGATAACCAGCACGATGGCGCCCCAGGCGATCATGGGCCGCCGGTTGTTCCACACCAGCCGGATGCTGGTGCCCATGGCGGTGAAGGCGTCCAGCCGCTCATTCAGCAGCATGGGCACGGAAAAGACGCTGACGGCGAAGCTGAAGGCGGCGAACAGGCCGCCGATGAGGGTGCCCACCAGCAGCATCCACCAGCCGGTGGCCGTGCCGAACAGCATGGACGCCACATGGTCCAACCCAGGGAAGGGCAGCACCCCGAAGAACAGGGCGTAGATCAGCACCGCCGAGCGGAACCACAGAGTGAGCAGCAGGCACAGCAGCACGCCGATGAAGAAGATCTGCAGACCCGACCGCGCCTGCACCAGGATCATGTAGGCCAAGTCCACCCGCTGCCCCTCCGCCCGGCGGCGGCTTTTCTCATAAAGGCCGGTGGCGATGACCGGCGCCACGATCATGAAGCCCGCCAACGCCGGGAACAGGAAATAATCCAGCCCCAGGCGGAACAGCCCGCCTACCAAGCCGATGGAGATGAGGAAGACGGCGGCCCCATAGGCCAGGCTGGGCAAGGGATTGTCGCGCAGGTCGTCCCATCCCTTCATCAGCCAGCCCAAGGCCGCTCCCGACGGCAGATGGCGTGCCAAGTCGTAGGCCGGCGGCTGGCTCGGCAGGATGGGGGGCAGGACATCGTCAAGGCTGTTCATGCGGATCACCCTCGAACTGGCGGGACGCGGTCAACAGGAGGACTGGGCGGCGCTGAGACTGGAGGCGCCGGGCGCGGTCCCTGGCTTCTGGTGGGGCACGCAGCCGGGCCAAGAAGATCGCGCCACATGGATCAGGTGGGCGTTGGCCAGGGCGAAGATTCCGACACCCCCCGCCACCAGCAGGGCGATGCTCCAGCGCGGTTTCAGGCGGCCGAGCCTCATGGCACCGTACCCTCGCTAGCCTTCACCGCAGCGCTGTCGGCCGGCGCCCCCTTGCGGCCCAGATCCAGCACGTAGAGCGTCAGCACCTTGCGGTCCAGCGCGGTCAGCCGCGCCTCCCAACTCGGCATGTGGCCCTGCCGGCCATTATAGACCGTCTCGAACACCGTTTCCTTGTCGCCACCGTACAGCCAGATGGCATCCGACAGGTTGGGTGTCCCCATGGCCGTCTGGCCCTTGGCATCCTCGCCATGGCAGGCGGCGCAGTTGGCGGCGAACAGGTCCTTGCCGGCGGCCACCTTGGCCTGGTCCTCCTTGTCCACTGGCCCGGAGAGGGAGCGGACATAGGCGATGACGGTCAGGATGTCGGCCCGGGGCAGCATCTGGTCATGGCCGAAGGCCGGCATCTGGGACACACGGCTGTCGGGGTGGGTGGAATTGATGCCCACGCGGATGGTCTCGAACACCGTGTCGGGGTCGCCGCCCCACAGCCAGTCATTGTCCGTGAGGTTGGGGAAGCCCTTGTTGCCCGTGGCGTTCAGGCCGTGGCAGACGGCGCAGTTGTCGCCGAACAGGGTGTGGCCGCGCTGGCGCACGTCGGCCATCAGGGCGGGGTCGGCCTGGATGGTGGCGTAGTCCGCCGCGGCCACCTTGGCCATCCATTCCGGCGCATGCGCCGCCGCCTGCTGCAGCTTGTGCTCCACCGTGCGGCGCTGGTCCACGCCCAGCAGGCCCTTGGTGTAGGTGTGGCCCAGGGGCCAGGCCGGCATCAGGATCCAATAGCCGACGCCGAACAGGAAAGCGATGGTCAGGAAGAACCACACCGGCTTGGGCACCGGTGTGTTCAACTCGGTGATGCCGTTCCATTCGTGGCCTGTGGTCATGTGGCCGGTGTGCGGATCGCGCTTGGGCGCATGGTCCATATGGTCTGGCTGGCTCACGGCGTGTCCTCCTCCCGCAGGATACTGCGCGCCGCCTCGGGGAAGCGGGTCTTGGTGCCGGGCCAATAGGTGTAGGCCAGCACGCCCACGGCCATGGCCAGCAGGTAGAACAGGCCGAAGGATTTGGAGAGCATGACGACCAGATCGTGCAGGTTATCCATCGCGCCTCACTCCCCCGCCGCCGTGGGTATGGCGCCGGCGGCGCCCGCCTTCTCCCACGCCGCCTGTTCCTTGGCGGCGGCGTCGGTCAGGTGCCCCAGGATCTGCAGGTAGGCCACCAGGGCGTCCATCTCCGTCACCTCTCCGGTGTTGCCATCAAAGGCGCGGATTTGCGTGGCGCCGCCGTAGCGCTCCTGCAGGCCGGCGTCGTCCGTGCCGGGCGTGGCTTGGGCGATGGCGTCCTTGGTCGCATGCTCAATCATGGCGTCGGTGTAAGGCACGCCCACCTTGCGCAGGGTGGCCAGGTGCCGACCCAAGTCGTCGGTGCGCAAGGCCGTGCGCTTCAGGAAGCGGTAGGCCGGCATGACGGAGACGGAGACGACGTCGCGCGGGTTGTTCAGGTGCGCCACATGCCATTCGTCGGAGTACTTGCCGCCCACGCGGGCAAGATCCGGCCCGGTGCGCTTCGATCCCCAGAGCATGGGGTGGTCGTATTTGGATTCCACGGCCAGGGAATAGGGACCGTAGCGTTCCACCTCATCCCGGAGCGTGCGGATCATCTGCGAATGGCAGGCGTAACAGCCCTCGCGGATGTAGATGTTGCGGCCGGCCACCTCCAAGGGTGTGTAGAGGCGCATGTCGGGGGCGGCCTCTACCGTTTCGCCGATGGTGAACAGGGGGGCGATTTCCACCATGCCGCCCACGGCGGCGACGCAGATGATGGCGATGACGAAACGCAGCGCGTGGCGTTCCAGGCGGTAGTGGAAGCTGAAGATGGACATCGGCCTCACTCCCCCGCCACGGCGGGCGCCGGCAGTGCGGCTATGGGCACATCCAATGCGGCGGGGTCGGGCGCCGGCTGGGCCGTGGCTGGCGCGGCCGGGCGGATGGTCATCCACACGTTGTAGGCGCCGATGCCGGCCCCGGCGAGGAAGAACAGGCCGCCGATGGCGCGGGCGATGTAGTAGGGGTGCATGGCCACCAGGCTGTCCACGAAGGAATAGGCCAGCGTTCCGCTTTCATTGTAGGTCCGCCACATCAGCCCCTGGATGATGCCGGAATTCCACATGGCGAAGACGTAGATGATGGTGCCGAACAGGGCCAGCCAGAAGTGCCACTCCACCAGCCTGGGCGAATACATCTGTGGCCGTTTCCACAGCCAGGGCGTCAGCGTGTACAGCGAGCCGAAGGTGATCATGGCGACCCAGCCCAGGGCGCCCGCGTGCACATGGCCGATGGTCCAGTCGGTGAAGTGGGAGAGGGAGTTCACCTCGCGGATCGCCAGGAAGGATCCCTCGAAGGTGGTCAGGCCGTAGAAGATGGCGGCCACCATCATGAAGCGCAGGGTGGCGTCGTCGCGCACCTTGTGCCAGGCGCCGTTCAGGGTCAGCAGGGCGTTGCCGGCCGAGGCCCACGATGGGATCAGCAGCATGAGCGAGAAGGTCATGCCCAGCGTCTGCACCCACTGCGGCAGGGCGGTGTAGTGCAGGTGGTGGGACCCCGCCCACATGTACATGAAGGTGATGCCCCAGAAGCTGATGATGGACATGCGGTAGCTGAAGATGGGGCGCCCCGCCTTCTTCGGCAGGTAGTAGTACATCATGCCCAGGAAGCCGGAGGTCAGGAAGAAGGCCACGGCGTTGTGGCCGTACCACCACTCCGTCATCGCGTCCTGCACGCCGGAAAAGGCGGAGTAGCTCTTGGCGTGGTCCAGGCCGATGGGCACCGCCAGGTTGTTGACGATGTGCAGCAGGGCCACCACCAGGATGAAGGCCATGTAGTACCAGTTGGCCACGTAGATGTGCGGTTCCTTGCGCCGCGCCAGGGTGCGCAGGTAGATGGAGAAATAGACCACCCACACGATGACCAGCAGCAGGTCGTCGTACCACTCCGGCTCGGCATATTCCTTGGACTGGGTGATGCCCATGAGGTAGCCGGTGGCGGCCAGCACGCAGAACAGGTTGTAGCCCACCAGCACGAACCAGGGGCTCAACTGGTCGGGCAGGCGGGCGCGGGCCGTGCGCTGCAGCACATGGAAGGACGTGGCGATCAGGGCGTTGCCGCCAAAGCCGAAGATGACGCCGCTGGTATGCACCGGCCGCAGACGGCCAAAGCTGGCCCAGGCGGCGTCGAAGGTCATGTCGGGATAGGCCAGCAGCCAGGCCACCCAGTCGCCCACGAACATGCCGACCACGGCCCAGATCATGGTCAGGACGATGCCGGCCTTGCTGGGGTCGTCATAATACCGCGACAGGCGGGCGGCATCCGGCTCGGGCGCGCCGATGCCGCCGATGACCGCGAAGGCCAGGGCGACGGCGATGCCGACCACCAGCAGGCCGTGCACGCCCACCGGGTCACCGGCGCCCACGACGCCGAAGGTCAGACCCAGCAGGGCCAGCGCGATCAGCAGGCCCAGGGCCAGCTGGCGTTCAAATACCGTGAGTTGTGCGACCATGGCTCCCCCCGTGGGGCCCCCTGCGGCTGGCGTTGCGGTCGGACGGCCGCCAGGACGGCGGCTATAAGATTCATCTACAATATGTGTTTATGCGTTGCTTTGCGTATTGGAAAGGAAATTATATCACCCCATCAAATGGATGCGCCTCATCACGGTTTTGTGAGCGCATCATTTGGCGATTAATAGGGCGTTTTATAAAGGCCTTATGGCTGTATCAGAGCCGTTATGGTTGGGCTAACGGCCCGTTCCCTGCATAAAACGTATGGTCGAAAATCCTTCGGCGCGCCACGGGACACTTTCGCCGATGGACGCTGGAATTCAAGCATCGCCCGGTGTGCTTGCGGGCAACGCAACAAAGGCGGCATCCCCGCCGCAACGGGGAACGCCACCTGGTGCGAAAAGACCTTGAAAGGGGCTTGTCAGGCCCGGGCGCGCCGGGCGCTGGCCGTCGCCAGCCACCCCCCGGCCAGCCGGCAGGGAACCAGCATCAGCAGGGTGGCGGCAGCGGCCACCTGCAGGCGCTGCAGCAAGGCCGCCAGCAGCAGGCGGGGATGGTCGGCCCACATCAGGAAATCCGGCACGTCCATGCGCAGCGGATGCTGCACGGTGCCGAGCTCGGCCAGAGAGCCCAGGGCGGCACCGCCGCCAAACAGGGGCACCAGCACCATCAGCGCTTGGGTGGCGCCCTGCAGCAGGGGGAAGGGGGTGGCACTGCTGCGGCCCAGGGCCAGGCGGGCCAGGGCCAGCAGCAGAACGGCGGCGCCCAGCATCTGGTTGACCTCGCGCAGCGCCGCCTCGCTGGTGGTGAAGGAAACGGCATGCAAGCTCAGGCTCAACGCCGACACCTCATGGGCCAGGGCCAGTCCCATGGACAGGCGGTCGCGGGGCAGCAGGGCGGAGATCAGGGGGCGGATGGCCAGGGCGGGTAGGGTGGTCATCGGGCAAACCTCCGGCTGTCCGGGCGTGAGCCCGGCGTCTGGAACGCGGCGCTGGTTGGGAAGGCGGGTGGGGGATGGCCCCCGGAGTTGATGGCTTAGGTGTACTGTGGGGCGGCGTCGCGGATAAGGCAGCGCGCCGGCACTTCATTGATGAAGAAAAGCGACTAATGTGGGGGCCACGGGGCGTTTTGGGCCCTGATGATGCGTTCCGGGGAACGCACTGTTGCCGTTTGGGGATAGCTGATGCCGCATTTGCCGGATTTCGAGGCCTGGGCCGTCTTCGCCAAGGTGGTGGAGCGGGGGTCGTTCTCCGCCGCCGCCGAGGACCTGGGCCTGTCCAAGACCACGGTGTCCAAGATCATCACCCGGCTGGAGGAGCGGATGCGCACCACGCTGCTGCACCGGACCACCCGCCAGCTGTCCCTGACGGAAAGCGGCCGGTCCGCCCTGAGCCGGGCCAGCCGCATCCTCAGCGACGGCGCCGCCATCGAGGAAGACATTTCGGAAGAGGCGGCGACGCCGCGCGGCACCGTCAAGATCGCCGTGACCATCACCTTTGGCTTGGAACACCTGGCGCCGGTCATTCCGGACTTCATCGCCAAGTATCCGGAGGTGGGCGTCGACCTGCACCTGACCGACGATGCCATCGACATGGTGGCCGAGGGCTATGACCTGGCGGTGCGCGTGGGGGCGGCGGCTGATTCCTCCCTGCTGATCAGTCGGCTGTTCTCCTTCCGGCTTCCCGTCGTGGCGTCGCCCGCCTATTTCGAGCGTCGCGGCAGGCCGGCGCATCCCCGGGATCTGGAGGGGCATGAGGCCCTGCTGTTTTCCCACGTTCCCGACCATGCCCACTGGCGTTTCCAGCATCCGGAGCATGGCAGCCTGGTCGTGCCGGTCACGGGCCGTTTCCACGTCAACAACGGCTTGGCGGCCGTTCCGGCGCTGGTGGCCGGCATGGGCATCACCGTACTGCCGGAATCCTTCGTCTGGCGGGAACTTGAGGACGGCCGGCTGGAAGAGGTGCTGGCCGACTGGACGGTGCCCTCCATCCCCGTCAACATGCTGACCCCGCCCCGCCGGGTGCGGCCGGCGCGGGTGCGCGTGATGATCGAATTCCTGCGCCAGCGCTTCATGACCATGCCCTGGGCGCGCGGGGTGGAGGTGTAGCGGCGAAGCGCGGCCGGTCAGAACAATTCCAGCCGCACGTCCAGGCCGTTGCGGGTGGCGTGGGAATAGGGGCAGGCGATGTGGGCCTGGCGCACCAGGTCCTTGGCCACATCCGGATCCACGCCAGGCAGGCTGATGGTCAGCGTCACGTCCAGGCCATAGCCCTGGCCATCGTCGCGCTTGCCGATGCCGACCTCCGCACTGACGGTGCTGTCGTCCGCCAGTTTGACCTTGCGGCCGGCGGCGACGGACTTCAAAGCGCCCAGGAAGCAGGCGGCGTAGCCGGCGGCGAACAGTTGCTCCGGCGTGTTGCCGTCACCGCCCTTGCCGCCCAGCTCGCGCGGGGCCGCCAGGGTCACGTCCAGGCCGCCGTCGGCCGTCCGCACCCTGCCGGTGCGACCGCCAGTGGCGATGGCGCGGGTCTGGTACAGGGTCTTCATGGGCGGCGGGCTCCTGACGGGTTTAGGGCGGTAAGGCCCCCCTTTGAAATAGCGCCGCCGCCCGGGCCGGAATATCGCCCAGTGACCACATCACTGTTGACGAAAGGAAACCAATGCACGGCAAAGTTGCCGTACTGGCGTTGACATTGTGATAGAAACGGCAACAGGCGGGCGGCCGTGGACCGCCCGCCTGTTGGCATGATGGATCTGTTCAAACCTTCGCGGCGGCCGGCACGGCGCGGAAGCTGATGGCCATGCGGTTGTAGGCGTTCATCAGGCCGATGGCGATGGTCAGGTCGGCCAGCTCCTTGTCGCTGAACCGCGCGCGGGCGGCCTGGAACTCCGCGTCCGGCACGGCGGTCTCGGCCACGCGGGTCACCGTCTCCGCCCAGCGCAGGGCCGCCTGCTCCTGCTCCGTGAACAGGGCGCCGGCCTCATGCCAGGCCGGGACCAGCACCAGCTTTTCCACGTCCAGCCCGCCCTTCAGCAGGTCGCGGGAATGCATGTCGATGCAGTAGGCGCAGCCGTTGATCTGCGAGACGCGCAGATAGACCAGGTTCACCAGCTGGGCGGGCAGGCCACTCTGGGTGATGTAGCCGTAGACACCGCCCAGGGCCTTCATGCCGGCGGGGGAGGCATTGGCGTAGTCGAGACGCAGGGTCATGATCCGTTTCCTTATGGCTGTCTGTCGTGTCGGAAGGCGGCGGGGGGCCGTTAACAAGAAGATGCACCCGGCATGGATCAGGAAATAGGACCAAGAATTATCAAAAAGATTGTACCATGGTCCATGGACACCGACCTTTCCATCGTCCTGGACCGGGCGGCGGCGATGCCGCTGGCGGCCCAGATCCACGGCGCCCTGCGTCAGGCCATCCTGGGCGGGCGGCTGGCCGCCGGCGCCCGCCTGCCATCCTGGCGCGATCTGGCGGCCCAGCTGGGCGTGGCGCGCGGCACCGTGCGGGTGGCCTATGAGCGGCTGATGGATGAGCAGCTGGTGGTGGGCATGGGGGCGGCCGGCACCCGGGTGGCGCGCTGGCCGGTGCCCGACCTGCCGCCGGTGCCGCCGCCGGCGGAGACCTTGCCCATGGCGGCCTTCTTCCATGACTTCGAGGGCACGCCGCTGGCCTTCCAGATGGGCGTCCCGGCCCAGGACGCCTTCCCCTATACCCAGTGGTCCCGCGTCCTGGCGCGCGCGGCGCGCACGGCGGCCCAGGCGCCGGTGGGCTATCCCGACCCGCGCGGCCATCCCGAGCTGCGGCACGCGGTCGCCGCCTACCTCGCGATCGCCCGCGGCATCCAGTGCGCGCCGGGCCAGGTGCTGGTGACCAACGGCTATGCCGGGGCGCTCAACCTGGCTGTCCGCGCCCTGGGGCTGGAAGGCAGGGCGGCGTGGATGGAGGAACCGGGCTTCCCGCTGACCCGCACAGCCCTGTCGCTGGCCGGCATGCGGCCGGTACCCGTGCCGGTGGACGGCCAGGGGCTGGACGTCGCCGCCGGGGTGGCGGTGGCCCGTGATGCCGCGCTGGCGGTGGTGACGCCGGGGCAGCAGGCGCCCCTGGGCATGGCGCTGTCGCTGGCCCGCCGCATCACCCTGCTGGACTGGGCCCGCCATACCGGCGCCTGGGTGTTGGAGGATGATTACCTGAGCGAGCTGCAACTGGCCGGCCGGGCAGCGCCCGCCCTGGCGGCGGTGGACCACGCGGCGGGCGGTGACGCCCGGGTGCTGCACGCGGGCACCTTCAGCAAGACCATCAGCCCGGCCCTACGCCTGGGCTTCCTGGTGGTGCCGGCCGCCCTGGCCGGCCATTTCGGCGACGTGGCCGCCTGCCTGTCGCCGGCCCCGGCGGCCCCGGTGCAGCGGGCCGTCGCCGCCTTCCTGGCGGAGGGGCACTACCTGCGCCACCTGCGGCGCATGAAGCGGCTGTACGCTGCCCGGCGAGCCACGCTGCTGCGCGCCCTGGATGGTCTGCTGCCGGTACGGGCCACGGCCGGCCTGTCGGTGGTGGTGTCGCTGCCTCCGGGCACCAATGATATCGCCATCGCCAACCAGGCCCTGGCCTTCGGCATGGCGCCGGTGCCGCTGTCGCCGTGGTACGTGGCCGAGGGTAACGGTCAGGCCGGCCTGCTGCTGGGCGTCAACAACTTGAACGATCGCCACCTGGCCGCCGACTGCGGACGACTGGCGGAGTTGGTGGCACGCTTCGGATGAGGGGAGGCTACAGCGGTAGCGCGTCGATCGCGCGGATTAAGCCACTATAATCCCGACGGTTGATGGGCAGCTTCGTTTCATTCTCTGCTGCGACTACGGCGGAGAAATACGGCACGCTCCAGTCCCACAGAACTCGATTATTGGTTATTTTGGCCGCTATTGGGATCATGAAAGGTCCAAGGTGGCGGAAAAGGCGCTTGTCGCAGGCGTAGGCGACGGCGGTCTCCAGGTCAGCCAGTGCCGACAGCCGGGCTTCTTCGGCCAGAAGATGTTCCCTGATTTCTTCCTGGGTAGCGATGATGCCGGATGGGGAACCGGGACTGATGTCTTCCTGCGCCAGATAGAAATGGCGTTCGTCCTCCCAGAACAGGCCCCAGAGCCACAACCGGAACATGCCGATATGCCTGTCGGGCCAGCCTGCGTTCGAGGCACCACTGATCAAGGCCTTGTTCAGAACGTCGAAGCGCAGGCCGGACGTGTAGCTCAGATGATGCCATATCCCCGACATCAGGGCGGTCACATGCACGCCCTTGGCGACGGTTTTGCGCAGGCCATCTCCGTGCTGGGCGTCGCGATAGCCATCAGGATGCAGGCTGGCCCGCAGAAAGGCGCGGGTGTCACGGTAGTAGTCGGCCATGCTGTCCCCTCTTGGGCAATGTAAACACGGCGCAGGTGCGTCCGTCACTAAGACGCTTGACGCCGTCCACGCCCACCCGGCATGGTGCCCGTCATGAACGCCCTGTCCTCCATCCTTGTGGCCGCCCTGACCACCAAAACCATCACCACCACCGCCATCGGCGGGCGGCGCGGGATGGGCTTGTCGGCGTAAAGCCAGGTCGTTCCGCAACCCCCGCCCTAACGGGACGGGGGAGATGGCCAAAGGCGCCTCCGTTCCAAGACCCGAACGGAGACCCCTCATGAGACCCCAACACTCCCGTCGTTCCTCCTCCGCCCTCATCGTCCTCGACATGCAGGTCGGCTTGCTGCATGGCCCCGTGCCGGCCCATGGCGGCGCCGGCGTCGTGGTGCGCATCCAGGACATGGCCGACCGCGCCCGCAAGGCCGGCGGCATGGTGGTCCTGGTTCAGCACGACGGCCCGGAAGGGTCGCGCGCCGCGCCCGGTTCCGCCGATTGGCAGCTTGTGGAACAGCTGGCGCCCCAGGCCGGCGACCTGGTGGTGCGCAAGTCGCGGCCCAGCGTGTTCGCCGGCACGGAACTGGCTGCCCTGCTGCGCGACCACGGCATCGGCCGCGTGGTGCTGTCGGGCATGAAGACGGAATATTGCGTCGACGCCTCCTGCCGCGCCGCCCGTGATTTGGGCTTCGAGGCCGTGCTGGCCGGTGACGCCCACACGACGATCGACACGCCGGTCCTGGCCGCGGGGGCCATCATCCACCACCACAACCTGACGCTGGGCGGCCCCTTCGCCCAGGTGATGGCCGCGGCGTCCGTGGGGTTTTGACGGGGCTTCCGGCCTGCCCATCCGCCGCTGTCCAAAATACCCAGGTAGGGACAAGTGATGGAAAAGACGCAGGTTTGTTGAGCACCCTCCATTTCGCGCCCGCTGGTCACCGTTTGGTCACAGGCCAAGGCCAACCCCGGCACGCTTGAAAGGGGCGGCGCCCACTCAAGGGCGCGCCCAGATCAAGGCGGGGAGGGCCATATGGGGCTTAATACGGGCACGGCGGCGCGGCTGCTGAAGGGCGGTTCCTCCTTGCTGGCGCTGGGCGTCGCGCTGGCGGCGGGGACGGCGCGGGCGCAGGATGTCACGCTCACCGGGGCCACCATCGGCTATGCCAACGCCGGCACGCTGGGGGCGTTGCTGATTGCCGGCACGGCCACCGTGGCGGGCGGCACGGTGGCGGGTATCGCCAACACCGGCGCCATCGCCACCCTTACCAATGACGGCACCCTTACGGGCACTTTTGGCGTGCTGAACCAGGGCAGCATCGGCGCGCTGATCGACAGTGGCACCATCCAGGGCGCCGCCACGGCGCTGCGCAACGAAGGCACCATCGCCAGCCTGACCATCACCGCCAGCGGCGGCCTAAGCGCGAATTCCACCGCTTTTTACAATGGGGGCAGCATCGGCACGCTGGTGAACCAGGGGCGGATCGGCGACGGCATCGGTTTCGGACAGCATGCGCTGTTGAACGTGGGCAGCATCGGCACCTTTCTCAACGGCGGGGTGATCAGCGGCTTTTCCGGCGGCGTGGTCAACCTCGGCACCATGGGCAGCCTGGGCAACACTGGCACCATCGAGGGGCCCGTCATCGCCCTGATGAATCAGGGCACTGTCGGCCGCCTGGACAATGCCGGCATCATCAACGCCGCCGGCACCGCCCTCTATGTCCACACCCTGGGCGGCGTCGGCCTGTTCAACAACAGCGGCCTGATCGCCGGTCAGGCGGGCCTGTGGAACGACGGCAGCATCACCACCCTGGTCAACACCGGCACCCTCAGCGGCGGCACCCAGGCCGGCCTGACCAACCGGGGCTGGATCGGCCAGGTGGACAATGGCGCCACCATCTACGCCCTGCTCACCGGCCTGGACAATGCCGGCACGCTGGACAGCGTCATCAACAGCGGCACCATCATCGGGCGTAGCGACGGCCTGGTGAACGCCGGCACCGTGGGCACGCTCAGCAACAGCGGCACCCTGACCAGCAGCCGGGGGGAGGCGATCTACAACGGCCGGGGCACCCTGGCCGTGCTGGACAACAGCGGCACCATCAGCGGCTACAAGGCCATCGCCAACGCCGCCAGCCTGGGCCAGGTGACCAACAGCGGGCTGATCAGCGGCACGGGGTTCGCGTTCGATCTTTCAGGCACCACGGGGACGGTCAGCAACAGCGGCACCATCATCGGGCCCACCGCCCTGCGCCTGAACAGCGGCGCCACCCTGGCCGGCCTGATCAACCAGGGCACCATCATCGGCAACATCGTGAACCTGTCGTCGGCCCCCCTGACCTTGTCCGGCGGTGCCAGCCTGGGCACCTACACCGGCACCAACGGCGGCCAAGCCATGGTATCCAGTACGCTGGCCAACGTGGTGCTGGGCGGCGGGCGCCTGCTGCTGAACGATGGCGTGGATGTCGGCGGCCACACCCTGGTGAACGCCGGCGCCACCGTGGTGCTGGACACGATGGTCAGTGTCACCGGCGCCTATGCCCAGGCGCAAGGCGGGCTGGACCTGGCCACCATGGCGGCCCGGCTGGTGGTCGGCGGTGCCGCCTTGATCAGCGGCGGCACGGTCATGACATCGCCCGCGCCCACGGCCACCTATCGGGTGGGCGATACCGTGGGTACGTTGGTCCAGGGCGGCACCGGATCCAGCTATGCCGGCGTCACCGTCGCCAGCGGCGTGGCGGGCCTTGCCTTGGCGGGCCGGGCGGGCGGAACCGATCTGCTGGCGGTGGCGGCCAATGATTACATCGGCGATGCCCAGGGCTCACTGGCCAACACCGGCACGCTGGCGGCCGTCACGGCCGTCCATATCGCGGCGACCGGCAGCCTGGCCACTCTGAACAACAGCGGCACCCTGCAGGGGACGGCCTACGCGATCTACGGCGCCGGCACGCTGGACACCGTGGTCAACAGCGGGGTGATCGCCGGCACCATCGTCAATGCCGCCGCCCATGCCCTGACCATCGCCGGCGGCCTCGGGGGTGCCATCGGCACGCTGACCGGCCTGGCGGGCGGCCCGGGACTGCTGCGCAGCGGCGGCGACGTGGTCCTGGCCGGTGGCGCCCTGCTGCTGAACGACGCCATTGATGCCGCCGGGCATACGGTGGCCAACACCGGCGCCACCGTGGCGCTGGGCGGTACACTGACCATCACCGGCGGCTACAGCCAGACCGGTGGCGTTCTGGCGCTGGGCGGCAACACCCTGGTGGTGACGGAGACGGCGCTGCTGAGCGGTGGCACGGTGACGGCCAGCCTGTCCGCCACCGCCAACCGGATGGCGGGAGAGGTCACGGGCACCTTGGTTGCGGGTGGAACGGCCTCGCGCTATGGCGGGGTGGCGGTGGACGTCGGCGTCACCGGCTTGTCGGTGGCCGCGGTGGCGATGACCATCGGCGGTCAGGTGGACCTCGTGGCCACGGCCACCAACGACTATATCGGCGGCACCCTGGCCGCGCTGGAGAACGGCGGCGTGATCACGGCCGCCACGGCTGTCCACATCGCGGCCACGGGCAGCTTGGGCACCGCCGGCAACACCGGTGTCCTGGTGGGCACCGTGGCGGCCGTCGCCAACCTCGGCACCGTCGGCCTGCTCAGCAACCAGGGCACGCTCAGCGGCGTGACGCGCGGCCTCTACAACACCGGCACCATCGGCGCCGTGACCAACAGTGGCCTGATCACCGGCGCGACCGCGTTATACACCAGCGGCAGCATTGGTGCCGTCGGCAACAGCGGGGTGATCGCGGGGCGGATCATCAACGCCTCGCCCAACGCGCTCAGCATCAATGGCGGCCCCAGTGGCGCCATGGGCACCCTGACGGGGCTGGCCGGCGCGCAGGGGGCCATTGTCAGCACCGGCGCCGACGTGGTGCTGCCGACCGGCAGCCTGCTGCTGAATGACGCGGTGGACGTGACTGGACACACGCTGGTCAACAGCGGGGCGGCGGTGCTGCTGGCCAGCATCGTCAGCGTGACGGGCAACTATGTTCAGACGGGCGGCACCCTGGCGGCGGGCATCGGCGGGGCCTCCATGGGTGGATTGGTCGTCAGTGGGGCGGCCAGCCTGACGGGCGGCACCGTCGCCGTGGCGGCGATGGCCGGATCCAACCTGCTGGCGGGCGACAGCTACACCATCGTGGCGGCCGGCAGCCTGACCGCCACGGGCCTGACCGCCGCCGCCAGCGGCTTCACCGCCACCCTTGGCACGACCACCAGCGGGGCCGCGACCGACCTGGTGCTGACGCTGGTCAGCGACTATATCGGCGGCACCCTGGGCACCCTGACCAACAGCGGTGTGCTGTCGGCCACTACCGCGGTGATGATAACGCCGGCGGGCAGCCTGGGCACCCTGGCGAACACCGGCGCCATCCTGGGGGACGTGGTGAACGCCAGCGCCAACGACCTGGTGGTGACGGGCGGCAGCGGCGGCACGGTGGGCACGCTCGCCGGCGGCATCATCCACAATAGCCTCAGCAACCTGGTCTTCGCCGCCGGCGATCTTAGCCTGGGCGACGCCATCGACGCCGCGGGCCACACGGTGGTCAACGGCGGCGCCAACATCGCTTTGTCGCGCGACGTGGCCATCACCGGCGCCTACAGCCAGACGGCGGGCACCCTGGTCGCCGCTGGCCACGTGTTGAGCGTCAGCGACGCGGCGCGTGTGATGGGCGGCGTGGTCTCGGCCGGGGTGGACGCCGGCGGAACCTACCAGGTGGGCGACAGCGTCACCCTGATCCACGGCGGGGCGGGGTCCAGCTACGCGGGCGCCACGGTCACCAGCGGCGTTGCCGGCCTGTCGGCCACCGGCGCCACCGGCGGCACCGACCTGCTGGCCGTGGCCGGCAACGACTATGTCGGTGGCGGTCTGGACAAGCTCGACATTTCCGGAACGCTCGCCAACACCGCCGGTGGCGCCACGGCGTTGTACATCGCGGCCAGTGGCGCCCTGGGCACCTTGGCCAACAGCGGCATCATCGCCGGTGACATCGTGAACCAGTCAGCCAATCCCCTGGTGATCAGCGGGGGCACGGATGATGCCCCCGGCACGCTGACCGGCGCCGGCGGGCGGCTGGGGTCCATCACCAGCCGCTTGGCCGACGTGCGCTTCATTTCCGGCACGCTGCTGCTGAACGACCATCTGGACGTCGGCACGCATGGCGTGGTCAACAGTGGCGCCACCCTGCTGGTCAACAGCGCCATCAACATCACGGGCAGCTACAGCCAGACGGGCGGCGGTCTGGTGATCGGTGTCGCCTCCACCAGCAGCTACGGCAGCCTGGTGATCAGCGGCAGCGCCAGCCTGGGCGGCGGATCGGTGACGCTGAAGCCTACGGCAGGTGGGGCGCTGACGGCCGGCAGCTACACCATCGTGTCGGCGGGGGGCGGGCTCAACACCGGTACCCTGGCCCTGGCGGCGGCCGGCTACACGGTGACCAGTTCCACCATGACCAGCGGCGGCCACACCCAGCTGGTGCTGACCCTGAACACCGCCAGTACTGGCACCACGGGCGGGAATACGGGCGGCACTACAGGTGGCAGCACGGGTGGAAATACAGGTGGGGACACGGGTGGGAATACCGGGGGCTCGACCGGCGGCGGGACGGATACCGGGGGAACGGACGGTGGAACGGGCAACACGGGTGGCACAGGAAATACGGGTGGGACGGGCACCGGTGGCGGCACGACCAGCCCACCGCCCCCCGTCGGCTCCCACTATGCCGCGGTTGGCCTGGCCCAGGGTGGGGCGGCCATGGGGGCCGGCGCGGCGCTGGATGCCATCGCCGCCAGCGGCGGCGGTGCGGCAGCGGCCTTCCAGGCGGCGGTGCTGACGCCCCTGTCAGGCTTGCCGGTCATGGCGCAACGGCTGGCGGTGGCGCAGCTTGCGCCCAACCAGACGACGCCGCAGATGACCCTGTCCATGACGGCGCCCACCACCACGGCCATCAGCCAGCACCAGCAGACGGTGGCGGATCTGATGGCCGGCACCGGCGCCTCGGCCGGTTCCGACGGTCAGCAGGGTGCCATCTGGGGGGAAATCCTGGGGGGTGGCGCCCTGCGCGCCAACAGCGCGGATGCGGCCGGGTATCGCGCCAGCAGCGCCGGCCTGGTGCTGGGCGCGGACTGGTATGCCGATGACCAGGTGATGGCCGGCCTGGCCTTCAGCTGGCTGAACAGCGCGGCGGTGGGTCAGGGGGTATCGGCAAACAGCCTGACGCGGGCGGGCAGCTATCAGCTGACGGCCTACGGCGTCTGGCGGCCGGACATCGCCGACCAGCGGCTGTCCATCGCCGGCCAGGTCAGCTTCGGCTACAACCATTACGACCAGCGCCGCTGGATCGATTTCCTGGGCGCCCGCGCCAACGCCAACTATGGGGGGGAGCAGTACCTGGGCAAGCTGACGGTGGGCTATGACCTACCGCTGACGGGGACCTTCACCCTGACGCCGCAATACAGCCTGCGGGCCGTGCGCCTGACCAACCACGGATACCAGGAACACGACGCGGGCGTGGCCGACCTGGCCGTGGACGCGCTGGTGACCAGCAACATCACCCAAGAGCTGGGGGCGACGATGGCCACCCAATTCAATACGGGGCTGGGCGCCCTGGTGCCGGAACTACGCGTGGCCTGGGTGCACGATTACCTGAACGGTCCCGTCGCCACCACGGGCGTGCTGGCCGGCGTGGCTTTCGCCAGCACCACGGCCCAGGTCAGCGCCGACGGTGTCGCCATCGGCGTGGGCGCCACCCTGCGCCAGGGCGATAGTGTCAGCCTGCGCCTGGAATACAGCGGGGAATACCGCCGGGATTATCAGACGCACGCCGGCATCCTGCGTGCCACCTGGGCGTTTTGACGGCGTGGAGGTTCGTCTCAGCGCATGTAGCCGAGGTGTGAACGAATCACCTCGACGTCAGGTCCGCACAGATTTGGCAAAAGTGTGAAAAGCCTCTTGCCATTTACAGACAGCCATTCATTTTTCATCAGAATTGATCAGAGGTCTGCGGGCGATTTGCCCGGGTCTACCCCTGGCACCGCCACCCGCCCTCTAAATGACGCGAAAAAAGCTTTTGAGAGCTTGACCTTGTTATCGCCCTGTTGGTTAGTCCCTTATCGTCCTTCCGTATAGGCTACGGGCGATAGTTAGGACGTGGCGGGACGCCGCCATTTCATTCTATAAGCGGTTAGACCGCATACTTGCAGGGGCCGGAGTACCGAGATGAGCATAGTGGCGAGGGCGGCGTTGGTCGCGATGACGGCCGGCGTGTTGACGGCGTACACCGGGGCGGCCACCGCCACCGTGGCGGCGGAGCCGGTGAAGACACCCCCGCCGGCGACGTCCGTTCCCGCCCCCGCCAACGGCCCGGCCGCCGGCAAAGGCCCCGATGTGACCAAGGCGCCGGGCCCGCTGTGGTCCAAGAGCTGCGCCAAGACCGACGCTGGTGCCGAGATTTGCTATGTCGAGCAGTTCGCCATCGCCACGCCACAGAACGTCATGATGCTGCATGTCCGCGTGGGCTATCTCGGCCCCGACGGCAAGCCGCGCCTGATCCTGGCGACGCCCCTGGGCGTGCTGCTGCAGCCGGGCATAACCTTGGTGGTGGACCAGGACAAGCCCTTGTCCCTGCCGTTCGACGCCTGCCAGCAGGGCGGGTGCGTCGCCGCGGCCGACCTTGAGGACGGCAAGGTGTTGGACCACTTCACCGGCGGCAAAGTCCTGGCGGTGCGTTATATCAATGGCGACAAGGCCGCCGTCGACATCCCGGTGCAGCTGAGCGGCCTGGCCGCGGCGCTGAAGGCCCTGCCGGCGCCGCCCAAGCGCACCCCGTAAGCCACCCGCCCTGACCCATTCCTGAAAAGCGCTGTGAAGCCATGAACACTCAACCGCAGACCACCATGACCGTTGAGCAGGCGCTGGGCCAGGCCCACGCCCATTGGAACGCCGGCCAGGCCGACCAGGCCGAACGGTTGTGCCAGCATGTGCTGGCGCTGTGGCCAGGGCAGTCGGACGCCTTGCACCTGATGGGCCTGATGGCCCACGCCTACGGCAACCTGGACCTGGCGATCGACCATCTGCGACGCGCCTGCCAGGCGCCGCGCGTGCCGGCCGTCTACCTCAGCAACCTGGGTGAGATGCTGCGCCAGCGCGGCCTGCTGGCCGAGGCCGAGGTGGCCGCCCGCCGCGCCGTCACCATGGACAACGCCCTGGTGGCCGGCTGGAACAACCTGGGCATCATCCTGCAGGAAGCCGGCAAGCTGGAAGACAGCCTGACCTGCCTGGAGCGGGTGGTGGCGCTGCAGCCCAACTATGCCGAGGCGCACAACAACCTGGGCAACACGCTGAAGCGCATGGGCCGGCTGGACCAGGCCCGCCAGCGTTACGAATACGCCCTGAACCTGGCCCCGGCCTATGCCGAGGCGCAGAGCAACCTGGCCAACCTGCTGAACGACCTGGGCCGCCCGGACGAGGCCCTGGCCGCGGCGCGCAAGGCCATCGACCTGAACCCGCGCCTGTCGGACGCCTACATCAACGCGGCGGCGGTGGAACTGGGCCGCAACCGTAATGAGGACGCGCTGCGCTGGATCGACGCGCTGCTGAGCTACGCCCCGCTGCATGCCGGCGCCCTGACCGTGCGCGCCACGGCCCTGCGCCACCTGGAACGGCTGGAGGAGGCGTTGGCCGACGCCCGCCGCGCCGTGGCGCAGCAAGCCGACAATGGCGAAGCGCAGAACGTCCTGGGTGAGGTGCTGCAGGCCCTGGGCCAGCATGACGAGGCGCTGGCCGCCTTCGACAAGGCGTCCAAGACCCTGGGCTTCGCCCCCGAAAAGGCCCTGATCAACCGTGGCGTCCTGCTGATGGAACGCGGCGACAAGGCCGAGGCCAAGGCCGCCTTCGAACAGGTGGTGGCGCAGTTCCCGCGCTCCGCCTCCGCATGGTTCAACATGTCGGACCTGCACCGCTTCCAGGCCGGCGACCCGGCCGTGACCAAGATGGAAGCGTTGCTGTACGGCCCCGACCCAGTGCAATCGCAGACCGACCGCACCGCCCTGAACTTCGCCCTGGGCAAGGCGTGGATGGACATTGGTGACGCGGACCGCGCCTTCGGCTACCTGAACGAAGGCAACCGGCAGAAGCGCGCGACCTTCGCCTACGATGCCGCTGCCACAGGCCGCTGGATGGCCGACATCGCCGCCGCCTTCCCGGCCGATGCCCTCAAGAAGGCCAAGTCCAGCCTGGCGGGAAGCGACCAGGCGGTGTTCGTGCTGGGCATGCCGCGTTCCGGCACCACCCTGATCGAACAGATCCTGGCCAGCCATCCCCAGGTGGCCGCCGCTGGCGAGCTGTCGGCCTTCAACAACCTGGTGAACCAGCTGGGCCCGTACCCCCAGATCGCCGGCCATCTGACGCCGGAGATCACCGGCGGCCTGGGCCAGCGCTACCTGGACTTCATCCGTCCCCTGGCGGGCGGCCGTCGCAAGGTCGTGGACAAGATGCCGTCCAACTTCCTGTTCGCCGGCCTGATCAACCTGGCCCTGCCGGACGCCCGCATCATCCATGTGCGCCGCGACGCGGTGGACACCTGCCTGTCCTGCTACACCAAGCTGTTCACCCGTGAGCAGCTGTTCACCTACGACCTGGCGGAGTTGGGGCAGTTCTACCGCGCCTATGAACGGCTGATGGACCACTGGCGCGCCGTGCTGCCTGCCGACCGCTTCATCGAAGTGCGGTACGAGGACGTGGTGGATGACCAGGAAGGCCAATCCCGCCGCCTGATCGAGGCCATCGGCCTGAATTGGGACTCTGCCGTCCTGGACTTCCACAAGACCCAGCGCACCATCCGCACCGCCAGCCTGAACCAGGTGCGCCAGCCCATCTTCCGCAGCAGCATGGGCCGTTGGAAACCGTTCGCGGCCCAGCTGACGCCGCTGCTGACGGCGCTGGGGATCGACCCCAACGCCCCGGACGCTCCAATGGACGTCCCGGCGGCCGTGCCGGCCAAGAAGCCCACCGCGAAGAAGGCGGCGCCCAAGGCCGAAAAGGCGCCTGAGCCGGTGATCGAAACGCCCGCGCCTGAGGCTTCCGCGCCGAAGGCCAAGGCGGCACCTAAGAAAGCCAAGGCCGAAGCCCCGGTGGCTGAGCCTGTCGCCGCCCCCGCCGAGGACGCGGCGAAGCCGTCGCGCAGTCGTCGCAAGCCGGCCGCCAGCTGACAGGGCCTGCCGTCATGGACATGAAGGAACTTGAGCAGCAGGTCCGCCCCATGCTGATCGCGGGGCGGGGTGTCGAGGTCGAGGCCATGATCCGGCCCCTGCTGGCCAGTGGCACGGGCCCTGTGACGCTGTGGGCCCTGCTGGCCCAGGCCCTGCGCGTGCAGGGTCGGGTGCTGGAGGCCAAGCCCATCCAGGAGATGCTGGTGGATGCCCTGCCCGGGCACCTGTCCACCCGCTTCGACCTGGCGGAAACCCTGCTGCTGCTGGGTGAGTTCGACCGCGGCTGGCGGGAATACGCCTACCGCTACAGCCTGGCGCACACCACGCGCATCGAGCGCAAGGTGCAGCGCCCGCGCTGGGACGGCCGTCCCATCCCGGGCAAGACCCTGCTGATCCATGATGAGCAAGGCTATGGCGACACCTTCCAGTTCATGCGCATGGTCGCCTGGGCGAAGGAGAAGAGCCAGGCCAACGTCATCCTGGAAATCAATCATGAAACGGCCAGCCTGGCGCGGCGCATGAAGGGTTTCGACGCCCTGACCCTGCGCGGCGAGCTGCCCCCCTATTTCGACGTGCACGCCGAAATGATGAGCCTGCCCATGATCATGGGCCTGCAGCTCAGCCAGCTGCCCGGCGAGCCCATGCCCTATCTGTCGGCACTGCCCGACCGGCGGGAGCATTGGCGCAAGCGGCTGGAATCCTACAAGGGCCTGAAGGTGGCCTTCCTCTGGGCCGGCCGCCCCACCCATTTCAACGATGCCAACCGGTCCATGGGGCTGGAGATGCTGGCGCCGCTGGCACAGGACGGCGTCACCCTGTTTTCCGTGCAGAAGGGGCCGAAGGAAGAGCAGGCGCTGAACCCGCCGCTGGCCCTGGGCAAGCACGTCGTCAGCCTCAGCCCCGAAATCCGGGATTTCGAGGACACAGCCGCCATCCTGATGGAGGTCGACCTGCTGATCTCCATCGACAGCTCGCCGGTGCACCTGGCCGGCGCGCTGGGCCGCCCGGCTTGGGTCATGATACCCCTGCTGCCGGATTGGCGCTGGCTGCAGAACCGTGACGACACGCCCTGGTATCCGTCGGTCCGCCTCTTCCGCCAGACGGAATGGGGACAATGGGGTCCGGTGGTCGACCGCGTGGCCAAGGCGCTGGCGGAGTTCAAGGCCAAGAAGGGCTGACGGGTATGCGGGCCCGCGCCCTGATGGCTTTGGTGCTGGCGGGCTGCTTGGCCGCCTGCTCCGGTATCCATGGCCGGCAGGAGCGGGGACCCACCCTGGCCCAGGGTGGCGGGTGGCGCTGGGACTATATTTCGGCAGGCAGCTTCGACCTGGCGACGGCGGTCAAACCCTACTCCCCTGGGCCTGGCCGGGGCGAGGATCTGCTGACCGTTTACATCGAAGGCGATGGCTTGGCCTATCTGTCGGCGCGCGAGCCGTCGCAGGATCCCACGCCCACCGATCCCCTGGCGCTGCGTCTGGCCATGGGCCATCCCGGCACCGGGCCCGTCGCCTATCTTGCCCGGCCCTGCCAATACGTCATGGAAACCCGCCCGCGTACCTGCCAGGTGGGCTACTGGACCAAGGCCCGCCTGGCGCCCGAGGTGGTGGACAGCGCCAGCCTGGCGCTGGACCGGCTGAAGGCCGACGCCCATGCCCAGAGTCTGGTGCTGGTGGGATATTCCGGCGGCGGCGGTCTGGCGGCGGTGCTGGCGGAACGGCGCGCCGACGTGGCTGGCCTGGTCACCGTGTCCGGCAACCTGGACTTCGGCCTGTGGACCAAGACGTTGGACCTGACGCCGCTGTCGCAGTCGGTCGATCCCATCACCGACGCCGCCAAGCTGGCGGGCCGGCCCCAGGTTCATTTCGTCGGTGCCGACGACAAGGTGGTGGGCATCGCCATCGCCCAGTCCTTCGTTGCGCATCAGCCCACACCCGCGTCCGCTACCATCATTACCGTGCCCGGCCAAGACCACGGCTGCTGCTGGGCCGCTGCTTGGGCCACCTTGGCCCGGCGGCCAGAGATGAAGGCCATCCCCGGCTGGCTGCCCTGACGGGTCCTTTTCAGGGGCGGTTCCTTTCACGCAGCTTCCCTGCGAGGCTGGGATGCGGGATACGGCCGTTCTGACGTCAGAACAAGGGCTTCAGCCTGGGTGTCCAATGGCGGCCAACGCCTGGTCCAGTTCCTGGATGGCGCAGACGATGTGGTAGAAGCTGCTGGCGGGGGCGGCCTCTTCGACGAAGGTGCCGTCCGGGTTCAGGCGGTCGCGCCACAGGCCTTTCACCGGCGTGTCGAAGTATTTCATCAGGCCGCGCCCGCCGTTGGCGGCCATGGTCCAGTAGGTGTCGCTGCGGTCGGCGTCGTCGCGGGTGGCCAGGGCGGCCAGCACGGCGCACTTGATGCGTTCCGTCTGCGGCCACAGGCGGGCGACGGGGTCGTGGGGGGTCAGGTCGTCCAGCAGGGCGTTCATGGCCACGCCGCGCGCCGGGTCCACGCCCGGCCCCTCGCCCACGGCGATCATGCGCCAGGCGGCGTCGGCGGCCGCCTTGTTGCCGGTCAGGGCCGACCAGCGCAGCATCAGCCACGACCATTCGAACTGGTGTCCCGGCTCGACGATGCGGCCGGGCGTGCCGGCCTGGGGCCGCCAGTCGCCGTCGAAGAACTCCTTCAGCCCGCCCATGTCGTCGTCGATGAAACGGGTGAGCGCCAGGCCCACGATCTCTTCCGCCAGGTCGCGCCAGCCGCTGTCGCCGCCCTGTTCCATCCAGGCCAGCGACGCCTCCAGCATGTGCATGTGCGGGTTGGACAGCAGGGGCAGGGTGCGGGGGTGGCTCTCCTCGAACCCGCCCTGGGCGTGGTGCAGGGTGTCCAGCAGCCGCTGGCGCAAGGCCACGGCCATCTCCTCCGCCCTGCGGTTCTCCGGCGTGGCGCTCTGCGCGGCGGCCAGCGCGAACAGGGCGAAGGCCTGGTCGTACAGCACCACGGTGTCGTCCAGGGCGGTGCCGTCCGGCGCCACCTTGGTGCGGAACAGGCCGTCGGGCCGGCGGTAATGGTTCAGGAAGAAGGTCAGGCCGTGCTCCGCCGCCTCGCGCACCGGGCCGTTCCAGCCGGATTTGGCGGCGACGGAATAGGAATAGACCTGGCGGGCCTGCACCCGGGCGCGGCGGGCGTCGTTGGTGGGCTTGCCGTCCAGCCTCAGCTTCTCATGGAAGCCGCCGTTCACCCGATCCGCCCCCACCTCCCACCACAGGGGGTAGGCTTGCTCCACCAGCCAGGCCTTAAGCTGGCCGCGCACGGCGGCGGCATCGGCCACGGCGCCGGTGGGGGTGGAGTTGGGGGTGATGGAGGATTGGACAGCCGCGTGCATCATGGTTCGCTTTCCGATCGGGCTCTCGGGAGAAATTGCCAAGACGATAAAAGGCGCGTCCCGCGCCGGCCAGGGGCAAGGCGGTAATAATTCGGTGACCGGGTGGTCAGGGAGCGAAGTGGCGGGCACTCGACATCCATCCAGCTCGGTGCCATCTTCTAGGGATGAGCAAGCCGGAACCCATAACGCCGTTGAGCGATGAAGAAGCTGCCGAGTTGGCGGCTTTGACCGCTGCTGTGGCGGAGGCTCGGGCGGATTATCGTGCTATTCCGCACTCTGAGGTGCGGGCCTGGCTGCTGGAGATCGCAGCCGGCAATTTTGACGCGCCTCACCCCACGCCCCGGTAACCTGGATGGCGGAGCAGGTCACGTGGCGGCCCGTCGCTTTTACGGACCTCGCCAAGATTATCGCTCATATCCATGCGGAAAATCCAATCGCCGCCCAGCGTGTCGGCCGTGAATTGCTGCTTGCGGGGGATAGCCTGGCGATTTTCCCAAATCGCGGGCGGCCTGGGCGCGTGCTCGGTACCCGCGAACTGGTGACCATTCGGCCGTACATCATCGTCTATGAAGTGAACGACCGGACGAAAGTGACAATCCTGCGGGTTTGGCACAGCGCCCAGGACTGGCCAGCGCCATAAGGGCGCTCTAAAAAAACGGCCCAGGTCCGGTGAAGGACCTGGGCCGCATCGTAACCGCCGCCTGTAGGGGGGAGAGGAAGGCGGCGGGTGCGATCACTCGGCGGCGTGCTGCGCCGCGTGGCTGCCGATGGCCGGCTGATCCAGCTTCTCATGCGTGATCAGCTTGCCGCCCGCCAGCTTGCGCAGGAGGACGTAGAACACCGGCGTCAGGCCCAGGCCGAAGAAGGTCACGCCCAGCATGCCGAAGAACACGGCGACACCCATGGCATGGCGCATTTCGGCACCCGGCCCCGTCGACATCACCAGGGGCACGACGCCCATGATGAAGGCGATGGAGGTCATCAGGATGGGACGCAGACGCAGGCGGCTGGCCTCGATCGCGGCCTGGACGGGGGTTTTGCCGTGGATTTCCAGTTCACGGGCGAACTCCACGATCAAGATGGCGTTCTTGGCCGACAAGCCCACCAGCACCATGAAGCCGATCTGGGTGAAGATGTTGTTGTCACTGCCCGTCAGCCACAGGCCGGCCAGGGCCGACATCAGGCTCATGGGCACGATCAGCAGGATGGCCAGCGGCAGGGTCAGGCTCTCGTACTGGGCGGCCAGCACCAGGAAGACCAGCAGCACGCTGATGGGGAACACCCACAGGGCGGAGTTGCCGGCCAGGATCTGCTGGTAGGTCAGGTCCGTCCATTCCAGCTTGATCCCCCGGGGCAGGACCTCATGCGCGATCCGCTCCGCGGCGGCCTGGGCCTGGTTGGTGGAATAGCCGGGGGCCGGGCCGCTGTTGATGTCGGCGGCGGTGTAGCCGTTGTAGCGCACCACCATTTCCGGACCATAGGTCGGGCTGACGCTGACCAGCGACGACAGCGGCACCATCATGCCCTGGGCGTTGCGGGTCTTCAGCAGGCCGATGTCGTCGGCATGGGCGCGGAACGGGGCGTCCGCCTGCACCCGCACCTGGTAGACGCGCCCGAAGCTATTGAAGTCGTTGACGTACAGCGAGCCCAGGTAAATCTGCATAGTGTCGAAGACGTCGTTGACCGACACGCCCAACTGCTTGGCCTTCACCCGGTCCAGGTCCACGTTCAGCTGCGGAACGTTGATCTGGTAGCTGGAGAACGTCGGCCCCAGCTCCGGCGTCTTCATGGCCTTGGCAATGAAGTCGTTGGAGGCCTTGGCCATGGCCTCGTACCCCAGGGCGCCGGTATCCTCAAGCTGCAGCTTGAAACCGCCCAGGGTGCCCAGGCCCATGACGGGCGGGGGCGGGAAGACGGCGATGTAGGCGTCCTTGATGCCCGCGTATTCCTTGCGCAGGTTGGCGGCGATCTCGGCGGCCGAGATGTGGCCGGGACGATCGTCGTAATGTTCCAGCGGGACGAAGACGATGCCGGCGCTGGAGCTGTTGGTGAAGCCGTTGACCGACAGGCCGGGGAATGAGACCGCATGGGTCACGCCCGGCTGCTTCATCGCGATCTCCGACATCTTGCGGATGACCTCCTCCGTGCGGTCCAGCGAGGCGCCGTTGGGCAGCTGGGCGAAGGTCACCAGGTATTCCTTGTCCTGGGCGGGCACGAAGCCGCCGGGCACGGTGTTGCCCAGGAAGACGGTGGCACCCAGCAGGGCGACATAAATGCCGACCATGATGCCCTTGTGCCGGATGACGCCGCCCACGCTGTTGCCATAGGCCTGGGACCCGCGGTGGAAGACCTTGTTGAAGCCCCGGAAGAAGGGGCCCAGCACGGTGTTCATGCCGCGCGTCAGCCAATCCTGGCCGTCATGGTGACCCTTCAGCAGCAGGGCCGCCAGGGCGGGGGACATGGTCAGCGAGTTGAAGGCGGAGATGACGGTGGAGATCGCGATGGTCATCGCGAACTGCTTGTAGAACTGGCCGGTCAGGCCGCTCATGGCCGCCAGCGGCACGAACACGGCCACCAGGGTCAGGGCGATGGCGATGATGGGGCCGCTGACCTCGCGCATGGCCTGGTAGGTCGCTTCCTTGGGCGACAGCCCCGCCTCGATGTTGCGCTCGACGTTTTCCACCACGACGATGGCGTCGTCGACCACGATGCCGATGGCCAGCACCATGCCGAACAGCGATAGCGCGTTGATGGAATACCCGAAGGCCAGCAGCAGGGCGAAGGTGCCGACGATGGAGACGGGCACGGCCAGCAGCGGGATGATGGACGCCCGCCAGGTCTGCAGGAAGACGATGACCACGATCACCACCAGGGTGATGGCTTCCAGCAGGGTGTGGATCACCGCGTTGATGCTGGCGCGGACGAACTGCGTCGGGTCATAGACGATGCGGTATTCCACGCCGGGGGGCATGTCGGTGGCCAGTTCCGCCATGGTCTTGCGGACCTCGTCGGAAATGGCCAGCGAGTTGGCGCCGGGCGACTGGTTGATGGCCATGGCCACGGCCGGCTTGTTGTCCAGCAGCGCCCGCAGGCCGTATTCCGAGGCGGCCAGCTCGATGCGGGCCACGTCGCGCAGGTAGGTCACGCCGCCGTCGGCCGTGGTCTGCAGGATGATGTCGCCGAACTCCGCTTCCGTCTTCAGACGGCCGCGGGCGTTCACCGACAGCTGCAGGGGTACGCCCTTCACCGACGGGGACGAGCCGATCACGCCCGCCGCCACCTGGACGTTCTGGTCACGGATGGCCGCCACCACGTCCTCGGCGGTCAGGTTGCGCTGGGCCACCTTCTGCGGATCCAGCCAGACGCGCATGGAATAATCGCCCGAACCCCAGACCTGCACCTGGCCCACGCCCTGGATGCGCTCCAGCCGGTCCTTCACGTTCAGGACGGCATAGTTGCGCAGATAGGTCATGTCATAGCGGTCGTTGGGCGAGATCAGGTGCACCACCATGGTCAGGGTGGGGGAGCTCTTGATCGTCGTGACGCCCAGGCGCTGCACATCCTCCGGCAGGCGCGGCAGCGCCTGCGAGACGCGGTTCTGCACCATCTGCTGGGCCAGGTCGGGGTTGGTGCCCAGCTTGAAGGTGACCGTCACCGCCAGGTTGCCGTCGCTGTTGGCCTGCGACTGCATGTACAGCATGTTCTCGACGCCGTTGATCTGCTCTTCCAGCGGCGCCGCGACGGCTTCGGCGATGACCTTGGGGTTGGCGCCCGGGTATTGGGCGTGCACCACCACGGTGGCGGGCACCACCTCGGGGTATTCCGAGATGGGCAGTTGGAACACGGATATCAGGCCGGCCACGAAAATGGCCACCGACAGCACGCCGGCGAAAATCGGCCTATCGATGAAGAAGCGGGAGATGTTCATGGCTGTTCTCTAAGGGAACGGGCGTTCATCCAGGCACCTCGGGGGTTGCGCCTCACAGGGCGGAACCGGCGGCGGTCTGCCGGGTCTGGGTGGCGGGGTTCTCGCCCGCCATGGCGACGTTCTTGGGCTTCACCGCGTCGCCGGGGCGGGCGAACTGCACGCCGTTGACGACGATGCGCTCCCCGGCCTTCAGGCCCTTGGTGATGACGCGCAGGCCGTCCTGCATGCCGCCCAGGGCGACCTCGCGGTAGGCGACCTTGTTGTCGTCGCCGACCACCAGGACGTACTTCTTGTCCTGGTCGGTGCCGATGGCGCGGTCGTCCACCAGCAGGGCCTCATGCGGGCTGCTGCCGCCCACCTTGATGCGGGCATACAGGCCGGGAACCAGCAGGCCGTCCGCGTTGTCGAACTTGGCGCGCACGCGGATGGTGCCGGACACGGTGTCCAGGTGGTTGTCCACATGCTCCACCGAACCGGTCCGGGAATAACCGTCCTCGGTGGCGAGGCCCAGCTGCACCGGCGCGGTGCCGTCCTTCACGCTGGCGATGTAGCGCAGGTAGGTCTGCTCATCCACGTCGAAGGAGGCGTAGATGGGCGAGACGGAGACCAGCGTGGTCAGGGGCACGCTGGCGGCACCGGCGGCCACGATGTTGCCCACCGTGATCTCCGCCCGGGAAACGCGGCCGTCCACCGGTGCCACGACGCGGGTGTAGCTGAGGTTCAGGCGCGCCACCTCCAGCGCCGCCTCGGCCGCCTTCACGTCGGCGGCGGCGGTGCGGGCGGTGTTCTCGCGATCGTCCAGGTCCCGCTGGGGGATGGCGTTGCTGGTGATCAGCTTGCGGGCGCGCTCCAGGTCCGTGGTGGCGAAGCGCAGGCGCGACTGCGCCGACGCCAGCGCCGCCTCGGCCCGGTCGACCTCCGCCTGGAAGGGGCGGGGGTCGATTGTGAACAGCAGATCGCCCTTCTTCACCAGGGCGCCGTTCTTGAAGTTCACGGCGACGATGGGGCCGGAGATCTGCGGACGGATGTCCACATGCTCCACGGCCTCCAACCGGCCGGAATAGCTCTGCCAGTCGACGACGGTGCGGGCCAGCACCGGGGCCACGTCCACCTCGGCCGCCGGCGGGGCGGCGGGGGTGGAGGCGGCCTGGGCGCCGGAGGGGCCGTGCAGGAAAAAGCCGCCGATGGCGACCAGGGCGACGCCGGCGGCCAGCGCCAGCACCAGCTTCGTGCGCGTGTTGGACATGAATGATACTCCTTGAGACGGCGTTGGCGGGGCGTTACAGGCGACGCCCGAGGAAGTTGGCGATGGCCGCCAGGGCCGCGGGATTGGCGGCCAGGTCGGCATGGGAAACGCGGGGGAAACGGGTCACCTCGGTGGGCACGCCGGCCCCGATCAGTTGACCCGCGTACTTCTCGGCCTCGACGTGCAGCACGTCGTTCTGGGCCGTGACGATCAGCGCCGGGGGCAGGCCGGCCAGGCGCCGGGACTCCAGCGGCGCCGCATAGGGATGCAGGCGCTGCGCCGCTTCCGGCAGGTAGGCGCGGTAGCACTTGGCGCAGTCGGCGATGGTGATGTCCGAACTCAGCAGCGTCTCGTCCCCCACCCGGGTCAGGCTGGGGTCCAGCATGGGGCCAATCAGCACCTGCGCCTTCAGCGGCACGTCACCCTGGTCTCGGGCGATGAAGGTCAGCGAGGCGACGATATGCCCGCCGGCATCGTACCCGGCCACGCCCAGGCGGTTGGCGGCGCCGCCGAAGTCCTTGGCGTGTTCGGTGGCCCACAAGGCGGCACGGTAGGCGTCGCCGGGGGCGGCGGGGAAGGGGTGGGCCGGGGCCAGGGAATAGCCCACGGAGATGACGAAGGCCGGCGTATGCGTGGCGATGAAACGCGCCGCCGGATCGGCATCGTCCAGCCCGCCCTTGGTGAAGCCGCCGCCGTGGAACACCAGCACGACCGGCAGCGAGGGCCGCAGGGTCTTGCGCGCCACGGCCGGACGGTACAGGCGCAAGGTCACGTCCTGGGCATAGCCCGGGATGCGCGTCTCGCACACGGTCACCTCATCCGGGCCGCTGGCGGTGGTTTCACAGGGATTATGGCGCGATGGCCTGGACATTTCACACGGACGCGGGTGCGTCCCTCCTGGTTTATGACAGGGTGGACTGTATGAGGGGTGTTGCGGCGAATAAATCAGTGTTTCGCTGCTACACAATTCGGATTGTCAGAACAATCGCGCCGACGGGAGACGGCAACGCGTACCGCGGCCGGTGCGCCGCGGTACGCATGGGGCGAATTTTCGGGAGGGGCGGTGCTTAGAAACCCCGGAGCATGACGCCGATAAAGGGCAACAGGTCGCAGAGCGCCAGGCCGGCGAACAGCGACAGGCCGGTGCCCATGGCCGCCAGGACGGCCAGGGTCATGCGGGCGTCCGAGGTCAGAAGATGGCTGGAGGCAGGTGCCTCCCCCACCAGCGACGTGGGAATCGTCAAGCTGTTCTGGACATCAAAGGTCGGTGCGGCCATCGGACGAACTCCTTACGAGCGGGTGACGCCAGGCATACGCCGGGAACTGCGGCGGTCGCGTCCCGTTTCCCGCCGTCAAATCGGCGCGGATGCGGGCGGCGGTATCGGCCGCGGGTTCCGGCAAGGATGCCGGCATCAGGCATGGGGCGGCGGGACCGGAGACTGCCAAGACCACGGGTCACGCCAGGGACAACGCGTCCGCGCCCCTCTCCATTGGAAAAGGACGATCAGGCCGCGAGACTAGGTTGGGGCCCCGAACGGGGCGGTTTCACGAAGGGCGGACCCTAGGATTATCCCCCGGATCCGGGCCACCGACCGGTCCGTGACCGGCACTGCAGCAACGGTTCCATCATAGCGAACGCCGCTCTAGGCGGAATACGCGATAATGCGAATAGTCTGTTTAGAAAAAACCGCATAATCGGGGCATTGGGGGCCCCGCCCGCGCCGCAGCTGAGCAATGACTTTACGGTATCATTGTCGCGATGCCCAGGGCCAGCCCCGCCTCGGCGAGCTTGTGATCCAAAGTGCAAAGAGTGGCGCCTTCATCGGCAGTGATTGCCAGCTGAAGGGCATCAGCGGCCCGCAAACCCAAATTATGATGGTCGCAAAAACGGGCAGCGGCTTGGAAATGACCTGAAGAAATCGGTGGCCGGATGAAAGTGTATTCTATCCGCCCCCAAAATATTCTCAAGGCTTGTGCCCGTTGCTCAGCGCTGATTCGACTTGTCCGCACCTTGATGGACAAGGCCGAGGAAAACCCCGTTATCACCCAATCGCTGATGAGCAGGGCATTGGCGTCCTGCCGGCTCAGCAATGTCTGGATACGATGCGAAGCGGACTCATCGTCAGGGCGGCGACCAGCAGCGACGTGTCGAGGTAGAGCATCAATACCGGTCGTCGTTCCGCATGGCGCGCACGAAGGCTTCAGCGGGCTGTGCTTGCGGCGCCATGCTTCCGGTTAGCGCTTGCATCGGGGCTAGCGCGATCGGTTGCCGGGAGGCGGTCATTGGGACTAGGCGGGCGACGGGCTTGCCCCGGCGGGTGATGATCACGGTTTCCCCCGCTTCGGCCTGGCTGATCAGGTCGCTCAAGTGCGCCTTGGCATCAGCAAGGTTGATCGTGGTCATGTTCGTTCTTCCTGACCAGATAGTTGGTCAGATATGGACGTGTCCCTCCCTGAAAACAATGCGAATTGCCCGGGCGCGCATCCTCACGCGCAGATCAGGCACTTCTCCTCTTCCTCCACATCGGCTGGGGCGGGGGCCGGGGGCTTTTCGGGGCAGAGGGTGGCCTGGCCGTTGAACAGCGGGCAGCTGTCGAAGAGGTCGGCCACCCAGTCCACGAACACCCGCACCTTGGGCGACAGGTGGCGGTTGTGGGGATAGACGGCGGAGATGGGCATGGGCTCCGGCTTCCACCGGGGCAGCAGTTCCTTCAGCTGGCCGGACAGCAGGTAGGGCTTGGCCATGAAATAGGGCGGCTGGATGATGCCCAGCCCTTCCAGCCCGCAGGTGAGATAGGCGTCGGCGTCGTTCACGGCGACGGGGCCGGCGGCTTTCACCTCCTGCACCTCGCCCTCCACGATGAAGGACAGGTCGACGATCTTGCCGGTGCGGCTGTGGAAATAGTTCACGGCCTGGTGCCGCTCCAGATCCTCCAGCGTTTCGGGCACACCGTAGGCGGCGATGTAGGCAGGGCTGGCGCAGGTCACGCCTTGGAACACGCCCACGCGCCGCGCGATCAGGCTGCTGTCCTGGAGATGGCCAACGCGCACCACGCAGTCCACGCCGTCCTGCACCAGATCCACCGGCCGATCGCCCATGCCGATCATCAGGTCGATGTCGGGATATTGTCGGCGGAATTCATGGACGCGGGGAATGACCAGCAGCCGGCCGATGGCGCCCGGCATGTCCACGCGCAGCTTGCCGCGCGGGTTCTTCTTCATGTTGGCGAAGGAGGACTCCGCCTCGTCGATGTCGGACAGGATGCGGACGGCGCGCTCGTAATAGGCGGCGCCATCGGGGGTCAGGCTCAGGCGCCGCGTCGTCCGCTGCAGCAGGCGCACGCCCAGGAAGCCTTCCAGGTTCTGGATGATGGTGGTGACGGACGCACGGGGCAGGCCCAGCGTGTCCGCCGCCTTGGAGAAACTGTTCACTTCCACGATGCGGGTAAAGACCTGCATCGCCTGCAACTTATCCATGGGAACCACCGGATATCACGCGATCCGGATCAATGTAGGCGCTTGAACGGTCCGGTTCCAGGTTCGCAGTTACGGGCCGTCAGCGGAAGCGCGCCGCCCCGCGCGCGATGGCGGCCAGCTTGTCCTGGGCCGTGCCGCCGGCGCAGATGGGGTTGTCGGCGAAGGTGGCGAAGCCGCAATCGGGGTGCAGCAACACCCGCCCCCGCCCGAACAGGTCGATGGCGTGCCCGATGCGGGCCGCCACCGCGTCCGCATCCTCCACCGCCGCATGCTTCTGATTGACCACGCCGACCCCGACGCGGGCGTCCTGCGGCAGGGCCCGCAGGATTTCCATTTCCCCGGCGCGCGGCGTGCACATCTCCAGCAGATAGGCGCCGACCCTCACCTGGGCCAGGGTGGCGACCAGGGGCGCGTAGCTGCCGGACAGGGCCACGCTCTCATCCGGCGTCCAGTTGCCCCGGCAGACGTGCAGGGCGGTACGCTCGCGGGGGAAGCCGGCCAGGACGGCGTTCAGCAGATCGCGGGCGAAACCCAGCTCATGGTCGGGCCCCAGCGATTCCGAGAGCGCGCCGCACATGAAGCTGCGTTTGTTCTTGGCACCGGCGAACACCACTTCCGACAGCACCGGCTCATCGAACTGGACCAGCGTGGCCCCGGCGTCCAGTACCTCCGCCAGTTCTTCCCGCAGCACCCGCACGATGTCCTGGGCCAGGGCCTCGCGGCTGGCGTAGGCCTGATCGGAAATGCACTCCATCCACATGGTGCGGGTCAGGAGATAGGGGCCGGGCAGGGCCACCTTCACCGGCTTGGCCGTGACCGTGCGGGCGAAGTCCACCTCGTGCGCCACCAAGGGACGGGAACGGACCAGCGGCCCGAACACCGCCGGATGGCGCACCTCACCCGCTGGAATGTCCAGGGCCCGCAGCTCCGCCTCGAATGCCTCGGGATCATCCACCAGGGGCAGCAGGTCGGTCAGGGGGATGAGCTGGCAGTTGTCCAGCCGGGTGGCGACGAAGCTGGCATAGCTGTCGCGCCGCTGCTCCCCATCCGTCACCACGTCCACGCCCGCCTTTTCCTGGGCGGCGATGGCCAGACGCACGGCGTCGTCGGCGGTCTCATGGAAAGCCTGCTCCGGCAGGCGGCCCTCCACATAGGCGTGCATGGTGTCGGCCATCCAACGCGGCCGCGGCCAGGACCCGATGCCCATGACCGCCAGCTCCGGCAGGGGCGGGGCCGCCACCGGTTCGCGCCGCCGGGCGGGGACGGCGGGCGCCATGGCCATGGGGGCCGCCGGCATGAGGGGTGCCACCGTCCGTTCCGCCAGGGCGCCCTTGCACACCAGGAAACTGCGCTGGCGGCCGGTCTTGGTCCAGGACACCAGTTCGTTGCGGGTCATGCGGCACCAGGCCGGCAAATCCTCGTCCACCGACACCTCGGACGACAGGATCTCCAGCAGACCGCCGCGCGGCAGCGGGTCGATATGCTTGCGGATCAGCAGCAGCAGGCCGTTGCCGCAGTCAAGCTCCCCCCCGTCGAAGGAGACGTCCGGGCTGTGGGCGTGGTGGGCGATGGGGTCCATGGGGAAGCTGTCCGATCAGGAATTGCCGTAAAGGCGCGCGGCGGCGGCGGCGTCGAAAAGACTGGTCGGCAGGTCCGCCACCACCCGGCCGCCGGCCAGGCCGATGATGCGGTCGGCGGCGGCGCGGGCCAGGTCCACCTGATGCAGGCTGCATACCACGCCCACGGCGCCATCGTCGCCTTGGGGGCCGCGCGCGATGTCGCGCAACAGGTCCAGCACCCCGGCGGCCGTGGCGGGGTCCAGGCTGGCCACCGGCTCATCGGCGACGATCAGGCGGGGACGCTGGGCCAGCGCCCGGGCGATGGCCACGCGCTGCTGCTGGCCGCCGGACAGGGTGTCGGCCCGCTGCTCCGCCTTGGCCAGCAGGCCGACGCGGTCCAGGCATTCCAGGGCCAGTAGGCGGTCGGCGCGGCCGAAGCGGCGTGACCAGCCGCGCCAGGCCGGCACGTGGCCCAGTCGGCCGGCCAGCACATTGTCCAGGGCCGTCAGCCGGCCCACCAGGTTGAACTGCTGGAACACCACGGCCACGTCGCGCGCCAGGCGCCGACGGTCGCGGCCGGCGGTCCGCGCGATGTCCTGCCCCCACACCCGCACGGACCCCGCATCGGGTGGGGCCAGGCCGGCCAGGCAGCGGAACAGGGTGGTCTTGCCGGCGCCGCTGGGGCCCAGCACGGCCACCACCTCGCCCGCGCGCACGCTGAAGCTGACATCCGCCAGGGCGGCATGGCCGCCGAAGGCCTTGGCCAGGCGCTCCGCGCGCATCAGCGGTTCCACGGGAATGGCACGGACAGGGGGAAGCGGCGCGTGCATCACGCCAGCCTCCGGCGCAGCCAGCCGGAAAACTGGTCCAAGGCCGTCACCACCACCAATATGACGGCGATGATGGTGACCAGGCGGGGGAAATCCAGCAGATCCATGCTGTTCTTCAATTCCTGGCCGATGCCGCCGGCGCCCACCACGCCCAGGACGGTGGAGGCGCGGACATTGAACTCCCACCAGAACAGGGCGGTGGACAGCATGACGGGCGCCACGTCGGGCACCAGGGCGTAGCGGATGGCCGCCAACCGGCCGGCGCCGGTGGTGCGCACGGCCTCCAGCGGGCCCAGATTGGCGTTTTCCAGATGGTCGGCGAACTGCTTGGCGGCGCTGCCCCAGGTGTGCAGGGCGATACCCAGCACGCCGGCGAAGGGCCCCAGGCCCACCGCCGCCACGAACAGCAGGGCGAAGACGAAGCTGTCGATGCCGCGCAACGCGTTCAGGAACCAGCGCGCCGGATGGTACAGCCGTGGCCAGGGCGTCAGGGGGCGGCTGGCCAGGATGGCCATGGGCAGGGCCAGCAGGACGGCCAGCGTGGTGCCGATGGCCGCCATGGCCACGGTTTCGGCCGTGCGCAGCGCGAACAAGGGCAGCTCATGCAGGTCGGGCGGCCAGGCCGTGGCCAGCCAGCGGCCCAGCTTGGGCAGGCCCACCGCCAGCTTGTGCGGGTCTATCCCCGCCAGCCGCCAGGAGGCGGCGTAGAAGGCCAGCAGGGCGGCGCAGATCAGCCACAGCCGCAGGCGGGGCCCCGTGATGCCTCGGCCCGCCGCCTCCATCCGCCGCAACGCCTGTTCCGCAGCACTGGCCATCCGTCGCCGTTCCGTCCTCAGGCCTTGGCCTTGATCTTGCCCAGCGCCAACCCCGCCTTCTCGATCATGTCGTAAGAGGCGTGGGTGGCGGCCACGAAGCCGGTGTAGCGGTTGGGCAGCAGGGCCTTGGCCTGATCCACCGTGATGGCGGTCAGGATCTTGCGCACCTGGTCGCCCATGCCGGCCGGGGCGTTGGCCGGCAGCACGATGGCGTCGTTGGGCAGGGGGTCGGAGGTCCAGACGATCTTGTTCGCGTCCTCCTTCACCTTGCCGCTGGCGATCATGGCGTTGCGGTTGCGGTCGAAATCGGTCGCCAGGTCGACCTGGCCCGCACTGACCGAAATCTCGTTGGCGGCGTGGGTGGCGCCTTCCGTGTAGGTCCAGAAGGTCCTGGGGTCGATCTTCCAGACCTCCTTGGCGTAGTAGCTGGGGATCAGCCAGCCGGAGGTGGAGCCCACGTCGGCGAAGGAGATGGTCATGCCTTTGGTGTCGTCCGGGAACTTGGCGACCTTGACGTCCGGCCGGGCGATGATGACGCCCAGGTAGGTGGGCTTCTCGTCATACTTGACCGTGGCCACGGCCTGGCAGCCGGTGGCGTTGTTGGCGATGATGTAGCCCCAGGGGCCCATCCAGGCCAGGTCCAGCTGGCCTGAGCCCATGGCCACGGCCATGCCAGCCCAGTCGGTGGTGGCCACCAGCTCGAAATCCACGCCCAGTTCCTTGGCCAGGTGGGCGAACAGCGGCATGTAGGCCTTCTTGGTATCCTCCGGCGAGGGCAGCAGCGGCCCGATGCCGAAGCGCAAGGTCTTGCGGGCCTGCGCCAGGGCCGGCGTGCCCATGACAGCCGTGGCCAAGCCGGCGCCCGTGACGATGCCCCTGGCGATGAACGTCCTGCGATCCATGTGCGTATCCTCGTCCCTGGGATCAGTAGCTGACGCTGGGTGCGCCGTCGCTCATGAACTCCACCAGCTTGGCGCCGCCCACGATCTTGGCGCCTGGGATCAGCTTGCCCTCGTCCAGGCCGCGCTTCTTGAAGCAGGGGGAGCAGACATAGATGGTGCCGCCGGCGGCGGCGAAGTTAGCGATCAGGTCCCTCAGGGGGGCGAAGCCCTCCTCATGGATGTCGTCGGCATAGCCCGCCTGCGACAGGCGGGTGCCCTCGATGGACAGGAACACCACCGTTTCCTTGTCGGATGCCACGGCGGCGTTGGCGATGACGAAGGCGACGGTGGCCTTGTCGGTGTCGTTCTTGGCGCAGCTCAGCGAGACGACGAATTTTCCAGGCATGGTTACTCTCCGGTGAGGGGACTCACGGCCAATCGGGCCGGGAGCGGATCCAGAAGCTGTGGGTGGCGGGGTCGTGGCGGACCAGCGTGTTGCGGGTCATGCGGCACCAGGCCGGCAGATCCTCCGGCGCGCCGCTGTCATGGGCGATGACGCGCAGCATGGCGCCGGGCATGGCTTTCAGCCGGACGCGCAGCAGCATCACCAGCTCGCCGCAGCCCATGTGGCCGGCATCCCAAGTGTCGCTGTCCATGTTGCGCATCTCCGCCACGCCAACCGCTTTCCGCCCAGGCCCGACCCGGACATGAACCGCCGTGCATGCGCCCAGGCGCACGCGATCCCACGAGGATTCCTGAAGGGAAGGAGCGGATGACGGCCACGGACGTCCCCGTGGGCACACGGGCATCGGGCCAGCCCGGACCGGGCATGACGTGGGACCGAAACGCTCAGCAATCACCCTAGGTTAGCGCCGGGACGGGCGTCAAGGCGTGGCGGTCGCCCGCCCGGTACCGGGCCCGGTTCGGCGGTGTTTTCTTATAAAAAAGCGTCAAGGATACAAGGCGGAAAGGAAAGGGGCCGGCACGCGGACGTGCCAGCCCCTCGCGTCAAAGCCGCTGAGGCGGCGGGCTTAGAACCCGGCCTTCAGGGTGACGAAGAACTGGCGTGGGGCCAGCGGGTAGATGGCGTAGGTGCCGGAGGCCGAGCCCACGGTGATGGTGCTGGCCGCCTTCTTGTCCATCAGGTTGGTGACGTTCAGCGCGATGGAGGAGGACTTCACGCCCGGGGCGATGGCGCCCAGGTCGTAGCTGGCCTCCAGGTTGAACTGCCAGTAGGAGGGGACCCACAGGTCGTTGGTGTAGGTGGCGTAGCGCTTGCCGTAGTACTCGCCGCTGACCTTGGCGCCGAAGGCGCCGTAGTTGCTGCTGACGATGAAGCGGTTCATCCACTCCGGATCGCCGGGGATCAGCTTGCCCGCGGTCTGCACCGTGCTGGCGCCGCTGACGTAGTTCTGATCGTACTGGGAGTGGTTGTAGGACAGGGCATCGTAGACCGAGAAGTGGTCGCCCAGATGCACGGTGGCGGCCACGTCGACGCCGTCGGTGGTGACGCTGCCCACGTTCTGCAGGATGCCGACGCCGCCCACGAAGCTGGTGAGGGTGGCGTTCGGGCTGATCAGCAGCTGACGGTTGCTGAAGTCGACGTGGTAGTAGTTGATCTGGCCGCCGATGCCGGTGATGAAGCCCAGGTCCACCGGGTGGTCGCCGCGCCAGCCGGCCTCATACGTCCATGAGGTTTCCGGGTTGCCGGTCTTCTTGAACAGGTCGAAGGCAGCCTGGTTGCCCAGGCTCCACGGCGAGGCGCCGCCCAGGCCGTAGGTGATGTACTGGCGCAGGTTCTTCTGGATGTTGAAGAACAGCTGGTCGTTGCCGGTGATGTCCCACAGGGCGCCCACCTGCGGCAGGAAGCCCTCCTTGGTGTCGATCTGGCCCTGCGGCAGGTTCACGGTGGTGCCGCTGTAGGAACCGGGCAGGGGCTGCACCGGCATCTTGCCGTCGGCGAACTGCAGGCTGGCCTTGAAACCGGCCTGCAGCTTCACGGTCGGCAGCACCTGCCACTGGTCCTGCAGGTAGGGCTGGATCACGTCGTTGGTGATCTTGCTTTCCACCTGGGTGAACAGCGCGTTGTCCGGGACGTCATAGGGCGTCAGCGGGTTGGTCAGCGACAGCTGGTACCAGCGCCGGGCCGTGGTGGTCTCGTTATGCTCCCACCACACCCCACCTTCGATCTGGTGATCGCCCAGGGTATAGGTGGCGTTGGAGCGCACGCCCTCGCGGTCGATGGTGTACTCGGTGGTGCGCACGCCATAGCCGGTGTTGCCCAGCACGGTCTTCAGATCCTGGGTCGGGTAATAGACCTTGAACACCGAGGCGGCGCCGCTGATGGGCAGGGCCACGATGCCGCGGCCGTCGTCATGGTGATAGTAGACCTGGTTGTGCCAGACCAGATCGTCGCTGAACTGGTAGTCATAGCTGACGTAGCCCAGGTAGTCGGTACGCTGCGCCGCGCTGAAGTAGTTGGAATAGTTGGCGCCCAGGGCCGCCGGGGTGTTGCCCTTGGCATCGACGTAGGTCAGCGCCTTGGTCAGGTCCGGATACAGGAAGGGGCGGGTGTAGGGCTGGTAGGCCTGGTTGGCGGCGATGGAGGTCGCGTCCTCGTTCGGCTCGACCTTGTCCGACCAGTCGAAGAAGGCCTTCAGCGTACCTTTGTCGCCGGCATGCACGAACTTGCCGTTGACCTGGTATCCGCCCTGCTGGCCGTTGAAGTCCCAGGCGCGGGAATCCTGGCGCACGAAGGAGACGTAGCCGCTGTTGCCGCCGCCCAGGTCGCCGGTGTCGATGCGGGCGAAGGTGCGGAAGGTGTCGTAGCTGCCGAACACCTGCTCCACCTGCGCGCCGGCGTCAGCCTTGGGGTCATCGGAGAACACGGCCAGCGTGCCGCCCAGGTTGCTGGTGGACGCGGTGCCCAGGTCACCGGCGCCTGACGCCAGGCTGATGCGGCCAATGTTCTCGCTGATGATGGCGCGCTGCGGCGACAGGCCGTTGTAGTTGCCGTAGGACTGGTCGCCCAGCGGCACGCCATCCAGGGTGTAGCCCAGCTGCTGGGCGTTGAAGCCGTGGATGTAGAGCGAGGAGTTCTGCTCGTTGTTGCCCCACGGGTCGGCGTTCTGGAAGATGACGCCCGGCAGCATGTTGATGGCCTTCACCGCGTTCACGCCGGGCATGATGGCCTGGATCTCGCGCGTCGGCAGCTCGATTTCCGACGCCGAGCGACGGGACGAGGTGACGATGACCTCCTGCATCTGATCGGTGTCAGCGGCGGCCGCATCGGGCGCCTGCTGGGCCGACGCGGGCAGGGTCAGGCCGGTCAGCAGCGCCAGGGCGGCGGCCGACGCCAACAGGTGACGGATTTGCATTTCTTTCCCCCAGGGTTATGAAATTTCTGGGGTAATAGCCAGGCTACCGCAGTGCGGCAAATTAAGATTTGATTTCAAAATGGGTGCGGTAACATTACAAAATCATGTAAGTTATACTTACAACGAATGGTTTCTGATCGCTTTGATTATGTCTTAAGGGCAATATACTGCGTAATTGCCACGGTGGCGAGATGCCGCAGATGCGAAGGCGCCCCTGCTGGCGGGCAGGGGCGCCGGCCTGTCGTCGCATCCTTGCACCCGTTTGCCGGCGGGCCTTATAAAACCTCGTCCTTTGTTTAGGTATGCGCCATGTCCGCTCCGCCAAAGCTGCCCCCTGCCAACCCGCCGCCTGCCAAGCTGAAACGTGAACTTTCCGTGGGAGAGGTGGCGAAACGCGCCGGTGTCGCCGTTTCCACCCTGCATTTCTACGAGAGCAAGGGCCTGATAACCGCCAGCCGCAGCAGCGGCAATCAGCGCCGCTATCCGCGCGATGTGCTGCGCCGCATCGCCATCATCCGCGTGGCTCAGCGCGCCGGCATCGCCCTGGCGGACATCCATGCCGCCCTGGGCACAGTACCGGACGGCCGCACCCCCACCCAGGCCGACTGGCGCCGCCTGTCAAGTGACTGGAAGGACATGCTGCAGCAGCGCATCGACAGCCTGATGCAGCTTCGCGACCAGTTAGAAACCTGCATCGGTTGCGGCTGCCTGTCACTGGGCGACTGCCCCCTGCGCAACCCCTACGACCGCTTGGGCGCCGATGCGGCGGGCCCTGTGCTGTTGCAGCCGGGTGTAGGTGGGGCAGCGGAGTGAGGCGACGGTGGTCTTAAGGCAACATCAGGCGGACGTTGCTTGACGCGGCGGCTTGCCGCAACGTCGTGCCCAAGGGGGCGAGCGGCAGGCCCGATCTCAACGCCAGTCCCAAATAGATGGCGTCATACACGCAGAGCCCGAGACGTAGGGCGAGGTTAGGGATCGCGTCCAGGGTCTGCGCCATAGGGTCATCGGCGGCCTTCAAGGCGGTATTCATCCAACTCAGCCATTGCGAAGGGCGTTTGGTCCTTCGCCGCGATGGAATGGCGCAGCGTCGTCAGCGTGGACGCCGCCGCTTTCGCTGAGGCGATATCCTTGCCACCATCGATAGGACTGAGTTTGGCGACGGGACGACCGTGGCGGGTGATGATTACTTCCTCGCCCGCTTCGACCTTATCAAGCAGCGCAGCCAAATGGGTTTTAGCTTCAAATGCGCCTACGCTGGCCATGGCGGGGTCTCAAACTGGTTGGAAGACCAGTTTAATTGAGGGTGAGCTTTTGTCCCCGAAAACTTTCCACCCCCGCGCCCGTATCACCGGCTGTGACGGGGTGGGAAGGGTTGACATGGCGGTACGGCGATTGATGGCGCAGGGGGTGGTGCTGGCGGCCTTGCTGCCCTTGTGCACCGGCTGCTTCTTCGCGGCGCGGCAGGGGGTGAAGGCGCTGCGGGGGGATAAGCACGCGACGCCGGCGGCTTGCGACGGCATGGTGCTGCCGCCGGGCATGCCGGCCGGGGTCGATGGTCCCTACGCCATGGTCCAACATTCGGTGCCCGATCCCGCTATGGCAGGGCAGGACCTCGTGGTCTTCCTGCCGGAGCATGCGCCCGGCCCCAGCCCGGTGATCTTCCTGGCCCACGGCTTCGGACCCAACCGCTGGCCCAGCTATGAGGGCCTGATCCGCCATATGGTCAGCCGGGGAGCCGTCGTCGTCTATGCCCCCTATCCCGCCTTCGGTGCCACGCATGACCAGCGCTACGACGCCCTGTGGGTAGGGTTTAAGGCGGCGGTGGCGGCGGAGGGTCGGGCCATGGACCTCACCCGCGTCGGCATCGTCGGCCATTCCTATGGCGGCGGGGCGGTGCCCTTCCTGGCGGCCCGCGTCTTCGGGGAACAGGGCTGGGGCGGGCGGGGCGCCTTCACCCTGGCGCTCGCGCCCTGGTACAGCTATCGCACCGGCGATGCCGACATGGCCCGCCTGCCGCCGCATGTCCTCCAGGGCTGGCAGGTCTATGACGGCGACACGATGAACGACCAGCGCATGGCGGTGGACCTGTACCGCCATGCGCCCCCGGCGGGCGGGCGCTACTTCTTTCAGGCCGCGTCCGGCACCCTGACCTGGCCGCAGGGTCCTACCGCCGGCTGTCCGCTGGTGGCGGACCACCGCACGCCGGGGCTGGGCGATGGCGTGCTGTTGAAGCGCCTGGCCGTCTATCCGGTGGCGGACGCCCTGGCCGACCAGGCCTTCGTGACCAGCGCCGACACGGCGGCCAAGCTGGCGGCCCTGGGGCAGTGGGGCCCCGGCTATCACCCCCTGGTGCGGGAGGCGGCGCCCGCCGCAGCCAAGCCGCAGGACGCCTATGTCTTCCCCTGGACGCACCCTCAGAACCCCCGCCAGGGTGAAGGTACCCCCTGATCAGCGCACCACGGGCACGACCCGTTGGTCGATGGCGCCGAAGACGCTGGCGCCATCGACCAGCTTCACCTCCATGCGCACCCGGTCGCCATAGCGCATGAAGGGGGTCTTGGGCTCCCCCTCATCCAGGATCTCGATGCCCCGCCGCTCGGCGATGCAGCTGGACCCCACGGTGCGGTAGCTGTCGTTGGACACGGTACCGGAGCCGATGATGGTGCCGGCGCACAGGTCGCGCGTGCGGGCGGCGTGGGCGATCAGCTCATGGAAGCCGAAGGCCATGGCCCCGCCATCCGCTGCGCCGAAGCGCTGGCCATTGAACCAGACGTCCAGCGGCCGGTGCACGCGTCCCTCCCGCCAGGCGTCCCCCAGCTCATCCGGCGTCACCGCCACCGGGGCCACGCTGCAGGGCGGCTTGGCCTGCACCCAGCCGAAGCCGGTCTTCATCTCGCGCGGTGCCAGCACGCGCAGGGACCAATCATTGATCTGCACCACCAGGCGCACATGGGCCAACGCCTGCTCCGCCGTCACGCCCAGGGGCACGGCGCCGGTGATGACGCCGAACTCCCCCTCGAAATCGATGCCGTCCGCCTCCGATGGCAGGGGTACATCCTCGGTCGCCGCCAGGAAGCGGTCGGAGATACCCTGGTACATCAGGGGCTCCGCCCCCTGGACGTTCTCGATCTTGAACACCTTGGCCATCAGCTCGCCATGGCTGAGGTAGGCGGAACCGTCCAGCCACTGCCAGGCGCGGGGCAGGGGCGCCAGGGCCTGGGTGGGGTCGAAGGGGAAGGTGTCGCGGCCGATATTCACCGCGTCATACAGGGCCTGCAGCGCAGGGGCGACCTCGTCCCAGCGCTCGATGGCATCCTGCAGGGTGGCGGCGATGCCGTCGGCGTAGGCGGCGCAGCGCAGGTCACGGGAAATGACAGCCAGGCAGCCGTCACGGTCGCCGCGTGTCCCGTTGGGCAGGGTCGCGAACTTCATCGTATATTTCCTCAGCCCACGTTTCCGCCGAACGTCTCGGCGATCCAGTCGGCGATGTAGTCGCGGCCGTAGGACATGTTGTCCACGCCCACATGCTCGATGCCGCCCTCGCGCGGGGTGAAGATCTTCAGCTCGCGCTTGGGGCTGTTGACCAGCTGGTCATAGGTCTGGTGGGCGTAATCCAGGCTGATCTGGCGGTCGCTCTGGCCGTGGGTGACCAGGAAGGGCACGCGGATCCGCTCCACCACGCCGTTCAGGGTCATGCCTTCCGCCTTGGCGAAGAAGTCGTTCATGTCCTTGGCGCCGAACACCCAGCTGACATGGGCCCAGTAATGGGGCACGGGGTTCTCCCCCTCGCGTGCCAGGCGCTTGTGCTGCACCTCGGCCCAGTTGTGGTTGGCGCCCCAGACGACACCCAGGGCAAAACGCGGCTCGAACGCAACGGCGCGCGGGGTGTAATAGCCGCCCAGGGAGATGCCAGCGATGCCGATGCGCTTGGCATCGACGTCGCCCTGCGTCTCCAGCCAATCCACCACCTTGGACGCCCATTCCTCCGATTTGTGGGTGGCGGGCAGGTTGTGCAGGCGCAGGGCCTCGCCGCTGCCCGGCTGGTCGATGCACAGGGTGGAGATGCCCCGGCGCAGCAGCGCCTCCGGCAGGCGGGACCAGTACAGCAGCTCCTTGCAGCTATCCAGGCCGTTGACGTAGACGACCACCGGCTTGGGCCCCGGGCCCGGCGCCCGGGTGTACAGGCCGGCGATGACGCCGCCCTGGTAGGGAATCTCGATGCGCTCGGCGTTCTCCTTGCCCAGCGCCATGGCGCGGCGGAAGCTGTCCTGCGCCTTGGCATAGGTGTCGGCCCGGCCGGGATGGCCGTGGCCCTGCATGCGCTCCGCCGTCGTGTAGTAGAGCGACGCGCGCTGCAGCTTGGTGCCGGCGGAGAAGTTGCGGCCCCGGGCCTCATCCTCGGCGGCCAGGTCCACCAGCTTGTCGGCCATGGCCACCCAGTGCTTCAGGAACTCCCCCGTGCCGGTATCCTCCCCCCGCGCCGCCGCGTCGCGCAACGGCCGGCACATCTCATCGATCTCACCAATCTGGGCGCCGGACTCGATGGCGATGTCCACCGACAGGTTCCAGACGTAATTCTTGGGGAAGTATTCGAACATGGGGTCCTGGCCTCTGGTCGCGAAAGGGGCGCTGGGCCTGGGCACCGGGCTGGACGATGGGATGGTGGCGGTGCCGCGGCGGCCGCCTGCGGGCATGGCTGGTGCCCCTCCTTCGATTTCCCTCCCGCCGTCCGCCGGTGGCCTTGGGCACCAACGATACGCACGGGTGCACCCTGACGCGGGGGCGGCTATTTGGGAAATCGAAGGATGCGATGGGGCGCTAACGGTTTGGGTGATAGGGGCCAGATTCTATTGGTGCAGATGTCTATTCCATATTGAATAAATGAAATTCCTGGCTTCGTCGAGCTCCCTATCGGTATTAATATTTTTTGTTTCAATAACTTGCTGGACCCATTTGGGCCCGTGACCGCCTATGGTTCTGCAAAATCCCTCCAACTCACCAACTGGGACGATCCATATCCCTATATTCTCGAGATATTTTCTGATTTCTTCCATAGATTTGCTTGCATCGCCACTTGGTATTGCTGAATACCCCGCCTTTTTCAATATTTTCCACGGCGAACTCTTCTCTAATAGGGAATTTATGTCCGATACAGCTCTCTCTGGAAAATCAGAGCTATCTTCTATGTTGTCAAGTATAGACCGTATGGATGCTTTTATTTCCAGTGATCTTCTCTTTTTTGCACTGGAATTGATGGCGGCCCTCAAAGTGGCTAAATATGGCTCCACCTCTCTCCACTGACCTCCCATCGCACTGATTATTTTCTTCATAACATCGATGTCGCTGAGTATATCAATATCGGCGATAATATCGACAGGAACTCCGAGAGATAATAAAGACTCACATAAAGTTACCATTCTATGTTTTCCGTTGGCATGTAGAAATAAAGCATCATGATAAGAGTGCCTTTTAGAGTGATCGTGAGATAGTATGGCTTGATAGAAGGAGCAATCAGCATCTGACTCGCAAATTATAGCTCTATTATGGAATATTCCAGAAAGAACTGATGAATGTCTCATCAGGGGGTCAATTGATATCGATCTGGTTTTTGATCGTTCCAATTCTTTTATCTGGTTTTGGTCCGATCTTTTTTGCACTCTGATGATCCGTAGCTGATTTGGTGCTGCATTAAGAAGGCCTATCAGCACATCGACGCTATGAGTTGCAATAAAGATTTGGGAATTTTTTCTCTTTTCTTTTGCAAAAAGTTCACCTAAAAGTCTAGCTTGAGGGGGATGAAGAAAAGCTTCCGGTTCATCTATTAGAAGGATGCTAGGAGCCTCGCTAGTCAACATTTCGAGAATCGCACTTGTGAAGCTACGCATGCCATCTCCTTGTTCTTCTAAAGGAGATGCAACCTCTTCTAATTTCTTTAGATATGATCTGGTAGTGGGATCTTCTCCATTAACAATATTTGGCTTCTGGCCTACATATAAAGGTATTTTATCACCTCCACCTTTCATGACGATTAACTCAGAGCCAAATGCGGCATGGAAGTATCTTGATACTTTATCCTCTATATCTTTATTTGCATAGAGCGCATGTATTGGTCTAGATGCCGCTTCATCCAGAACATTAAACGTCATTGCCGCATCACTGTCCGTAATTCTTGTCTCTGTTTTTAGTCTTCTGCAGAAAAATCTACAAATATCTCTTGAGAGTTCATTCCACTCGCCAACCACATTGTCAACAGATATATTATATTCGTCGCCAGAATAAGTACGATGAATACCATAAGATGACTCTACGCTGCTGTGTTTCTCGATGTATTCTTTGATATATCTATCATCCCCGGATTTGACTATTTCTATTTTACTGATCGCTTTCCCCAAGAATTTTTTATTATGCATCATCTCTTCAATTTCTTTTAAGCATGAACTTTTCCCGGAATTGTTTGACCCAACAAAAACAATAATGTCATTATTGTCAACGGCAATTTCTGTTCCAGATATAAATCTTATAGATTTTACGGTTATTGTTGGTGTTTCCTTATTTACTGGAGAGCGAACTTCATTATTCTTCTTCTTTGTTCTCATATTCCCACTGAATATCTGTTCAAATATTTTTGGTCTCGCCATATTAACCAATCTCTTAAGCATAGTGCGGCGCTCCTGAAATTTACCGATATATATATATCAATTTGAGAACATTAATAAGAGGTTTTGCCACTTATAGCTTGTCCAACCTTTTCTAAAGGACGAGAGCTATACTTCTGAAAAAAGGGCCGCCGGCGGGAAGTCCGGCGGCCCCGAGGTGCCTTCCAGGGGGCCAACCCGAGGAAGGTAACTGGGGAACGATCACCCCATTCCGATGGTACGTTCGGGGCGGGGCGGTTCCTGTCGTCAGAAATCGTATTTCAGGCGCACATAATAATAGCCGCCGTCATAGCCGTAGGGGCTGCTGAAGGAGTACTGCTGGCCCACGCCATACGTGCCGAACTCCGGCCGGATCTTGGCGGGGTATTTGTCGCCCACGTTCTGGCCGCCGATGCTGGCGGTCAGGTCGTCCAGCACCTTGTATGAAACCTCGGCGTCGAAGATCCAGGCGGGGTCGAAGTTCTGGCCCAGGCAGGTGGTGCCGCAGATGCTGACGTTGTCCTCCCACGCGCCGAAATAGCTGGCGCGGCCCAGGATGCTGAACTTGCCGATGTCCCACACGCCGGTCAGCGTGGCACGGTAGTGCGGGCTTTCGTTCTGCAGGTCCTGCACCTGGCCCAGGCCGATGACGGTGGGATTGTACTTGGTGACGACCGTGTGGTTGATGTTCATGGCCGCCGTGGCGTGCAACTCGCCCGCCGTGTCCAGGTCGAAGGTCTTGTTGGCGACGATGTCCACACCTTGGGTGCGGGTGTCGAAGCCGTTGGCGAAGTAGTTCACCTGGCCGCCCACGCCCACCGCCGCCAGCGCCGGCTGGGCCACGATGTCGGCCGCCGTCACCGAATAGGTGCTGGTGATGCCGATGCGGTCCTCGACCTTGATGTTGTAGTAGTCGACGGTCAGGTTGACCTTGTAGGGCAGGTCGAAGACCAGGCCGCCGGCGATGTTGAACGAGGTCTCGGGCTTCAGCGCCTGGGCGCCGTAATAGCGGGCGATGGCGCTGCCCACGGGGTAGGTGCCCTGCTCCACCGGGTTGCCGTTCTGGAAGATGGTGGTGACCTTGGACACGTTCTCCTGGCCCGGCGTCGGCGCGCGGAAGCCGGTGTTGACGGAGGACCGGACGGCCACCCAGTCGGTCAGCTGATAGCGGCCGGTGACCTTCCAGTTGGTGGTGTTGCCGAAGTCGCTGAAATCCTCATAGCGCAGGGCGAAGCCCAGGCTCAGGTCCTTGATCACGTCGGCTTCGGCGTCGGCGTAGAAGGCGTAGTTGCTGCGCGGGAACTGGCCGGCGTCGGTGGGGGTGAAGCCCGGCATGCCGTTGGACCCCACCGGCACGTAGGCGGCATAGGCGCCGGAGGTGTATGAGGCCGCGTCGCCGGGCGTGATGGTATAGGTCTCGCGCCGGTATTCCGCGCCGCCCGCCAGGGTCAGGGGGCTGGCCAGCCAATCGATGTGGACTGGGTAGGTCAGGTCCAGGTTGAGGTCGGTCTCCTCCTGCGTCTGGGTGCCCACGTAGAATTGGGTGGGGCTGATGGGGCCCAGCGAGGGGTTGACGGTATTGACCAGGTTGTAGCGCACCTCATCCCGGCCATAGCTGGCGCTGGCGTCGATGATCAGGCCGGACTTCAGCGTCGTCTTGTAGCCGCCGGTGATGCTGCTATCCAGGATGTCGCCGTAGAACCAGGGGTGGTAGCCGCCGGGGTAGACGCTGGCCCAGGAGAAATTGCCGCCGCTGGTCAGGGGGAAGGTCGTGCCCAGCCAGCTGCTGACCGGGTCGCGGTAGTAGAAGCTTTCCTTCTCGTTGCTGTGGCCGAAGTTGCCGAACAGGTAGATCTTGGAATTGTCGGTCAGGTCGACGCCGCTGTTGATGAACAGCCGCTCCGCCTCCACCGCGTTGTCGCCCCAGCGCTGGTTGGGCGTGGGATAGCCCTTGGGGCCGGGGTTGTAGCCGGACGCCTTGAGGTCGGTGACGTCGCTGCGCTCCACGCCCCGGTCCGTGGGGTCGTTCTTCTGGTACTCGGCACTGATGTTGACGAAGCCCCGGTCACCCAGGGGCAGGCCGGAATTCACCTGGATGTGGCCGGTGGCGCCGTCGCCGGCATAGTCCTGGCCCCATTGCACGATGACGCTGCCGCCGTCGGCGGCATCCTTCAGGGTGAAGTTCATGACGCCAGCGATGGCGTCCGACCCGTACTGGGCGGAGGCGCCGTCGCGCAGCACCTCCAGCTGCTTGATGGCGATGGCCGGGATCTGGTTCAGGTCGGCACCCTGCGAGCCCGAGGTCTGGGCGTCGCCGGCGATTTGCACCAGGGCCGAGCGGTGGAACCGCTTGCCATTGATCAGCACCAGGGTTTCATCCGGCGGCAGGCCGCGCAGCGTCGGCGGGCGCACGATGCCCGAGCCGTCGTCGCTGGAGAAATGGCCGACGTTGAAGGAGGGCACCAGGGTGCGGATCAGGTCCTGCGTGTCGCTGCCGGCCTGGCGCTCCAGATCCTCCGGCGTGAAGACGTCGACGGGGGAGGGGCTGTCGGCCACCGAGCGATCGATACGGCGCGTGCCCGTGACGATGATCTCGCTGAGGTTGTCCGCGTCGGCGGGTGCCGTCGCGGCCCAGGCCCCGGATGACATCGGAATGGAGGTCAGCGCCGTGCCGGCCAGAAGAGTCAGCGCAGTAAAAACGCGCGCACGTCGCCATTCATGCGCGGAACACCGCGCACTGCCGCAAAATCCCATATGAAGTCTCCCAGATTATCGTTTCGATACGCTCTGGGTCGCTTCGTGGTGATTTATCCCTATTTGCCCGTTTCGCGCTTGCAGCACGTCTTGCTCTTGGGGAAAGCGTACGGGACGCGACTTAGGGTTGGGGATGCGACATTTCGCCTTCGGCTGAACGGGATATGACCTTGTCATGACGCTGATGGGCAGGGGGATCAGCGCAAGAGGGGGCTGTCCGGGGCCACGGCCAGGTAAAGCCAGTCGTCCTCGATGACCAAGGGCAAGGATGCCAACGACATACCGCGGCAGGGCCCGTCGGTGCACAGGCCGCTGTCGGCGTCGAAATGGGCGCCGTGGGCGTAGCAAAGGACGCGCTGGCCATCACCGGACAGGAAGCGGTCCTTGCGGTATTCCAGCGGCACGCCCTGGTGGGGGCAGTGGTTGCGGTAGACCCGGATGCCGTCGCTGCGGCGCAGCGCGAAAACCGTGTCGCGACCGGATTTGGCGGGGTCGAAGCCCCGCGCCTGGCCCACCGGCGGCAGGGTATCCAGGGCGCACAGCGGGGTGCGGGTGTCCCCCGGGGCCGGCGCCCCGGGGGTATGGGAAAGCGCCGCCACTTCAGTGCGCGCCGCCCTTGGGCGGCGGACCGCTGGGGAACCACTTCTCCCGCGCCGTGAACAGGAACAACTGGGAATTGTCCGCCCCCGGCGGACGGTGGCGGGCTTCCCACGCGTCATCGTGCAGATCCATGTCTGCGTCGTATTCCACATGGCAGCCCAGGGGGCTGTTGAAGTACCAGAACCAGTTGGACCCGAAGTAGTGACGGCCAGGGCCCCAGAAGGTGGTGTAGCCCTTGGCCTCGAACTGGGTGCCGGCGTGCAGCACTTCCGTCCCGCTGCCCAGGTGGAAGGTGAAGTGCTCCACCCCCTTCATGAAGGGCGGCGTCTGGATCAGGAACAGGGTGTGGTGGTCCTCCGTGCCCGCCGGGCGCAGGAAGGGGCCCACGCCGATGAACTTGTCCGTCAGGCGGAAGCCCAGGCGGTTCACGTAAAAAGCCTCCGCCTGCTCCATATTGGGAACGAACAGGACCACGTGCGACAGGGTGCGCGGCTCGACCTTCATGTCCCAGTTGATGCCCAGCAGGTTGGGCCCGCGCTGGGGCGGATGGCCGGGGGCGTTGGTCAGGTCGGCCGGGGCGGTGTAGGGCCGACGGATGGTCAGTGCGAAGCTGAGGTGGAAACCGGAATCGTCGTCGGCGTGCACGCTGCCGCCCTCGCCCCGGCGCACCTCACGGTCCTTGGACAGCTCGGCGGCGATGGCCTCCAGCGTTGCCGCGTCGCCCACGCCGTAGACGATCTCGCGGATCGAGGGGGCGGGGCCGATGGCCGGCGGCAGGCGGGGGTCGTCGGCGGCGCGGATGATGACGCAGGTGCCGTCCAGCGCCTCGAACCGGCCATCACCGGCCGGTTTCAGGCCGTAGTCCGTCAGGTACTGGCTGCAGGCGTCGACATCGTCGACACCGAACACCAGGGCGTCCGGTCCGATGATATTCATGAGGCGTTCGTCTCCCGAGTAGGGTCCGCCCTCTCCCGTGGGGCGATCCAGCCTGAAATCTAGGGATCCGGTCGCGCTGTTAAAAACCGTTCCTATCCATTGCACGTATGGATGAAACCGATGGGTCCGGCGGGGGATTGAGGCCGGCATCTATGGATGGCGCCAAAGGCTCCGCAGCGGAAATATTCCATTCTCAGTGATGATGATGCCCGCCGCCGCCGGTGGCGAAGGGATGGCGTTCGGCTTCCTCCGCCTTGGCCGCCAGCACGGCGATCGCGGCTGGCGTCGCCGGGAAGGGGCCCTGCCAGATGGTGCGCAGGGCGCCCCGGCTGTCCACCAACACCAGCAGCGGGCCTTCCGGCGCGCCGCCGATGGTGCGGTAGGCCACGGCCGCTTCCGGACTGGTGCTGCCGCAGGCCGAGGCGGGCGGGGCCTGGTCGGGGTTGGTGCTGACGATGACCGGCACTACCGGCGTCGCCCGCACCGCCGCAAGGGCCTGGGCGGGGACGTCGCCATAGCCGATGGCCAGCAGCAGCGGACGACCGGCCAGGTCGGCCAGGCTGCCGGCCTTGGCCAGGGCGCCGTCGGCCGGGCAGCTGAGGTCCAGCTCCGGCGCGGGCATGCCCCAGGTCCACACGCCCTTGGCCTCCGCCACCGTCGTGCCGCTGTTCAGGGTGTGGATATAGTCGATCAGGGCCCAGCGCTCATCTTCCGACAACTGGTCCTCGAAGGCCGGCATGACCGGCTTGCCGTCCGGGTCGGGCATGCCGTGGCTCAGCCACCAGAAGATGTCGCCCTCGCTGTGGTCCAGCAGATGGTGGGCGGTCAGGTCGGCGGGCGGGATGCTCAGCTTGGCCGCGTCCGGCCCATCACCGGCGCCGCCAGCGCCGTGGCAGCGGGCGCAGTGGCCGGGGAACAACGCGGCCCCTTGCGCCACCGACGCGGCGGTGAACCCGGTGGGGGAGGACCAGTAGCTGGTGGGGAAGGCTTCCACCGTCAGCAGGTCCAGGTCGGGCACGCCGAACCACAGGGCGGCGCCGGCGGCGGCCAGAGCCGGCAGGCGTAGGGCCAGGGCGGGCCGGCGCCAAGCCCCAGGCCAGGGCGGCATTACGGCCAGGGCCAGGCCCAGGATGCCCAGGCCGGACAGGAGGATGGCCTTCCAGGCCAGGCCGCCGTAGTCGGGATCGGACAGGATCTCGCCGCTGAGCTTGCGGGTGAAGGGCCACAGGGGCTGATCATGCACCCCCGGCACGATGCTGGCCAGCCAGGCGGCCAAGGCCACCACGGCGGTACCCAGAGACAGTTCCACCAGCACGCAGGTGCGCAACATCCCCAGCGGCACCGTGCCCCGGGCCAAGCCGGGGGCGATGCGCCAGCGGTTGAGCGCGGCGCAACCCAGCATCAGGGCGAACAGCACGGCCTTGGCGATGGCGACATGGCCATACGTGGTGCCGATCAGGCCGGCCAGGGTACCGATCAGGCCCACGCCGTTCAGCAAGGCGGTGGCGGCCAGCAGGGTGACGCAGGTGACGCCCAGGGGAGAAAAACGCATGGCCAGATCAGCCGCCAGCGCCGGACGCGACAGGGCCAGCAGCAGCCCGGCCATGCCGCCCAGCCAGGCGCCGGCCGCCAGCAGGTGCAGCACCTCCGCCGCCAGGCCCGGCAGGCTGGCGGTGTCGAAGGTGACGGCGACATGGCCGACGCCGGCGTGCAGCGCCAGCGACAGGCCCAGCAGGCCGGCCAGCCTCTGCACCGACAACCGTTTTTCCAGGACCACCGCCGCGACCAGCAACGCCAGGCGGGGCAACACGACATGCCCGTAACGGGTCGCCGCCGTGGCGGCCAGCGCACCCAGCACGGCGGCGGGGTTGTCGTCACCCACGAACACGGCCGCCTGCGCGGCGAACCACAGCAGCCCGGCCGCGACGGCCGTTCCCGCCGCCCCGCGCGCCCAGCGGCGCAGGGTGGCAGTCAGGTCGTCACGGGCGGGGCCCGCGGGCGCCTTCGCCACCACCAGGGCGGCGAAGGCGGGCAGGCCCCAGGCGGCCAGCGCCAGGGCGAGATGCAATGCCCGGGCGATGGCCAGGCCGGTTTCCAACGTGTTCATAAGATGGGTTTAGACGCCTTACTTCTGAACCTCAAACGTGAAGCTGCCATTGGACTTGTGGGTGTCGACCGAGGTGACGGCCCAGGTCACCGTGTAGGTGCCGGGGGCGGCGCCGTCGATGCCGACGATCAGATGCTTGGCGTCGGCCGGATCGGTGTGGGTGTCGCCCTTGTCCACCTTCTTGCCGTTCGGGCCGGGGCCCGTAACGGTGATGGTGCTGAACTTGGGCTCCAGATCCTCGGTGAACCATGCCTCCACCTGGGTGGGGCCGGCGACGGTGCCGCTGGCGGTGGGGACGGAACGCTTCAGGTGGGCGTGGGCGGCCGCGGTGCCGGCCAGGCCCAGGGCGATGACGAAGGCGGCGGAGGCCGCGACGGTGCGGTAGGTCATGGGCGTATCCTTGAGATGAAAGGAGAAACGGGTGACGTGACCGGGCGTCAGAGCGACACTTTCAGGCCGCCGAAGAAAGTCCGCCCCGGGAAGGGGTGGTACAGGAAGTACTTCTCATCATTGAGATTGTCGACGCCCAGGTCCAGCGTCAAATTGTCCATCACCTTGTAGTTGATGTGGACATCGGCGACCAGGAAGCTGTCAAAGGCGCCGAATACCTTGGCCACGCTGTCGGTGTTATCCAGGGTCGAATACTGCTTTCCACTATAGCGGCCGGCAACGGTGAAGGCCCATTGTTCGTCCGGCCGGTAGGTTGCCGCCAGGGTGACGCGCCAGTCGGGGACGTAGGGCACGTGCTTGCCCGTTGCCGTGGTGCCGGTGGTGCTGGCGAAATTGGGGTCGGACAGGATGGTGCTGTCGACGTAGGTGACGCTGCCCGACAGCTCCAGCCCCTTGACCAGCACATCCTGCTGGCTGGCGGCCAACTCGACGCCGCGGTTGCGCACCTCATCCACGTTCACGGTGTAGCTGACCGGCGTGGCCCCCGTCAGGAAGGCTGTCTGCGCGATCAGGGCGTCGCGGGTGTTCTCCTGGAACAGTGACAGCCGCACACGCCCATCCGTGAACGTGCGTTCCACCGCCAGCTCGCCGCTCAACACCCGCTCCGGCTTCAGGTTGGCGTTGGGTGCCGTGTAGGTCGTGCCGGTCTGCACCAGCTGATATAGCTCGCTGACCGTGGGGAAGCGGTAGGCCTCCCCGAACGACCCGGTGACGTGCCAGTCGGCGGCGGGCGTCCAGGTCAGGGTCGCCTTGGGCGAGAAGGCGCCCCTTTCCGTGTCCGGCTGCTCCACCCCCTTGCCGCCGCTGTAGTTATAGCCGTCGAAGGCCTGCCAGCGTTCCAGCCGCCCGCCCAGGGTGACGGTCCAGTCGGGCAGGAAGGTCCATTCGTCCTGCGCCCACAGGGCCAGGGTCTGGGTCTTGCCCCGGCCGCTGCTGTACAGGCTTTGGCCCTGGTCGCTGCCACCCTGCCAGGTGGTGGTGCTGTAGGTGGGGTTGACCAGCTCATACTGGTCGGCGTGCAGGCCGGCGCTGACGGTATTGGACGGCGTGGTGCGCCACAGGGCCTTGGCGTCCACGTTGGTCCAGTTGGTGCCGTCCATGCGGGCGATGCGGCCGGTGGTGCTGAAGCCGGTGCCGTTGGCGCTCACGCCGGTGGGGGTGCGCTGGATATCGTCCAGCATCTCATAATGGCTGGCCGTCACCTCCGCGTCCCAGGGACCCTTGCTATCGCTGCGCAGGGTGACGCTTTGCGCCAGATGGCTTTGCCATAGGCTGTACTTGCCGCTGGCGAAGCCGGTCAGGCCGGCGAAGGTGGCGGCGCCGGTGCTGTCGCGCAGATAGGTCTGCACGTCCGACGTCGCGTCGTTCTGCCAATACCCCAGCGTGTAGTTCAGGCGCCAGACCGGCGACAGGTCATACCCCAGCTTCAGCTTGGCGTTGGTCATCCGGGTGTGCAGCAGGCCGCTGGCGCCCACCACGTCGGCCACTGCCCCCGTCTTGTTCTGCGCCAGGAAGGTGCCGCTGGTGCCGGCGGGGACCTTGCCGTTGGTGACGAAGCTCAGCGGTTGGCTGTCGCTGTCCTGATAGTTGGCGCTGAGCGACCAGGTGAAGGGCCCCATGCGGTCGCCGACATGGGCGCTGGTCTGCGAGGTCACCAGGTCCTTGTGCGTGCCATAGAGGCCGAAGCTCTGCACCGCTTCCGACTGGCGGGCGTCGGCCTCCAGTTTCTCCGGCGTTCGGGTGGTGATCTGCACCACCCCGCCCATGGAGTTGCCGGCATAGGCGGCGGAATAAGGGCCGTACAGCACGTCGACCCGCGCGATCTCCTCCGGTGCCACCAGCCCCCAGCGCGGGGCGCCGATGGTGTTGTTGTTGGCGATCAGGGCCGAGATCAGCACGTCGTCGGCATAGACCAGGGTGCGGGCGCTGGAGTTGACGCCCCAGGTGCGGGTGGCCAGCACCGCCTGGGTGTCGCCGTTGTTACGCTTACGCAGGAACAGGCTGGGCAGATATTTCAGCGCGTCCTCGCTGTCCAAGATGTTCTGCGTTTCCATGACCGTGGCGCTGGTGACGCCGACGCTGGTCTGGGGGGCGGCGTATTTCTCCAGGGCCGGCCGGTCGGCGGTGATGACGATGGGGCTGGTGGCAAGGTCAAGGTCGGCGTCGGCCTCCGGCGCCGGGGCGGCCAGGGAGGAGGCGGCCAGGGACGGGGCAGACGGGACCATGCCCAAGAGGCCGACGCCCAGGGCGATGGCGGCGGTGAGCGGGCGGCGCGACGGGCGCCGGGATAGGCATACCATGAAGGCGATCCCTTCGGGGGACGGCCGGCGGCGGCCCGGGAATGGTGCCGGGCGGCGCGGACGCGGCCGTTCAGGACAGGGGTGCCGCCGCCGGTCCCGGAAAGGGGCCGGACGGCGGGCGATGTCGGGGATGCCCAGGGGTGAAGGCCGCTGGAACGCGGGGTGCCCTGGGCTCAGGCGGCCAGGGGCGGGGCGCGGGCACCGGGCGTGCCGGGCAGGCGCGAGGTGAAACGGCGGGCCCGGTTGCTAGGCCGCCAGCTTTGCCGCGCCTGCCGCGTGGGCAGCGCCAGGATCAGCAGCAGCAGCGGGACGGCCAGCGCCGCCAGGGCGGCGAAGGCGCAGGGCCCCATATGGTCCTGGTCGCCGCCCGGCCGGTGGTCGTGATGGCCGGCATGACCCGGTGGCATCAGCAGGCCCCCGGGCTCGGCATCCGGGTGATGGTGATGCGCCTGGGCCAACGGCGCGGCCGGCATCGGGGCATCCTGAGGGGCCATCACCTGGTCCAGCACGTCATGCACGCCGGGGCAAAGCATGAAGGGTGCCGGCCCGCCACCGGTGTTGACCATGTAGCCGACAGGGATCAGCCCGCGCAGTAGCACCGCCGCCAACACCAGCCAGGCCCACCCGCGCGGCATGCGCCGGGCCTGGCCGAGGTCCAGGAACCTCAGCGCGGCGGCCGGCGCAGCCGACGGGGGAGACAAGGGGCGGGGCGTCATGATGCTACTTTTATGCGCGCAAAGACTGTTGCTCGGCAACCCGAATGATGTGCCGCCAGCATCCTATTCCGGCTGCGATTTGTCTACCCTGAGATGGATCAAGCCTGCCATCGGCACCGGATCACCGATGTGGATTCGGCCGGGTGTGCGCTGCGTCGGTTCGATTTTATAAAAGAAAAAGCCCGCCCCCGGGGACACTGGGGGCGGGCTTCTTTTCCAGAGATTTAGAACTTCGCACCGGCGCTCAGGCGGAAGTACCGGCCCAGGATGGCGCTGAAGTAACGGTTGGTGCTGTAGCCCGCTTCCGGGAACGGCAGTTTGCTGTTCAGCACGTTGTCCACCATGAAGCGGACGCGATAGCCGCCATCAAACTCATACCCCGCCGAGGCGTTGAACATCACATACGGGTCCATGATCGGGTACTGATAGTTGGACAGGGGCGTGTTCACGCTGATGCGGGTTTCGCTGTAGTACTGGGTCTGCCACAGGAAGTCGAAACCGCCATTCTTGTAGTTGACATTGGCGGTGAAGTTGTTGCGCGGCTCCTGCACGCCGCCGACCGTGTACTGCTTGTCGCCGGTCCCCACCTTGTAATAATGGCTGAAGGTGTGCAGGTAGTTGACGCTGAAGTCGATGGCGCCGTAGTTCTCCGGTAGGCCCACGTCGCTAAGGGCGAAGGGGTAGTCCAGCACGGCCTGGAAGGCTTTGAAGCTTTCAATGGCGGCGTTGTAGTAGCCCTCGGCCACCGATGTCACCTGGCCGGTGTTGTCACGGACGAAGGTGCTGCAGAAGGAATTGCCGGGGGCGCCGTCATAGCAAGCATCCAGCAGATCGGTGGCGGTCAGCTGCGCGATCTCGTTGGTGATGTCGATGCTGATGTAGTCACCGGACAGGGTCAGGCCGGGAACGAACCGGGGGCGCAGCACGGTGCCGACCGTCCAGCTGTCGGCGATTTCGTTCTGCAGGTGCGGGTTGCCGGAGCTGGTGCCCGGGATGGTGAAGTCCACGATGTTGGAGGTGAAGGGTTGGGTGATCCCCGCGGCCGCGCAGTTGGCGGCGCGCGCGGCCGGGTTGGGCCCGCCTTTGATGTAGCGGGCATCGCAAGGATCGTCGGCGGTGTCGAAGATCTGGCCCGTGGGGCTGAAGGCCTCGGTGATGGCCGGCGCGCGGAAGGACCGGGTGTAGTTGCCGCGCAGGGTGATGTCGCGGATGGGCTGATAGGTGCCGCCGCCGGTATAGGACCAGAAGGTGCCCGTCTGGCTGTTGTCGACGAAACGGGCCGCCCCCTGCAGTTCCAGGTTATAGATCAGCGGCAGGTTCATGTCCGGCGCCACCACCGGGATATCCACTTCACCGAAGCCTTCGTTGGTGTGGTATTCGCCGGCTACCGGGTCGATGGGGATGCTGTTGCCGAACTGCGTCCGGGTGCCGTCGCCGTTGGGCTGGCCGTAGTAGAAGGCGCCGGGGTCGAAGTCCGTCGTTTCGCGCCGGTATTCATAGCCCAGCGAGAACTTGGCGTCGCCGGCCGGCAGCTTGACGATGTTGCCGTTGATGTCGGCTACGACGTCATACTGGGCGTTGTTCTGCTTGGGCTTGGCGATGGCGGTGACGTAGTCGATCGCCGCCTGGCTGGCCTGGTTGATGCCGAAGATGTTCAGCGGCGCGCAAGTGCTGCTGAGGGTGGCGATGGCGGCGTTGGTGTAGCCGGGGGCGCAGGTGATGTTGCCGTTTCCATCCCGCACCGCGTTGATGGCGTTGTAGAAGTTCTGGGTTACCAGTTCGCGGGCTTCGGTATCGGTTTCCGCGTGGCCGTAGTTGCCGGTGATTTCCCAGTTGAAGGTGCGGTTCAGCGCATCGAAGTCACCCTCCAGGCCCGCGACCACGCGGTAGGTGGTGGTCGTGCTCTGGAAGGCGCCGGTGGCCAGGTCAGTATTCGCGCGGGCCATGTAGAAGGTGCTGGGATCCCCACCGTAGGCGTTCAGATTGCTGATGATGGTCGCGCGGTCGGCGGCGCTCAGATAGGGATTGTCCGTGCTCAGGACCAGATTGCCATTGGGGTCGCCCGCGTTGCCGAACAGGGCGGTGTTGTAATAGGGCTGGTCACGCAGGTTCTGCGCCCGCGAGCGGCCATACCACAGCTCGCCGTTGAAGCGCAGATGGTCGGTGATGTCGTAATGGCCCAGCGCCGTCACCTGCTCACGATTGCTCTGCGTTTCCAGGTTGCCGAAGTCGGCGATGGGGAAGCCGCTGCCGCCCGCCTGGTAGAGAGAGCTGCCGGTCAGCTGGCCGTTGATGAAGGGCGTCAGCTGGCCGTTGGGGCCGAAGTACAGGGCTTGACCGGCGTCGTTGGTGATGGCGTAAGCCGGCTGGCCCCGGGAAATGGGAACACTGTCATCCACCATGGGCATGCCGGTGTTGGTGAACACGTTGTAGTGCTCGCCGCCGGAATAAAGCTGCTGAGTGTAGGTGTGGCCCTTGGTGGCGCTGCCGAAGAAGTTGTCGGCGCCGCCGGTGATGCTCTTGCGATCTTCCGTGGTCAGGCCGTTTTGCTTGTCGTACTGGGCGGCCACGGTGATGTTGCCACGGCCGTTGTTGAAGTTCTGCCCGAAGACGACCGAGGCGTTGTAGTCGGCGGCGTCACCGTACTCCGACAATCCGCTCTGCACGTTGACATCGACGCCCTGGAAATCCTTCTTCAGGATGATGTTGATGGTGCCGGCGATGGCGTCGGAACCGTAGGTGGGTGCGCCGCCCACCGCCACCACTTCCGTGCGGTCGATCAGGGCGACCGGGATGGACGAGAGGTCCACCGGGCTGCCGGCCACGGGGCCGAAGATGGACGAGGTGGCCGGGGAGACGAAGCGGCGGCCGTTCACCAGGGCCAGGGTGCGCTGGGACCCTAGGTTGTACATATTGGCAAAGGTCTGGCCCGCGCTGAATGAGCCCTGGGCGCCGATGGTGCTGTTGCCCGGCACGCTGAAGGCCGGCAACTCCTGCAGCGCCGTTCCCAGGTTGGTGAAGCCGCGCTTGGCGATCTCGTCCGAGCCCAGAACCTCCGCTGGCTGCATGGTGTCGAAATTGGCGCGCTTGATGCGCGAACCTGTCACGACGATTTCGTTGAGGGAGGACTGCTGTGCGCCATTGCTGGCGGTGGTGTCGTCCGTCTGCGGAGCCGCCTGCGCCACTTGCGCCTGTTCCGCAGGCGCCGGGATTGACTCCCCGCTCTGCTGAGCCCAGGCGCTGGCGGCTGTCCCCATAGCGCCGATGCCGGCACCAACCATTAAGGCGAAACGCAAACAATTGACTTTGCGGGAAGAACGCGACGATTGGGTAGACCGGCCCATAGTTGCCCCCGTTGTTATTGATGCCCGTTATGGCATCAATGGGAGGTTGACCAAACGGTCAGGGTCAAGCCGGTTTTGTTACTCCGTTGTTAATGTTGGCAATAAGCGTCGCAATAATGCAACACAACGTATAGAATTTTATAACTTTATGGTGCGGCAAAATGACCGCACCCATGCCGTTTTGGTTAGGTGGGCCATCTATGCGGTGCGGTCCATCTGGCGCGCACGATTACGGTCGTAGCGAGGGCGTTCCTGTACCGTAACGGCTAAGGTTGGCTCCCCAGCGACTCAGGCGGAAGCGGTTTCAAGGTATGTCCACCCCAGGGCCAAGGCGCCGGCCAGCCCCGCCTCCGCCCCTAGGCCCGGCGGCACGATGAAGCCGACCAGGCCCTCGGTCAGGACGGGGTGGTCGATGTAGCCGCCGATGTGACGTTCGGCATGATGGCGGACCTTGTCCAACAGGCCGGGTCGCCCGCCCACGCCGCCGCCGATGACGATGCGCTGGGGCGACAGGGCGAACAGCAGGTTGGCCGCCATCTGGCCCAGATAGTCGCCCACCAGGTCCCAGACGGGATGGTCGTCGGCCAGCTCCGTGGCCGGCCGGCCCACGCGCGCCTCGATGGCGGGGCCGCAGGCCAGGCCCTCCAGACAATCACCATGATAGGGGCAATGGCCAGCATAGGGGTCGCGGGCCGAATCGCGGCGCACCAGCAGGTGGCCGCCCTCGGGATGAACTAGGCCATGCTGCGGCCGGCCACCCACCACCACGCCCACGCCGATGCCCGTGCCCACGGTCACATAGACATGGCTGTCCAGGCCCTGCGTCGCGCCCCAGCGGCCCTCACCCAGGGCGGCGCCGTTGACGTCGGTGTCGATGGCGACGGGAACCTCCAGGGCGTTAACCAGGTGATCACGTACCGGCGCGCCGGACCACCCCGGCTTGGGCGTGCGGGTGATGCTGCCGTATTCCGGGCGGTGGGGGTCCAATTGCAGCGGCCCGAAACTCGCGACACCCACGGCGTCCAACCCGCCCATGCGGCCGCCCAGTTCGCGCAGCGTCTCGACGCAGCGCGCCAGCGTCTCCTCCGGCGAGGTGGTGGGGATGCGAACGGTCTCGATGCACTGCGGCCGCCCTGTACCCTCCATGACGGCCGCGCCCACGACGGCCTTGGTGCCGCCCAGTTCCACCGCCCCGATACGCCTCATGACCGGACCTCGATCCAGCGTGCCTGCCAGGCAGCTAGGGGCACGGCCGCCGGGTCGATATCCTTTTCCACCACCACGTCCCGCCCGGCGGATCCAGTGGGCAGCGCCACCGTGACCGTCTCGCCCGTCAGGTTGGCTAGGCACAGCAGGGGTCGGAAGCCGACGCGCCGGAAGCCCAGGACACCCGCCGGTAAGCCAGCCAAGGGCTGAGCAGGTTCCGCGCCATGCAGGGCGGGCAGGCTGGCGCGCACTCTGATCAACTGATGCAGGGCGGTATGGAACGCGCCTGCGGCGGCGGCGCCGTCATCGCGTCCAGCGGCCCGGTCCCAGTCCATGTACGGCCGATGCAGCCAGCGGCCTTCGCCATTGGGCAGGCCGGACAGCGGGGCGTTGGTCAGCGCGACCTCATCCCCCATGTACAGAACCGGCAGGCCATCCAGCGCCAGGGTGACCTGGTACAGCTGCAGCAGGCGCGCCAGGGCGGCATCCGTGTCCGCTTCGCCGGGGCGCCCTTCCGGCCGCAGGCCCACCAGCGAGGCCGCCATTCCGTTGGTGCTGGGTGCGCCGCCGCCATCCGCCTGGAAGGCGGCGCCCAGGGCGTAGCTGCCGGCCGTGGCGCCGGCGTAGAAGGCGGAAACCCGGTGCAGCGTCTCTTGCGGGATCAGGGCGGCCAGCGCGTCCCAGATGATGTCGTCATGGCAACGGACATAGGTGATCCAGGCCGCCTGCCGCGGCCGCCCAGACAGCCGGTCCAGCAGGGCATGGGCGGGGCTCGCGTCGCCGGTCGCCTGGGCCAGCCACAGGGCCGTCATCATGCCGTTGTTGTAGGCCAGGTGGCATTCGTTGGCGGCAGGCCGGCCGGTGGCCTCGTCCCGGCCGAAGAAGGACACCACGTCGTCCGGGTCGACGATGGCCTCGCCTTTCAGCAGCACGCCCGGTGCCGCGATGGCCAGCAGCGCCCGCCAGGCCTGCACGATCCAATGGGTCTGCGGCAGCCCCCGGCAGGACGTGCCCGGCGCCTTCCACAGGAAGGGCGTGCTGTCCAGGCGGAAGACGTCGACGCCCTGGTTGGCCAGGTGCAGCAGCACCTCCAGCATTTCCAGGAACACGGCCGGGTTGGCGTAATTCAGGTCCCATTGATAGGGGTAGAAGGTGGTCCATACCCAGGCGCCGCCACCATCGCGGGCCAGCGACGGCTCGGGGGTGAAATTGCCCGGCGCCGTCTTGGGGAAGACCTGGCCCAGCGTGGCCTCATAGGCGGCAACCTCGTCCGCACTGTCCAGCACGTGGTAATAGGCGCGATAGGTCGGATCGCCCGCCAGTGCTGCTTGGGCCCAGGCATGGTCGCGGGCCGTATGGTTGCACACCACGTCCAGGCACAGGGCCATGCCGGCCTGGTGGGCATCGTCCGCCAGCGCCCTCAAATCCTCTGCCGTGCCCAGGCGGGGTTCCACCGAACGATAGTCGGCCACGGCGAAGCCGCCGTCATTGTCGCCGGACTGCATGGCCAGCAGGGGCAGGGGGTGCAGATAGGTCACACCCAGGTCCGCCAGATAATCCAGCCGCCGCCGCACCCCCGCGAGCGTGCCGGCGAAGCGGTCGACATAGAAGCAGTAGCCCAGTTGGTCCGGCCGCTGGAACCAGTCGGGCTCCGCCTGACGCCACGTGTCCAGGTCGGCCAGGGCCTGCGGCCGGTTCCGCGCCGCCCGGGTGACGGCCTCACGCACTTGGCCCAGCCAGTGGTCCGGTCGGGGGGTGCCGCCATACAGGCGCCGCAGCAGGGCGTCGGCCACGGGCCAGTGCCGGTCCAGGCGGTCGTGCAGGGCCGCAGCCCGGCTGAGGACGGAAGAAGTCATGCCGTGAAAGTCCCAGGAGGGTCGATGTCAAAAAGAACCGGCTGGCGGGAGGGCGCCCGCGACGGGCGTTCCCACCTGGGGAGGGAAAGATGGGGCCCACCAGCCGGTACCAGGGTCAGAAGCTGTATTTGACACCGGTCTTGAAGGTGCGACCGTTGATGGACCGCGCCAGCAGGATGCCATTGCTGGGCACGGCATCGGTGGTGCCGTCCACCTCGGTCAGCCCCAGGGTGTTGAACAGGTTGTTGGCGGAGAACGACCAGACGATGTCCTTGGTCAGGTTATAGGTGGCGAACAGGTTGACCTGGGCATAACCGGGCATCACCAGCTTGTTGGTAGTGTCGGCGTAGCTGTCGGTGGTGCCGATGATGTTCACGCCCACGCTGTAATCGTTGCCCGCGTAGGACGGGGTGATCTGATAGACGAAATCGGCCTGGCGCTGGGGCACATTGCCCACGTCACTGGGGGTGATCTCATCCTTGGTGATGCGGGAATGGGTGTAGGTGACGCCGGCGTCCAGCTGGAAGGCGCCGTAGCGGTAGCTGGCCTCCAACTCCGCCCCTTCCGCGTCATAGACGCGGGAGATGAAGCGCTGGGTCAGCGAGGTCACGTCCTGGTTGGCTTCCTCGGTGTTGGCGTAGAAGCCGGTGAGGAAGACGCTGAGGCCGATATCCGACCGCCATTTCACGCCGCCCTCGGCCTGCTTCACTTTGTTCACCGCGTTCTGGTAGGCGGTGGAGCCATCGGGGTTGATGGAGCCGAAGGCCAGACGGTCGGCGTTGGCGCGTCCACCCTCGCTATAGCGCACGAACAGCGCCAGATCGCGGTCGATGGCGTAGTTGGCGCCAATGGAATAGGAAATGTAGTGCCAGTCGTAGTTGACCGGGCTGGCCGCCGACTGGTTGACCACCGGCACCGTCAGTTCCGGCACCTGCAGCACACCGTCCTGGTTCACGTCCAGGGACGTGGTGCCCGTGGGCCCGGCGTAGCTGCCCGAGGCATGGCCGTAGTCATAACGCAGGCTGGCGTCCACCGTCAGCTTGTCCCAGGCCCAGTTCAGGGCGGCGTAGGGCGCGTCGATGTCATAGTGCATGTCATAGCTGCGCACGCAGCAATTGCCCCAGTAGGGCTCGCCATAGGCGACCAGGCCGTTGGAGGTGACGGCCTTGCCACTGGCGTTCAGCACGTTCAGCAGCGCGCCGTCCTTGCCGTTGACCGTCTCCAGATAGGTGTTCCAGTGCCAGTCCATGTCGATGTTCTGGCGGGCCTTGTAATAACCGAAGGAGACGGCGCCCGTGCCCAGGGGCAAAGTGTCCAGCGTCCTGGTGACCTTCAGGTCGTTGGTGTAGGTGCCCAGGTCGTTGAGCTTGACGTTGAACAGGGCGATGCGGGATGCCAGCCCGTTGCCGCCCACGCTGGCGGCGCCGACCGTCTGGCCGGCGTTGGGGCCGCTGGCGTATTGCAGGGTGGCGCCGGTGCCGCCGATTTCCGTCGCCAGGACGGAGGCGCGGTCCACTTCCTGCGGGTAGGGGCCGACGAAGTCGCCGGTGTTGTCGGCCACGCGGAACTTGTCGTCCAGCGTCCAGCCGGGCGCCACCTCGAACGAGGCCTCGCCGCCGAATGCCGTGCTGACCGGGTGATAGCCGTCGCCGATGTTGGTGGTCAGGCGGTTGCCGTTGGCATCTATCGCCAGGTCCTTGCGGAAGTAGGGTGATTGGAAGGCGCCGCTCAGCGCGTCGAATCCGGGCAGGGAGGAGATGTGCGGGTTGCTGCCGCTGCCGGAAATGGCCAGCGGCACCGGGAGGTAAACGGGCGAGCGGTCGTTCAGATACTTGAAGTCCAGGCGGATGAAGCCCTTTTCCATGTCGTGGGTGACGTTGGCCTTCACCTGGCCGCCGTTCATGGCGTCGTCATAGCCGACGGAACGCGGGCCCTCGCCGGTGTGGTAATAACCGCCGACATGGAAGCGCCAGCCGGGGGCGATGGGGCCGCCGTAGGCGAAATCGGCCCGGGTCTCGTTGTAATCCAGCCCCCGGGTCAGGCCGATGGCTCCCCCCTCCTTCTCGCCGGTGTCGCTGACGAAGTTGATGACGCCGCCGGGCGCGTTGCTGGCGAAGGTGGAGGCGGAGCCGCCGCGGACAGCCTCCACCCGCGCCACGTTGTAGTCGGCGCGCAGATAGGTGTCGGCGGTGCCGAAGGCGATGTCGCCGAACTGCATCACCGGCAGGCCATCCTCCTGCAACTGCAGGAACTTGGCGCCACCGGAGGCGACCGGCAGGCCGCGGACCGCGATGTTGGCGTTGCCTTCGCCGCCCGACGCCTCGGCCCGGAAACCGGGGATGTTGCGCAGGATGTCGGCGGCGCTGCTGGGCGCGGATTGGGCGATCTGGTCCGGGTTCAGCGTGCTGACTGAGATGCTGGTGTTGAACTTGCTCTGCGGCAGGGCCGTGGCGGTGATGACGATTTCATCCATGTCCAGGCCCTGCGGGGCTTGGTTCTGGGCGGGAACCTCATCGGCCAGGGCGGAGGTGAACAGGGCGGGCGTGACGGCGGCACCCAACAGCAGGGCGCGGGCCAAATGGCGCTTCATGGTGATCTCCCTAGTTTGTCTTTTTTTTGATTATCGATTGTGGGCGACCTCCCCGGCCGCCTTTGGACGCCCTTACCCAAACACACGTTACAACCGATTGCAATAGTCTTTTGGAACTTTGCTGCGTCGCTTCATTTCGCGAATGACACGGTGCGCAGCGGGCGCATTAATCTTTATTAACCAACAACTTGCCAGCCCACTTGATGGCGGATCAATGGGCGAGCCAAGGCGGCAGCAATTGTTTTTTTATACAACCGATTGCAATTTCCCGCCGGGACGGTCAAGGTGCGTCCGCTGGGGCGCGCTTCGATGCCGCCCCGGCGCCAAGGATAAGCAAGAGTTGAAGGGAGGATGGGATGAACGGCGGCAGTCCGCTGGGGTCCTGGGATGTGGCGATCATCCTGGTGTATGTCGTGGTCATCATCGCCATCGGCTTGGTGGTCAGCCGGCGCCAGCGTACGGCGTCGGACTATTTCCTGGCCCATAAGTCCAAGACCTGGCCCGTCATCGGCCTGGCCCTTCTGGCCTCCAACATCTCCAGCACCACGCTGATCGGCCTGGCGGGCGCCGCCTACGACCACGGCATCGCCGTCTTCGATTATGAATGGATGGCCGGCATCGTCCTGGTGTTCTTCTGCATCTTCCTCTTGCCCTTCCTGCTGAAGACCGGCGTCTATACCACGCCGGAATTCCTGGAACGGCGCTATGACCGGCGCTCGCGCCTGCTGTTCTCAGGGCTTACCCTGTTCCTGAACATCGCGGTGGACACGGCCGGTACGCTGTACGGCGGGGCGTTGATGTTCCAGCTGGCCTTCCCGGCCGTCCCCATGGGCGTCATCGTGCTGCTGTTGGCCCTGGGCGCCGGCATCTACACTACGGCCGGCGGCCTGGCGGCGGTCATGGTGACGGAAACCATCCAGGCTGTGCTGCTGCTGACCGCCGCTGCGGTCATCGCCGTCATGGCCTTCAGCCAGGCCGGCGGCTGGGATGCGGTGATGGCCGCCACCAAGCCGGAGATGTTGAGCCTCATCCGCCCGGCCGGCGATCCAGTGCTGCCCTGGACGGGCCTGGTCACCGGGGTGCCGCTCATCGGGTTCTATTTCTGGTGCACCAACCAGTTCATGGTGCAGCGCGTGCTGTCGGCGAAGAGCATCGACCATGGCCGCTGGGGTTGCCTGTTCGCCGGCCTGCTGAAACTGCCGGTGCTGTTCCTGATGGTGCTGCCCGGCACCGCCGCCCTGCTGCTGTTCCCGGGACTGCCTCGGGGCGACCTGGTCTACCCCTCGCTGGTGTTCAAGTTGCTGCCGGCTGGCGTGGTTGGCTTGGTGGTGGCGGGCTTCCTGGCGGCCATCATGTCGGCCACCGCCTCCACCTTCAATTCCGCCTCGACTCTTGTGACCATGGATTTCGTGCGCCTGCGCTGGCCCCATCTGGGCGAGAAGCGGCTGGTGACCACCGGGCGCCTGGCCACCCTGGCCTTCATGGCCCTGGCCGTGCTGTGGGCGCCGCAGATCGCCCGCTTCGGTTCGCTGTGGCAGTACCTCCAGGCCATCCTGGCCTACGCCGTGCCCCCGGTCGTGGCCCTGTTCCTGGTGGGGCTGTTCTGGGCGCGGGCCAACGCCACGGGGGCCTTCGCCGCCTTTGCCGGTGGGTTGGCCCTGGGCTTGGGCCTGTTCGTCTACTGCGTGGTGCTGGGCCACGGCGGCCCGCATTTCCTGCTGATGGCGCCCGTGCTGGTACTGGCCTCCGCCCTCATCCTGGTGGTGGTCAGTTTGGCCACGGGTGACGGCAAGCCGGGCACCGACCAGTCCAAAGAGGGCGCGGCGCTGGTATGGACGCCGGCCGTCTTCCGGGCGGAGACGGCTACCCTGGCGGGGCAGCCGCTGTGGATGAACTATCGCGTGCTGTCGCTGGGCCTGGTGGGCCTCACCGCGATCCTGGTGTGGTGGTTCCGCTGAGGGCGGCACCGCAGCTGGCCCGCACTACCAGCTCGGTCGGCAGCATGACCGAGCGGGCGGGGCGGCCGGCGATCTGCGCGAACAGCAGGTCCACCAGCAGGCGGCCGCCGGTGGCGGTATCCTGGCGCACGGTGGTCAGCGCGGGGTTGTAGAAGGCCGCCATCTGGATGTCGTCATAGCCGACCACGGCCACATCCTGGGGCACCTTCAGGCCCTGGTCCTGCAGGGCGCGGATGGCGCTGATGGCAATGACGTCGGAACAGGCGAACACCGCGTCGAAGGATGCGCCGCCGGCGATCAGGCTGCGCATCGCCGTCAGGGCTGCGGCGCTGGCGAAGCGCGTGGGCACGTCCAGCGCCGGATCGGGTTCGATGCCCGCCGCCGCCAGGGCCGCGACATACCCCTCATGGCGCAGGCGTATTTCCGGCACCGTGCGCTGACCCAGGAACACGATGCGCCGCCGCCCCTGGGCGATCAGGTGGGCCACGGCGCGCTCCGCCCCCGCCCGGTTATCGGATCCCACGGTCACATAGTGCTGCTCGGGCAGCTGGGCGCCCCACACCACCAGGGGCATGCCGCGGGCGGCCAGCCGCTCCAGCCCCAGGTGGGCGGTGCTCTGGCCGATGGCGATCAGCCCATCCACCCTCCCGGTGTCGACCAGGTCGGCCATGCCGTTCGTCCGCCCGGGACCGATCTTGGACAGCAGAAGATCATAGCCGTGGTCGGCAACGGCGTCGGCGATATGACCCAGCAATTCCAGGAAGAACGGGTCGGAAATGGGCTGGTCGTGTTCGTGCAGCAGGGGGATGACCACGGCGATGGTGTGCGTGTGTCCCTTGCGCAAACCCTGCGCCCGCGTGTCGACCCGGTAGGAGTGGGACTCTACCAGGGCCTGGATGCGAGCCCGCGTCTCCTCATTCACCAGCGGGCTGCCGGACAGGGCGCGTGATACGGTCGATTTGGAAACACCGGCCATGCGCGCGATGTCGTCCATCTTGACCGCGCCCATCTTGGTCCTCGCCTGGCCTTCCTGTGTCGCGGCCGTCGCGGCCGGCTTATCAGCCATGTCCTGATCCTGACAGTTCAACCAGCGGACCATACAACAGCGGGTCTGGATTGCCGACGGTCACGGCGCGTCCCACCCCAGGGCCAGGGCGCCGGCCAGCCCCGCCTCTGCCCCCAGGCCCGGCGGTACGATGAAGCCTGTTAGGCCTTCGGCCAGGGCGGGATGGTCAATGTAGCCGCCGATGTGGCGTTCGGCATGATGGCGGACGCGGTCCAGCAGGCCGGGCCGCCCGCCCACGCCGCCGCCGATGACGATGCGCTGGGGCGACAGCGCGAACAGCAGGTTGGCCGCCATCTGGCCCAGATAGTCGCCTACCAGGTCCCAGACGGGGTGGTCGTCCGCCAGGTCCGTGGCCGGCCGGCCTATGCGCGCCTCGATGGCGGGGCCGCAGGCCAGGCCCTCCAGGCAATCGCCGTGATAGGGGCAATGACCGCCGTAGGGGTCGCGGGCCGGATCGCGCCGCACCAGCAGGTGGCCGCCTTCGGGATGCACCAGGCCGTGCTGCGGGTGTCCGCCCACCACCACGCCAACGCCGATGCCCGTGCCCACGGTCACGTAGACATGGCTGTCCAGGCCCCGCGCCGCCCCCCAGCGGCCTTCGCCCACGGCGGCGCCGTTGACGTCGGTGTCGATGGCGACGGCAACCCCCAGGGCGTTGGCCAGGTAATCATGTACCGGCGCGCCCGCCCACCCTGGCTTGGGGGTACGGGTGATGCTGCCGTATTCCGGGCGGTGGGGGTCCAGTTGCAGCGGCCCGAAACTCGCGACACCCACGGCGTCCAACCCGCCCATGCGGCCGCCCAGCTCGCGCAGCGTCTCGACGCAGCGCGCCAGCGTCTCCTCCGGCGAGGTGGTGGGGATGCGGACGGTGTCGATGGGTTGGGGCCGCCCTGTACCCTCCATGACGGCCGCGCCCACGACAGCCTTGGTGCCGCCCAGTTCCACCGCCCCGATGCGCTTCATGCCCTGCCTCCCGCTTTTGAGGCGGGCATCCTGCCAAGGGCGGGGCCGTCTGACAACGATGGCAGTTGCCGGCCGCGTGGTTAGGCGGCCAGCAATTGCTGTATGTCCGGCACCGGCAGGTTGGTCAGGTCCTTGGCCACCTCAGCCACGATGACGTCACGGGTCGCCGGGGTCAGATGCTTGCGCAGAATGCCCAGGGCGCGCGGCGGGGCGGCCAGCACCATGCGGCCGACCGTGCCGGCCTGCACCATGGTGTCCAGATGCTGGGCCACATGGGCCAGGAACTCCGCCTCCGCCTGTTCCTGCCAGTCGGTTTCCTCGGTGGCGCTGCGCACGGTGCCCATGCCGAAGCGCCCGGGCTGGTCGGTGCCCAACTCGCGGGTGGGCGTGGTCGGCCGCGTCTCCGTACGCTGGACGGTCAGGTTCAGGGCTTGGGCGTCGCCGTCGTTGCGCAGGACCAGCATTTTGGCGCCGTCGCATGTCACGATCCAGCTGTGCCGGGCAATCACAATACCGTCCATGATCTCATCCCTCCCAGTCGATGCTCGTTCGTCACCCGGGCTTACGGGATCCGAATTTACGGGACCCAAGCCTGCGGGGACGCCTGCCGGGGAACGGCGGGGCGGTGGAAAGGTTCCAGCCCTTCGGGCACCCGGTGGCCAAGAGACGTGCGACACAGGGCGGAATCGACAGCTGGCCCGACAGGGTGGAAAATTTTCCGGCCATCCTCAAGGTCTGGGATTCCGCTTGTCTCCACACCCGTCCGCACGCCAGTCTGAGGCGAGAGAGCCCGCCCAAGCCTTGAAAGGGGAACCATGACCGTCGCGTCCAACGACCGCCGCCTTGATGGAATCCCGGTCCGCGTGGATCGTCGCTTCACCGGAACGGATGGTCGCTGATGGTGCGCGGGTGTCTCCTGGCCTGTGTCGCGCTGGGTATGGCGGTCATCGGCATGGCTTCCCCGGGTAGGGCCGCGCCGCCGGCGGACACGGCTGACAGCCTGCGGGCCGTGGTCGAGGCCTCGGCCGATCGCCTGGCATTGGCCCATCAGGTGGCATTGTCGAAGTGGGACAGTGGTGCCGCGGTGGAGGATGGCGGACGCGAGGCGGTCGTGATCATGAGCGCCGTCTCCCAGGGCGAAGGCCAGGGGCTGGAGCGCATCTGGGTGGCCAGCGTCTTCCGCGCGCAGATCGAGGCCAACAAGCTGGTGCAATACGGCTTGATCGCGGACTGGGCGCGAAGCGGGGCGGCGCCGGACCATGCGCCCATCGACCTGGTGCGTGATGTGCGCCCGCAATTGGACACGGCGCAGAAGGCGCTGATGGCCGCCCTGCCGGGCGTGGCCCCCTTGCGCACACGGAAGACATGCCGGGCGGAGGTGGCGGCGGCGGTGAACGATTATCTCTATCGTCGCCAACTGCCGGCGGGCACGCTGGACGCCATCGCGCTGGACCGCGCCATGGTCGGGGTGTGCGGCGGCTAGCCCTGCGTGTCGGGCGCAGGTGGGGTTCGCGCCCCGGGGGATGCGAGCGGAACCGGTCTTGCGACAGAATGATTGCCTTATCGAGCCCGGCGCGCTGCCGCGGCCCCTATGAAAGCGTATCGCCATGAAAGACCGCATTCGCGTTCGTGAGGACCGTCTCCTGTCCAAGGGCTGGTCCGAACTGCGCAGCGTCACCTTCGACTATCACCGCCGCGACGGTGACTGGCAGACCATGACGCGCGAGGTTTATGACCGGGGACACGGCGCCGTCATCCTGCCCTATGATCCGGTGCGCGGCACCGTGCTGCTGATCCGCCAGTTCCGCTATGCCGCCTACGTCGCCGGCTACACGACGCCCATGATCGAGGCGGTGGCCGGCCTGCTGGACGACACCTCGCCCGAGGAAACCATCCGCCGCGAGGCGGAGGAAGAGGCCGGCTGCCGCATCGGTGAGGCGCGCAAGGTGTTCGAGTCCTTCATGAGCCCCGGCTCCGTCACCGAACGCCTGACCTTCTTCGTCGCCCCCTACAGCGCCGCCGACCGTGTCGGCGCCGGCGGCGGCCTGGTGGCGGAGGGCGAGGACATCGAGGTGCTGGAGCCCACCCTGGATGAGGCGCTGGCCATGGTGGCCGACGGCCGCATCGTGGATGCCAAGACCATCATGCTGCTGCAGTACGCCAAGCTGAACGGGCTGGTGGGCTGACGATCCGTCAGCGGGCAAGCCGTTGTTCGTCGTCGATGAGGGTCAGCCGGCACGGGGCTGCGGAACCCCATCGCCAGAGCACCAAGTTCAGGTCCATCGCCCCGGCGCCACGGGCGTAGCTGCGGACCAGCAGGCCGTGGAAGCCTTGTGCGATAAGGCGCCGGGCGAAGGCCTGGGTGGGGGCCTCCCCAGTCTGGCGCATCCGCTCGCGCCAAGCCGGGTCGGCCAGGCCGTCGGCATCCATGCCTTCCGAGGCCAGCGCGGCGGTATCGCGGGTGTCGAAGACGGTGGCGATGTCCGCGTCATAGGAGACAAGGGTGGTGGGTTGCAGGGTGCCCACCTGGTTGGCCTCCCGCACCGCCGTCATGATGGAGAGGGCGCAATAGAGCGCTGGTGTGCCCTTGGTGTTGAAGCGGCCACCATGAAACTCCGCCCCCCGCCCGGACAGCGGCTCCCGGGCGTACACCGGATTCAGCGCACGATAGAGCAGGCCTCGATACTCCATAGGCGGGGCTAGGCGTGGATGCCGGCGTCGACGGCGTCGATATAGTCCAGCACGTCATCGGCCCGGCCGCCGCGCACCAGTTGCATCGCCGTTTGACCGGCGAAGCCGGCCAGGGGTTCGGAGCGGTACCAGGCGTAGGCGATCAGGGCCGAGCCGAAACGTGGCTCGACCTTGTTGATGACCTCCACCATTTCCCGCAGCCGCCGCTGGGTCTTGGCGGACCGCAGGCGATCCTTGCGCTGGATGGCGTCACGGCCCAAGCCGGCTGACCGGGCGATCTCCTCGCTGGTGGTGCGCAGGCTGTCGGCGATCTTGGCCGGTGCGAACAGGCCGTCGTCCGCATATTGGGTGAGTGACATGGCCGTGATCCTGATAGCCACCATATATGACGCAATATGGCGTCAATTCCTGCGGCTATCAAGCTTGGCGGTCAGTCGACATAGACCAGGAACTGTTCATACCGCCCCGCGTCCGCCCGGGCGACGATGCGCACGCCACGGCTGGCGTAGCGGGCCTGATAGATCTCCTCGGTGAAGCCGCCGCGCAGGCGGCGGGCAATGGGCTTCAGGTCCGTCACGGCCCCTAACGGGCCTAAGGTCGCGGCATAGTCCGCCAGCGCCGCCGGGCTGAAATAGGCGGCGCCATTGGCGGTCAGGTGGGTGGCGTCGGCGTGGCCATGGGCCAGGCCCTCCAGGAAGACGCGCGCGGTCGCGGTTTCCTCCGCGCTGGGTTGGGTTGCCAGCGGCAACAGGGCGCTGATCTTCTGGGCGATGCCGGCCGGGTCGCCATAGTCGCTGTTGACCAGCACGACGATGGCCATGCCCAGGTCAGGCCACACCCGGTTTTCCGCCAGGAAGCCCGAGACCTCGCCACCATGGCGCAGCAGGCGGGCGGCGCCGTCGCTGGTGACCGTCAGGCCCAGGCCATAGCGCGCGTCCTGGCCGTTGTTCAGGCGCACGCTGGTCTCCATGGCGCGCCAGCTTTCCGGCTTCAGCAGTTTCTGTCCCATCAGCGCGATGTCCCAGCGGGCCAGATCCTGCGGCGTGAGCGCCAATTGGGCGGCGCCCACCAGCCAGCCCGGCGCCTCCTTCGGGGCGGGGCGCGGCTCGCCCAGGGCATAGCGGGTGTAGCCAGCGGCGTCCTTGGGTCCCAGCGGGCCCTTGTCGATGTCGGCGGCGTCCAGGCCCAGGGGCTTCAGCACCCGGTTGGTGAGGAATGTGAAGAACGGCTGGCCCGAGGCCTTTTCCACGATGCGGGCGGCGATGGTGAAGCCGGTGTTGGAATACTGCCAGGCCTCGCCCGGCTGAAAATCCAGCGGCACCCGGGCCCAGCGGTCGAAGATGCCGTCGGCCGTGATGGGCTTTTCCATCATGGCTGGGACGTAGTCCTGCGGCCAGAAATCACGGTAGCCCGCCGTATGGCTCAGCACCTGGCGGATTGTGATGCGGTCCCCGTCGGTCAGGTTGGGGATGAATTTGCCCACCGTGTCGTCCAGCGACAGCGCGCCGTCCTCCACCAGCAGCATCACCGCGGCGGCGGTGAACTGCTTGGAGACGGAGCCGATGGCGAAGCGCTGCGCCGGCGTCGCCGCCACCGCCGGCTCCCGCCGCGCCTGACTATAGGCGTGAACGTAGGCGATGGTGCCGTCGCGCACCACGGCGATGGAGGCGCCCGGCGTGCCGCTGGCCGCCAGCGCCTGTGTCACTGCCGCGTCGATCTTGGCGGTCACGTCGGGGGCGAGGTCCGCGCCGGTGGCGGCGCCAGACAGCAGCAGTCCACTCATGAACAGGGTGGCGAGCAAGGTACGCATGAGCTTCCCGGGGTGGGCTGAAGGGACGGCCATCCTGTCACTCCATCCCGTGTTAGGAAACGGGGCTTAGTAACGCGCTAACGCGCCGGCCAATCCAAAGACCGTTGCCTTCAGCGCAAGAAAAAGGGGCGGCCCTCCCGCTCCTTGGAGAACCGCCCCTCGACCGGCATCGGCTGGGTGGGAGGATCCGCCGGTGCCCCTGTCACCGGATCAGCGCGCGGTGGCCACCGCCAGGGCCAGCAGGGCCTGGGCCACGCCCTCGCCATAGGCCGGGTCGGCCTTGGTGCAGTTGGCGATGTGGCGCTCCTGGATCGCCGCCTCCGCCCCGCTCAGGGAGCGGGCGGTGTTTTCGAACAGCAGCTTCTGTTGCGCCGGGTTCATCTTGCGGAACAGGATGCCCGGCTGCTCCCAATGGTCGTCGTCCACGCGATGGTCCCAGTGCGTGGCCGTCCCTTCCAGCGGCAGGGGCGGCTCGGCGAAGTCGGGGTGGTCCGCCCACTCGCCATAGCTGTTGGGGTAATAGTGCAGCGTGCCGCCCTGGTTGCCGTCCGTGCGCATGGCGCCGTCGCGGTGATAGCTGTGGAACGGGCACTTGGGCGCGTTCACCGGGATGTGGTTGAAGTTCACCCCCAGGCGATAGCGCTGCGCGTCGCCGTAAGAGAACAGCCGGGCCTGCAGCATCTTGTCGGGGGAGAAGCCGATGCCGGGCACGATGTTGGCGGGGGAGAAGGCCGCCTGCTCCACCTCGGCGAAGACGTTGTCCGGGTTGCGGTTCAGCTCCATCACCCCGACCTCGATCAGGGGGAAGTCCGCCTTGGGCCAGGTCTTGGTCAGGTCGAAGGGATTATGCTTGTGCGCCTTGGCCTGGGCCTCGGTCATGACCTGGATGGACAGGGTCCAACGCGGGAAATCCCCGGCTTCGATGGCGCCGAACAGGTCGCGCTGGTGGCTTTCTCGGTCCTTACCGATGACGGCCTCGGACTCGCCGTCCGTCAGGTTCTCGATGCCCTGCTGGCAGGTGAAGTGGAATTTCACCCAATGCCGCTCATTGGCGGCGTTGATCAGGCTGAAGGTGTGGCTGCCGAAACCATGCATGTGGCGATAGCTGCGCGGGATGCCGCGCTCGCTCATGACGATGGTGACCTGGTGCAGCGCCTCGGGCAGCAGGGTCCAGAAGTCCCAGTTGTTGTTGGCGCTACGCATGCCGGTGCGCGGGTCCCGCTTCACGGCGTGGTTCAGGTCGGGGAAGCGCAGGGGGTCGCGGAAGAAGAACACGGGCGTGTTGTTGCCCACGATGTCCCAGTTGCCTTCCTCGGTATAGAACTTGACGGCGAAGCCGCGGATGTCGCGTTCCGCGTCCGCCGCTCCGCGCTCGCCAGCCACGGTGGAGAAGCGGACGAACAGGGGCGTCTGCTTGCCCACCTCGGCGAAGATCTTGGCCTTGGTGTAGCGGCTGACGTCCTGGGTGACGGTGAAGGTGCCGTGAGCGCCCGACCCCTTCGCGTGCATGCGCCGCTCGGGAATGACCTCACGGTCGAAGTGGGCCAGCTTTTCGATCAGCCAGATGTCCTGCAGCAGGGCGGGACCGCGCGGCCCGGCGGTCTGGATGTTCACATTGTCCACCACCGGCGCGCCGGTGGCATGCGTCATGTGGGGTTTGGATAGGGTGTCGGACATGGGTGCGGGCTCCATGAAGGCGTGGGGGAAGCCCGGGGTAGAGGCCCCGGCGCTCACGCGTCGGATTTGGCCCGCAAGCAGGGGTGGGTTTCATTCACAACCCGCCCTGCCGTTGTTGCGCCAACCGCATCAGGCGGTGTAGCCGCCGTCGATGGTCAGGCAGGCGCCGGTGATGAAGCCGGCCTCCGGCCCCGCCAGGTAGGCCACCAGGCTGGCGATCTCGCTATCCTTGCCCAGGCGGCCGATGGGCATCAGCGTCATCAGGCGGGTCAGCACGGCCGGGTCAGTGGGCACCATGTCGGTGGCGGTGGGGCCGGGTTGGATGGCGTTCACGGTGATGCCCCGGGGGGCCAGGTCGATGGCCATGCCCCGCGTCATCGCCGCCACTGCCCCCTTGGTCATGCTGTAGACCGATGCGCCGGGAAAGGCGGTGCGGTCGGCCGCCACGCTGCCGGTGGTGATGACCCGCCCGCCGGCGCTCATGTGGGGCAGGGCCGCCTGCACCGCCGCGAAGGCGGCGCGGACATTGACCGCCACCATGCGGTCGAAGGTCTCAAGCGGGTAATCGTCCACCAGGCCATGGGTCAGCAGGCCGGCGTTGTTGACCAGGATGTCCAGCCGGCCGTGCACCTGCGCCACCTCATCCACCGCCTCGCGCAGGGCGACCACGTCGGCGCTGTCGGCGCGGATGGCCAGGGCCCGGCCACCCGCCGCCTTGATCTCGCCCACCACGGCTGCGGCCGGCGCCTCCGACGAAGCGTAGGTGAAGGCCACGGTGGCGCCGTCATGGGCCAGGCGGCGGACGATGGCGGCGCCGATGCCGCGAGAGCCGCCGGTGACCAGGGCGATCTTTCCGCCGAAGGGAAGGGTCATGATGTCCATCTCCATATGGTTACAGATGTAACAGTCTAATATTTGGCTGAGTTTGGTCCTTGAGGCTCAGGGAGCCCAAGGGGGTTAAGCAGTCACTTCAGGCTTTTCAGCGCCAGGCGGGCCACGCGCCGCAGCGCGTCGGCGCTGGCGCCGGCCCGGGCCGACACCTTCAGCCCGGCCAGGGTGGCGCCCAGGAAGGCTGCGGCCGTGGGCACGTCCACGTCCGGTCCCATTTCGCCCGCCGCCTGGGCGGCGGTCAGTTGGGTTTCCAAGGCGTGGGCCAGGGTGTGGGCCGAGGCGTCGCCGATGGACGCGATCTCCGCGTCCGCCCGGCCGAACTCGCACACGGCGCTGATACCCAGGCAACTGGGATGGTCGGACGCCACCGCCTTGGCGATGAAGGCCATGAAGGCATATTCCACCCCCGTCAGGGGCGTGGGCGCCGCCGTCATGGCGCGGATGAAATCGGCCACGTTCTCCTGGTTGTAGCGGCGCAGGGCCGCGAGATAGAGCTGCCGCTTGTCGCCGAAGGTGTCGTACAGGCTCTGTCGGCTGATCCTCATGGCGCGGAGCAAAGCGTCGGTCGAGGTGCCCTCGAAGCCGTGCTGGGAGAAAAGGGCGATGGCGGCGTCCAACGCCACCTCGCCGTCGAATTCCTTGGGCCTGGCCATGATTCCTAGATAGTTATTCCGGACTGATCTGTCCAGAATTAATCGACAAAAAGCCGCATGATTCTTCTAAGTCTCTGGATGTGAAGCGATATTGGCCGCCGCAAAAAGTGCCGCCCTGCAACATTTAACAAGGCTTAACGCCAAATCGGTGCAGGTCCGGACAATAGTGGTGCGGTTGGCGCACATACACTGCAAGGCGAATGGGGGCTAAGCCGCCGCCTGGTTGGGGTCCGTCGCGGACCTCTGGCATTCCCCCTGTGATCACCAGACCTGAGGTCCGCGGTCTCCCGACCGCCGACCCGGAACAGAGATGAGGGACGCGAGATGTCAGACGTTGCGATGAAGTACTTCTACGCCACCGCCATCCACGGGTCGATGCGGGCGGCCAGCCAGAAGATGAACGTGGCGGTGTCCTCCGTCAGCCGGCAGATCGCCCAGCTGGAGGCGGCCATGGGTATGCCCCTGCTGGAGACCGGCCGCCGGTCGGTGAAGCTCACCACCGCCGGGCAAATGGTATTCGACTACTACCAGGCGCAGATGGCCGACCGTGAGGCCTTCACCGCCCGGCTGGAGGCGTTGCGCGGCATGCGCATGGGCGCGGTGGAACTGGCGGTGGGCGAGGGCTGCACCGTCCAGGCCGTGCAGGGGGTGCTGGAGACCTTCCAAAGCCGCCATCCCGGCGTCGAGCTGGCGCTGCACACCGTCTCCACGGCTGAGCTGGTGCGCATGGTGGTGGATGACGAGGTGCACATCGCCATTGGCGCCCAGGTACCCAGCGATCCCAAGGTGCGCGTCCGCACCTCCGCCCGCCAGCCGCTGATGGTGGTCAGCCGCCCCGACCACGCCGTGGCCAAGCGTGGGGCGGTGACCCTACAGGATCTGTCCGCCCACGATCTGTGCCTGTCGCCGCGTGACACCCGCATCCGCCAGCTGCTGTCGGCGGCGGAAATGCGCCACCAGGTCTGGCTGCGCGCCACCATCACCACCAACTCCGTCCATACCATGCGCGAACTGGCGCTTAGCGGCCGCGCCGCCACCATCCTGCCGCGCGCCGCCGTGCTGGCCGATCTTGAGGACGGTTGCCTGGTGGCCACGCCGCTGTGCGATGTTGAGGCCGACACCACGACCGTTGACCTGGTGACCCGTCTGGGACGCCAACTGCCCCACGCCGCCACTCTAGCCCTGTCGCTGCTGGAACAGCAGGTGCACCGCTGGGGCCAGGGCGGCGGCTATCAGACGGGTGCCCCTGTCACCGCGCCGATGGCGGCCGTCCACGGCCGGGCCGAGCGCCGCGTGGGCCTGGAAGCCGTCGCCTGAGCCTGCGCGCCGCCATGGTCAGGAAGGGGGCGGGTCCGCCCTTTCGCGCCCGGATGGCGCCAGTGCGGATCATCCCCTCCCCCGGCTGATGCGCACCGACACGCCGTCGATGATGGCGGGAACGGGGGCAGAGGGCTTGTCCACCTGCACCGTGATGGTGTCGATGCGGGGGAATTCCTCCAGCAGGGTGCCGGCCACCGCCTCCGCCACCGCCTCGATGGTCATGAAGCGCCGGGCGGTGGCGACGCGGGTGGTTGCCGCCGTCAGCTTGGCATAACACACGCTCAGATCCCAATCGTCGGCCTTGCCCGCCACCGACAGGTCCAGCGTGCAGTCCAGCGAGATGTAGAAGCGCTGGCCCAGCTTGGCCTCTTCCGCCGTTAGGCCGTGGTGGGCGTAGATGGCGATGCGGTGGACCAGGATGTGATCGGTCATGGGGTGGTTTCCTCTCAGGGCCGGGGTCAACGCCACTGGGTCCCGCACACTGGGCCCGGCACAGGCTGCCCTTTCGCCGGTGCGCTGTCACGGCCGTTCCGTCACGCCTTGCCCAGCCTGCGCTGTGGCATAAATGTGGGCATGTGATTTGGCTGTTGCGCCGGGAAAGGGGCCGTCGCAGGGTGGCGCCCTCCGTGCTAATGGCCATCCCCCAGCGGGTTCTCCCGTAAAACCGGATCGTACGCCCATGCCTGCCGCCCCCGCCGGGACTCTTGCCGCCCACCGCCAGCGTTTGCGCCTGGATTGCCCCGTCGTCTTCCCCGGCTTCCGCACCCTGACCCCGGCGGAGGAGTTCCGGGCCGTGGCCGACTGGTGCGACACGAACGGCGTCACCCATGACCAGTACGGCCAAGGCGACCTCCTGACGGCGTTCGAGGGCACGGTGGCGGGGCTGCTGGGCAAGGAGGCGGCGGCCTTCATGCCCAGCGGCGTCATGGCCCAGCTGATCGCCATGCGGCTGTGGACCGAGGTCAGCGGCGTGCCCCGCTTCGGCATGCCCCACACCTCCCACCTCGCCCTGCATGAGGAGGAGGCCTACCAGGCCCTGTTCAACTTCCACGGCGTGCCGGTGGGGGATCGCCGCCGGCCCATCCTGGCCCGCGACCTGGCGGCTGTGTCCCAGCCGTTGGCCTGCCTGCTGGTGGAACTGCCCTTGCGCGAGATCGGCGGGCAGCTGCCGGATTGGGACGAGCTGCAGGCCCTGAAGGAGCTGGCGCGGACGCGCCAGCTGCCGCTGCACATGGATGGCGCCCGCCTGTGGGAAAGCCGCGCCTATTACGGCCGCAGCTATGCCGAGATCGCCGCCGGCTTCGCCTCGGTCTATGTCTCGGTCTACAAGGGCATCGGCGGCGTCGCCGGCGCCGTGCTGGCCGGTGACGTCGATTTCATCGCCAACGCCCGGCTGTGGCAGCGGCGCCTGGGCGGCACCCTGGTCCGGCAGAGCCCCATGGTGGCCACCGCCGCCATGCGCTTCGAGACGCGGCTGGCCCAGATGGACGCCTGCTATCGCCGCGCGCTGGACCTGGCGGCGGGCCTGGCCGGCATTCCCGGCATCCGCCTGAACCCCGCCGTGCCGCAGACCAACATGCTGCACGTCTTCTTCGATCGCCCGGCGGAGGTGGTGGCGGAGACGCGGGATGCCATCGCCGGCGGCGATGGCCGCTGGGTGGCGGGGGAAATCCGCCCCACCGACGTGCCGGGCTGGAGCGTGACGGAGCTGTATGTCGGCGATACCCTGCTGGGCCTCGACAACGCCCAGGTGCTGCCCTACTTCGCGCGGCTGGCCGGCGTTTGACGGACGGCGCCAAACGGGTCGTCGCTGTCTCAGGCGGGCTGAATCTCGCGTAAGTGCTATCCGGAAATTCAACGCCGTATTCGGGATATCGGGTTGTTCGAGAGCGACAATGCAGCACCCCTTCGCGTCTTTGGCGCGCTGGAATTGGCCGGCGGAACACGGGAGCCCCTATCCGCGTGGGGGCATGTCGATAAAGCCCATTAATTCAATGATAAACGAAACTTCTTGAGCACGCGGTCGTGTAAGAGTGAGGCCATTGTTTTGCAGGGGTACTCGCAGTGCCTCAGCCCCGCCCCAGGAAGGGCTGCCCTATCGGCAGGATCACGGATTCCAGGACGTTGATCTCCGCCGGCATCGCCGCGACGCAGTGGATCAGGTCGGCCACATGTTCCGGCTGCATGGTTTGTTCCGGGCCGAGCCGGTCCAGCCCGGGAACCAAGTTCGTCATGGCCGAGCCCGGGCGGATGACGCCGGCGGTGATGCCGTGGCCGCGGCCGTCCAAGGCGATGGCGCGCGTCAACCCGTCCAGCGCGAATTTCGACGCGGTGTAGGCGGCGGTGTCCTCGCGCGGGGTCAAGGCAGAGATGCTGCCGACCATCAGGATGCGCCCCCGCCGACGGGGCTTCATCAGCCTAACGGCTGCGCGGCTGCACAGGAACGCCGATGTCAGGTTGATGTCCAGCACCTCCCGCCACCGGGCCAGGGTCAATTCCTCCAGCGGGGTCTTGTCGGCGATGCCGGCATTGTTCACCAGCAGGTCGGGGAAGCCGAGGTCATGGCCGATGGCGGCGAACACGTTCTCCACCTGATCTTCCCGCGTCACGTCGGCGGCGTAGGCCTGGGCGCTGCCACCGGCGGCCCGCGCCTCGGCCGCGACCGCCTCCAGCCGGTCCAGGCTGCGGGCGACCAAGGCAACCTTCATGCCCGCCGCCGCCAGCCTGCGACCCACGGCCGCCCCGATGCCGGAACTGGCGCCTGTCACGATCGCCACCTGGCCGGAAAGGTCCATCCTTAAAATCCTCTGTTCACATCCGACTGATCATGCTTCTAATATGACATGAACGAACATGATATGATATCGGCAAACAATCTAGGTCCTCCGGCATCGCTGGACCAGAACGTCATCCCCTGCGACGGCTGCGTCCTGTGCTGCAAGAGCGACCAGGTGATCCTGCACCCCGAGGCCGGCGACAACCTGCTGTCCTATGTCTGGGATCTGGTCGCTTCCCCGCTCTATCCGGGGCAGGTCGTGCCCGCCCTGAAGCGCGATCCCGCCACCGGCCACTGCGTCTATCTGGCCGGGAACGGCTGCTCGATCCATGACCGGCGGCCGGCGGTCTGCCGCCGCTTCCATTGCGCACGCACGGCCCTGGCGCTGGAGCGCCTGCCGCGCGACACCGTCAAGGCCCTGGCGCGGCGGGGGGATGTGTTCGACGAGGCGCTGCTGGCGCGCGGCCGCGACCGACTGCAATACGCCCGGGAGAGGGGGTTGGAGTCGGTGCTGGACACCGACCAGCAGGTGGCGGCGTTCGAACGCATCGCGGCCATGCCCGTGCGGACGCCCCAACGGCGGCCAAGGCGGCGCTAGGCCCTGGCACCGTGGACCACCCGGATTTCGGCGTAGGAGCGCAAGCCGGCTACGCCCATGCCCCGCCCGATGCCAGATTCCTTGAAGCCGCCGAAGGGCAGGTCGGGTGTGGCACCGCCGTGGCCGTTGATCCAGACGGTGCCGGCTTCCAACTGCCGGGCGACGGCCTCGGCGCGGGCCTGGTCGCCACTCCAGACTGAGGCACCCAGGCCGAAGCGTGTGGCGTTGGCCCGCGCCACCGCCTCCTCCTCGGTATCGACGGTCAGGATAGGCAGCACCGGCCCGAACTGTTCCTCATCCACCAGGCGCGCGCCCTCGGCGAGGCCGGTGACGATGGTGGGGGCGATGAAATAGCCCGGCCGGTCCAGGGCGCCACCCCCGGCCAGGATGCGCCCGCCCCGTGCCCGCGCGTCCTGGAGGATGGCCAGCACCTTGTCAAACTGCGGCCGGTTCTGCACCGGCCCCAGGTCGATGTCCGCCTCGAGCCCGTTGCCCAGGCGCATGCGGCGCGCCTCCGCCGCCAGGGCCTCGGCCAGCGCATCGGCTATGGCCGCCTGGGCGTAGACGCGTTTCACCGCCATGCACAGCTGCCCGCTGTTGACAAAGGCGCTGGTGAACAGGCGGGGGACGATCGCGGCCACGTCCACATCGTCCAGGACAATGGCGGCGTCGTTGCCGCCCAGTTCCAGCGACACTCTCTTCAGGGTCGCGGCGGCCGATGCCATCACCTTCTTGCCGGTGGCGGTCGAGCCGATGAAGGCGATCTTGTCGATGCCGGGGTGGGTGGTCATCCACCGTCCCAGGGCGTCGCCACCCGACAGGGTGTTGACCAGCCCGGCCGGCAGGGCGCGGGCGGCGATTTCCCCCAGGCGCAGCGTGGCCAGCGGCGTGAAGGGCGAGGGCTTCACCACCACCGCGTTGCCGGCGGCCAGGGCCTGGGCCACCATCTGCATGGCCAGGATCAGCGGCGCGTTCCAGGGCGCGATCACCCCCACCACGCCCATGGGGACGTAATCCAGGCGCACCGGCCCTTGCGGCCCCTCCCGCAGATAGCCGCCGCCGATGTCCAGCGCCGCCGTCCCCTCGATCCGGTCGGCGGCCACCGCTACCTCGCGCCGCGCGGCGGTCAGGGGCTTGCCTTGCTCCCGCGTCAGCAGGGCGGCCAACGCCTCCGTCTCCGCGCGGATGGCGTCGGCGAAGGCGCGCATGGCCGCGCGGCGGGCGGCCGCGTCCACCTGCCGCCAGGAGAGGAAGGCCGCCCGCGCGGCGGCGACCGCCAGGTCCAGGTGCGCCTCGCTGGCGTCCGGCGCCGTCTCGAAGGGCTCACCAGTGGCGGGATCAATGACGGGAAACGCACCATCGGCGGCCATGCCTTCGCCGCCGATGGTGAGAAGGAAGGGCGCCGACGTCATGACTTGCCTTCAGCCTGACGCTGCTGGACCACCTCCAGGAACTTGCGGCTGGCGGATATGGCGGACGGCCAGGACGCGTAGAAGGCCAGGTGGTTGATGGCCTCGCCGATCTCTTCCACCGTCAGGCCGTTGTCCAGCGCCAGGCCCAGATGGGCCGGCAGCTGCTCCGGCCGGTACATCGAGATCAGGGCGGCGATGGTGACCAGGCTGCGGTCGCGCTTGGACAGGCCCGGCCGCTCCCACACCTCGTTGTACAGAATGCGGTCGGTGTATTCGACCAAGGCTGGCACAACCGCCGCCAATTCACTTCCCTTGCCGCTGCTTGGCCTTTGCATGCGTGGCTCCCTTCCATGCCGGGGGTCTCTGATCGCGCCGACCAAAGCCCCCTTATCGTGCGGGTTATTCGGCGCGGACGTAGTTGCCCAGGCCGGGGCGGAAGGACTTCTCGTCCAGGAATTGCTTCAGGCCCTGCTCCTTGCCGCGCTCCGGATCCACGAAATTGGTCTGGTCGACCTTGGCGGTCAGGTATTCCGACGCCTGCTCCCAGGTCATTTCGCGCGAATACTTGTAGGCCATCCGGGCCTGGCGCAGCACGGTGGGGTTCTTGCCCAGCAGCGTCCGGGCGATTTCCGCGGTCCGGGCCCGCAGCTGTTCCTTGGGCACCGCCTCGTTGGCCAGACCCAGCGCCACGGCCTTGGCGCCGTCGAACTTCTCGCCCGACATGACATAGTACAGCGCCTGGCGGTCGCCCATCACGGTGCTGATAGCCTTGGACACCACGCCGCCAGGGATGACGCCCCAGTTGATTTCCGATAGCCCGAACACCGCCTTCTCATCGGTGACGGCCAGATCGCAACAGATCAGCGGCGTGAAGGCGCCGCCGAAGCACCAGCCGTTGACCATGGCGATGGTCGGCTTGGCGTAGTGCATCAGGGTGCGCCATTGCCAGGCTCGCGTGGAGCGATAAGCGCGGTGGCGCTCGATATCGGATAGCCCGTCCGTGGCCCGGAAGAAGTCCTTCAGGTCCATACCGGCGGAGAAGGCCTCGCCCACCCCGGTCAGGACGACGACGCCGCAGCGGTCGTCGGTTTCCAGTGCGTCCAGCACCTCGTTCATCTCATGGGCCAGCCCGACGCTCATGGCGTTGCGCTTAGCCGGCCGGTTGAGCTGTACCCAGGCGATGCCGTCCTCAAACTCGACCAGCACTTCCTTGCCGCCCGGGACGGGCTTTTCGGCAACGGGCGTCTCAATTTTCGTCATATCGGATGCCATGGCTTCCACGGGGATGCTCCTCAGTCGGCGATGAACAATGCATCGAGCGCCATGACCCCCTCGCCCTCCGCGAAGACGGTCAGGGGGTTGACGTCCACTTCTTTGATTTCGGGATGGGCTCGCAGCAGGGTGCCCAGCGCCATGACGGCGTCGGCCACAGCTTCCACGTCTCGCGGCGCTTGGCCGCGGAAGGCGCCCAGCAACTTGGCGCCGCGCATCCGTCGCAGACGCTCCAGGATCTGATCACGGCCGGCGTGGGCCGGCAGCATCTCGATGGCGTCCAGAGCCTCTACCCACACGCCGCCCAGGCCTAACACCACGAAGGCGCCCCAGTCCGGGTCGTTGCGGCCGCCAATCACCAGTTCCAGGCCCGGTCGCGCCATCTCCTCGATCAGGATGCCGTCGATAGCCCCACCAGCCCTGGCCCGATCCGCGCTGTCCGTCAGGCGCTGCCAGCCGGCGCGCAGCGCCGCCTCGTCCTTGACGCCGATGATGACGCCGCCGACTTCGCTCTTATGGGTCAGCCAGGTCGCCTGCAGCTTCATGACCAGGGGGTAGGTGATGCGCGAGGCCGCCGCGACGGCGGCCTCGACGTCCTGGACCAGCGCACCTTCGGGCACCGGGATACCTATGGCCGAAAGCAGGGCCTTGCCCTCATATTCCGGCAGGGGGCCATGCCGCGACAGCGCCGGCGCCGGGGGCGGCGGCGCTGTGCGTTCCGCGGCGCGCGCATACGCCACGGCCCGGCCGTTGACGGCGCGGAAGGCTCGCAGCGCCCGCTCCGGTGAACGGAACAGCGGCGTGCCGGTTTCGCGCAAGGGCGCGACGCAGCCGGGATCCAGCGGCGATTCATCGCCCAGGATGGCGACGGTGACCGGCTTGGACGCCGTCAGGGCGACGGGGGCGATGGCCTCCGCCTTCGCGCGCTGCTGCCAGGGACCGCCGCCGGCCATGGCCAGCAGGACGGAACCGACGGCGGGATCGGCCAGCATGGCGCTGGTGGTTTTGCCGAAGACGGACGCGTCGGAGAAGCCGGCGGTGCCGACATCCAGAGGATTGCTGATCTCGCATTGCGGCGGCAGCAGCTGGCGCAAGGTGTCCGCCGTGTCCCTACCCAGGGCTGCCACCTCCAGGCTGATCTTCTCACAGAAATCGAGGCTGAGGCCCCGCACCGCGCCGGAATTGGTGATGACGCCGACCCTGCCTTGTGTCGGCTCGGGGAACCGGTAGAGGATGGCGGCGGCGTCGAACAGTTCGTCCATGGTTTCGACCAGGACGACGCCCTCATCCTCCACCGCCGTCTTCATGGCAGCGTAGTCGCTGACCATGGCGCCGGTATGTGACAGCGCCGCCGCCCGGCCTGACGCGCTGGCGCCGGGATGAACCATCAGGATGGGCCGGCCGGCCTCCCGCGCCACCCGCGCCGCCGCCAGGAAGGCGGCCGGGTCGCGGATCTGCTCGACATAGGCGGCGATCAGGCCCACGCCTTCGTCCACCAGATGGCGGATGACATGGTCGATGCGGACGACCGCCTCATTGCCGGTGGTGACCACGTGCGAAATCCGCGCGCCGCGCGCCAGCAGGGCGGACCGGATGTTGGACGCCATGGCGCCGCTCTGGGCCACCACCGCGGCATGCGGCGGGCCGGCCATCGGCTGGAAGTCCAGCGATTCAAAGCTGAGCGCCGCGCCGTTGGCGTAGTTGACGAAGCCCAGGCAGTTGGGGCCCAGCAGCGCCAGGCCGCCGGCCCGGCACATCGCCGCGATCTCCTCCTGCTCGCGACGACCTTCCTCTCCCGCTTCGCCGAAGCCGGCGGCGAAGACGACGGCGCCGCCCACGCCTCGTTCGATGCAGGCCCCGATCGCCTCGCGCACCGCCTTGTGTGGCACGTTCAGAACCGCGACATCGACGCCGTGGGGCAGGTCGTGCAGCGATTTCAGGCAGGGAACGCCATTGATCTCGGTGCGCGTCGGGCTGACCAGGTACAGCGGCCCGGTGAAGCCGGACCCCGCGATGTTGCGCAAAACTGCGCCGCCCAGCGACGTGGGCTCGGGCGAGGCGCCCGCCACGGCGACCGAGCGTGGCTGCAGCAGGCGTGTCAAATCCAATTGGGGGGGCCGCATTCAGACCTCCCCACGGCCGACGCGGAACGGGGCGACCTTGTCCATCGCCGCCTTCAGCGCGTTCTTGTACATGACCATGTCGGACTGCCAGGCGATGTAGCGGGCGCCGCGCCCGACCCAGGCCTTCAGGCCTTCGGGGCTGCTGGCCACCACGCCGTAGTGCTTGCCGGCGCGGGCGCAGGCTGCGACGACCTCATCCACCACCTTGGCCACGTCGGGATGGTCCGGCTCGCCCGGATGGCCCAGGGACTGGCTGAGATCGCCGGTGCCGATGAAGGCGACGTCCAGTTGGTCCAGGGCGCACAGCGCGTCGATGTCGCCGGCCATGCGCGCGTTCTCGACATGGACGGCGATCAGCGTGTCGCGATTGGCTTGCTCGATGTAGGTCTTGGCCGGGGTATAGGCGTAGTCGCCTGCCCGGCAGCCGGGGGCCCAGCCGCGCTCGCCCAACGGGTGGTATTTGGCGCGGCGGATGACCGTGGCGGCCTCGGCGGCCGAGCTCAGCGATGGCACCTGCACGCCGCTGGCCCCACTGTCCAGGGCGTGCAGGATGGTGGCCTCGCCGGCATCGCTGGTGCGGACGATGGCGCTCATCCCCACCAGCTGCGCCGCGCGGATCAGGTCCTCGACCTCGCCATGCGTGAAGTTCGCGTGTTCGGTATCGATGATGATGAAGTCAAAGCCGGCGAGGCCGATCATCTCCACCAAATTCGCGGACGCGAACTTGACGAACGTGCCGATGACGACCTCGCCCTTTTCCAGGCGCCGTTTGGCTAGGCTATTGATCACAAAGCACCTCCCGCCTGCGACGTCTCTTGGGACCGGACGTCTGCCGCCCGGTCATCCAATGCAAACGTGGATGGGGAATCAAATGCTGATTGATGCCTTGTCCGATAACGGCCCGGTATCGGAGGGCGCTGCCCACGGACTGATGCCGTGGCGGTATCGGAGCGCTGGCCAAAAAGAATTAGACGGCTAACGATGTAGCGGTCCTACTGTTCTCATAAACTATTGCCGGGAATTTCAAGAAAGCTCCGCCGGGCCCCCATGTCGCTTGGACGTGTAGCATCTTGAAGAGCGTGTGGGAGGCGGCGTGTACGGAAAGAACGACTTGCGGGCTTCATTGGCGCCGTCGGCGGAAAAGGCGGCCGTGACCCCTTTCAAGCCGGCCTCTTATGGCCGCTTCTATGAAGAGATGCCGGTGGAGGAGAGCGAATTGGCTTCCACCTGGCTGACGCGTGGCCAGAACCTGATCGTGGCCTACAGCGCCGTGCGTTCCGGCGCGGTGCTGGCGCGCTCAGGCCAGATCGATGAATACGCCGTGGTCCTTCCCGACGCGGGTTTGAGTGTTGAGATCACGGCCGGCGGCCGGACGGAGACGGCGCACGGGCCGTGCGTGGCCTTCATCCCACCCGGCGACAGCAGCGTCCGCGCGCTGGGCGACGGCGGCCTCTATCGGCTGATCACCACCCGGTCGGCGGATCTGGCGGCCCGTTGCGCCAACGCCGGCGACTTCGCCACGCCCGACCTGAACGTTCCGGAGTTCACGCCCTGGCCCGATCCGGTCGGCGGCTGGCGCATTCGGGTCTATTCCGGCGACGTGCCGTCGCAGCCGGGCCGCTTCGGCAGAATCTACCGCTGCACCACTATCATGGTGAACCTGACCAGCGGCCGCGTGGGTCCCCGCGACCCGGCCGACTTGTCACCCCACCATCATGATGATTTCGAGCAGTATTCCATCGCCACGGCGGGCGAATTCATCCACCACCTGCGTTGGCCCTGGACGGGGAACAGCGCGCACTGGCTGGAGGACCAACATGCCTACTGCGCGGCGCCGTCGGTCGCGGTGATACCACCACCGGCGACCCATACCTCGCAGGGGATGAGCACCGGCCTCAATCGCCTGGCGGACGTTTTCTGCCCGCCGCGCCGCGATTTCTCCGCCCGCGAGGGCTGGGTGCTGAACGCGGCCGACTATCCGGCGCCGGACCCGGCGCCATAAACAGGAACCCCAAATACGAACCGCGGCCAGCGCGGCGCATCTGAAAACGGGAGGATAGAGTATGACGGATCGCAGGATTGACGATCTGCTGGTCGGTGCCGTGGATCTGCATTGCCACAGCGGCCCCTCGGTCATGCCGCGCCGGCTGAACCATGTCGAGGCCATCAGGGACGCCGAAGCCGCCGGCCTGCGGGCCATCCTGTTCAAGGATCACTATTATTCGGTGACGCCCGTGGCCGAGCTGCTGAAGGAGACGATGAATCCCAAGATTCAACTCCTGACCGGCGTTCCACTGAATAACACCACGGGCGGCCTGAACCCCTACGCGGTGGAGCATGGCTTCAAGCTAGGCGCCCGCTTGGTGTGGATGCCCACCTTCTCCGCCGCCAACCACATCCGCCATTCGCATCGGCGCCAGTTCCTGCCCACGAAGGATCAGATGCTGCCGCCGCGCGCCCTGACCGTGGTGGATGATCGCGGCGCGCTGCTGGACGAGGTCAAGGTCATCCTGGACCAGATCGCGCAGTATGACGCCATCCTCTCCGCCGGCCATCTGCACATCAGCGAGATCTGGCCGCTGTTCGCCGAGGCGAAGACGCGGGGCGTCAAGCGCCTGCTCGTCAACCATCCCACCTTCCTCATCGGTTGCGGCCCGGCCGACATGAAGGAACTGGCCGGCATGGGCGCCTATCTGGAGCATTCGTGCTGCATGTGGGCCGGTGTCCAGGGCAAGAACTACACCGCCGACAGCTTGAACCAGGTGATCAAGGCCGGCGGCGTGGACAGCACCATCATCGGCTCCGACCTGGGTCAGGTGGGCAACCCCACGCCGGTGGAAGGGTTCCGCCATGTCATCGGCATGTGTATCGAGTTGGGCTATTCCGACGACGACATCCGCAAGATGATCAGCCTGAACGCCAGCCGGCTGGTCGGGTTGGACGAACCGGCGCGTGAGCAATCCGCCGCGGAGTGATCCTGGCCGGCGGTGGGGAACGCCGCCGGCCACAATAAAAAATCCAGACCAGGGAGGTACCGAGCATGCCGGCCAATCCGCTTGACGCCATCGCCATCACGCCGATGCGTTTGCGGCAGTACGTCATCGTTGCGCTGTGCTGCTTGATCAACGTCACCGAGGGTTACGACATGATGTCGGCGGCCTACACGGCGCCGTTGTTCTCCGCTGAATGGGCCGTGCCCAAGGCGACCCTGGGCCTGCTGTTCAGCATGGGGTCGCTGGGCTTGGCGCTTGGCGCGTTCGTGGCGGCGCCCCTGGGGGAACGGCTGGGTCGGCGCGGCGTGACGCTGATCGCCCTGGTCGCCATCACCATCGCGCACGGCCTGTCGTCGATCGCCGCTTCCATTGAGGTGCTGATGGCCCTGCGCTTCCTGATGGGGGCGGGGTTGGGCATCCTGGTCGTCAGCCTGAACGTGCTGGTGTCCGAGTTCGCCAACAACCAGCGGCGCAACCTCATGCTGTCGATGCTGCACACCGGCTTCACCATTGGCATGATGATCGGGGGGGCGGTCGCCGGCTTCCTGCTGGTGCCGTACGGCTGGCGGTCGGTCTACGTCTTCGGCATGGGCATGAACGCCATGCTGCTGCTGGCGTTGGCCCTATTCATGTGGGAATCACCCACTTATCTGGTGTCGGCGCAGCCCCGGGGCGCCCTGGCCCGCATCAACCGGATCCTGGCCGGCCTCGGCCTCGATCCGCTGGTTGAACTGCCGCCGCGGCCCGAACGGGCGCGGAAGGAGAATGGCGCGGTCGCCCTGCTGGCCAAGGATGCCTGGCGGCTGTCCGTACTGATGTGGCTGGCCTCCTTCATCTATGCGCTGGTCGGCTATTTCCTGCTGAACTGGAAGCCGACGGTGCTGGTGGAGGCCGGACTGACGCCGACGCAGGCCAGCTTCTCCGGTGTGCTGCAGGGCATCGTCGGTGCCACCGGCCACCTCACCGTGGGTGCGTTTTCCCGCCGCGTGGGGGAGGCGCGCATGACCGCCATCTTCTTCATCCTGATGGGTGCGATGCTGGTCCTGTTCGGCAGCGTGCATGCCGGGGTGCCGGTGATGATCGCGATGGCCTGCGTGCTGACCTACTTCACTGTCGGCGCCTATACCGGCGTGTTCCTGACCGCCATCGCGCTCTATCCCCAGCGGCTGCGCAATTTCGGCGTGGGCTTCGTCGTCGGGTTCGGGCGGGCCGGCGCCGTCGTCGGTCCGTTGATCGGCGGCCTGCTGCTGGGGGCGGATGTGGGGCGGGCGGCGACCTTCGCCTTCTTCGCCGCCATGAGCGCGATACCGGCGGTCGCGATGCTGCCCCTGAGCCGCAAGCCCGGCCAGCCGGCCCCGCTGACCACCGCGCCGACCTGACCATACGGCACGACACGATAATCGGGGGGATGAAGGGGCTATGAGCCAGCAAGCGGGCCGGGAACCGATCTACGACGCGCACGCGCACGTCTTCACCAATGATGCGGCGCGCTATCCCATGGACACGCGCAGCGCGCGGGAGGGCGAGGACAACCTGCGCCGGCGCATCGCCGCCGACCCCATCACGGCGGAGCGACTGCGGCAGTGGTGGGAAGCCAGCGGCGTCGTCGCCGGTGCGGCCGTGCAGTACAACACCATTTACAAGACCGACAACCGCTATCTGCTGGACGCCACGTACGCGCATCCGGACAAGCTGTCGGCCGTGGTGATCCTGGACGCCCAGGATCCGGAGACGCCAGCGCAACTGACCCGCATGGTGATCGAGCGGGGGATCGTGGGCCTGCGCCTGTTCGGTTATCCCGACGCCACCGGCGCCTACCCCTGGCTGGATTCCGAGGCGGCGCTCCGCACCTGGGCGGTCGCCGACCGCTTTGGCCTGACCATGGTGGTGATGTACGCCCCGGGCGTGGCCTCGCCCGCCCCGCTGGCCCGCGTCGGCAGCCTGGCCCGCCGATTTCCGCGCCTGCGTATCGCGCTGGACCATTTCGGTTGGCCGGGTGGTGGCGACCCTCAGCAGCTGGGCCTGGTGCCGGTGCTGGAGGCCATGCGGAAGCATCGCAACGTCTACTACAAGCTGACGACCATCAATTTCCGCATGTTCGACCAAGCCGGCGTGGACCATGCGGCCTTCGTCCGCCGCGCGGTGGACGTCATGGGGGCAGACCACGTCATGTGGGGCTCCGACGTCGGCAACACCCAAGAAAGTTACGAGAGCATGGCCGCGCAGGCGCGCGCGTCGGCGGTGCTCCTCGATGAGACGGAGCGGCGGCTGTTCCTGTGCGACACGGCGCGCAGCCTGTTCCAGCGCGGCGACAGGTAAGCGCCATGACGGTTGAGCGCCCCTTTGCCGAACCGCCCATCATCGATGCGCATGCCCACATCCTGACACGGCGCATGCCATTGCGGGACGATGCCTGGATCCGGCCGGACTATGATTACACGGCCGAGGATTTCCTGGCGGACCTGGACCGGCACGGCATCGCCTTCGGGATCGTCACCGCTGCCAGCCTCTACGGTGATTACAACGACTACACCCTGTTGGCGCTGGGGCGGTACCGGCGCCTGCGCGCGACGGTGATGCTGCAGCCCGACACCGACCTGGCGACCCTGCGCCACCTGCGGGACCAGGGCGTCGTGGGCGTGCGCATGCAGTGGAAGGTAGACCAGGCGCCGCCCGACCTGCGCAGCTATCCCTACCTGAAATTCCTCAACCGCCTGGCCGACTGCGGCATGCATGTCGAGTTGAACGCCAGCGCCGTCCAATTGGCCATCGTGCTGCCGGCGTTGGAAGCGCACGGCGTCAACGTCGTGGTCGATCACTTCGGCCTGCTGCGCGCGCCGGAGGGTATGGAGGGCGCTGGCTTCCAGGCCATGCTGCGGGCGGTCGCGGCGGGGCGGACCTGGGTCAAGATCTCCGCGGGCTTCCGCTTGGACCCGGCGATCCGCCAGGCCTGCGCGGCGCGCCTGCTGGTGGAGGCCGGTGGGGAGCGCCTGCTGTGGGGCAGCGACGCGCCCTTTGTGGGGAAGGAAGGCGCCGTGACGTACGCGGACGCCCTCGCGCACTTCCACGCGTTGGTGCCGGACCCGGCGGTGCGCCGCCAGATTTCCGACGCGGCGTTGCGTCTGTGCTTCTTCTGACGCGGGCGACCGCATCAAATCAGGGACCTCTTTTCCGAGTATGGGGTGGGCTCCACCGCGTGAGCGCCCTTTCCCCTTAAGGGCTTGGTTTGGGCGATTTTTGATGCCGAAACGGTATCGGTTTTGCCGATTGCGGCATTGGATTTTCGTCATCGTATAAATGAATATGAAAATAACAAACAATGAGCATCCCGAATGACCTTCATTCCGGAGCGGGGAGGGAACAGATGAGCGATAGGCTGCCTAACGATTCCAGCCAACTGTTCTTGGGCACAGGCGGTCGCCGGCCGCTGAAATATGGGGCCGTCAGCCTGCTGGCCATCAGTGCCGCGCTGGCGATGACCGCGCCGCACCAGGCCGCTGCGCAGAGCGTCCCGGCGGAAGCCAGCGCGCCTGCGGGGGACCTTGAGGAAATCATCGTGACCGGCACGCGCATTTCCGGCTTCACGGCGCCCACGCCGATGACGTCGCTGAGCGCGGTGCAACTGCAGGACAAGGCGGTCAGCACCGTCGCGGACATGCTGCTCGAAGTGCCGCAGTTGCGGATCAACCAGAACATCGGCAAGTCCAGCGAACCGATCGGCGCCTCCAACGCCGACCTACGCGGCTTGGGCACGCAGCGCACCCTGGTGCTGATGAACGGCAACCGTGTCGGCATCACCGATCCGGCCGGGACCATCGACACCAACATCATTCCCGTGGCGTTGATCAAGAACGTCGACATCGTCACCGGGGGCGCCTCCGCCGCCTACGGTTCCGACGCCGTCGCCGGTGTGGTCAACTTCGTCCTAGACAAGGATTTCGAGGGGGCGAAGGCCGACATCTCCTACGGATCAACGGAGCATGACGACTTCCGCCGTCCGGATGTCAATTTCGCCCTGGGCCATGGCTTCGCCGACAACAAGGTGCACATCGAGGTCGCGGGCGACTTCATGCACAATTCGGGTGAGAGCAGCCAGGCGTCGCGCTCCTGGGGCGCCAACGGCACCGTGCAGTTGACCAACCCGGCCTATACCAAGACCAACGGCCAGCCGCGCCTGTTGATCGTCGATCATGGCACCTACTCGCAGATGACGGCCGGCGGCGTTGTCGGCCTGTCGGGCGGCACCAACACACTGGCGCTTAGCCTTGCCAACAAGCTGGGCTTCGCCCCGGGCGCGGGAGTGCAGTTCGGGTCCGACGGCAAGCCCATCCCGTTCCAGTATGGCACCAACATCGGCGCCACCTTCATGCAGGGCGGCGGTGGCGGCTCCGCCATCAATGACGGCAACCTGCTGCCGGAGATCGACCGCAAGAGCGGTTACGGCCGGATCAGCTATCAACTGGCCGACAATATCACCCTGTTCGCGGACATGCTGTATTCGCAGGTCCACGCCAATTCGGACCTGGCGCCGAATCCCGACGTCGGCACCATCACCATCCGCAACGACAACGCCTTTCTGGATCCCAGCGTCAAGGCGGCGATGGCGTCGCTGAAACTGGCCAGCATCCCCTTCGGTCGCCTCAACTACGAGGATGGGAATTCCGAGTTCCGGACCGTGACCAAGAGCCGCCGCTGGACCTTCGGCGCCGAGGGTTCCTTCGGGCGGAACTGGAACTGGAGCGTCACCGGCCAGCTGGGCCGCAACACCTATGATGAGTTCGCGGACAACAACCGCATCTCGCAGCGGTGGACTTACGGCCTGGACTCGGTGATCAACCCAGCCACGGGCCAGGCCATCTGCCGGGTGAAGCTGGCCAACCCGAACCCTACGGCGGCCCAGGACCCGTATGGCGACATCCGCAACTGCGTGCCCATCAATCCCTTCGGTGCAGGCTCCATCAGCCAGCAGGCGCTGGGCTACTACCTCGGCACCTCGACCATTACCGCGGACATGCATCAGGACGTCTACGCAGCCAACATCTCGGGCTCGCCCTTCTCCACCTGGGCGGGGCCGCTGTCGGTCGCGGCTGGCGCGGAATACCGCATCGAGAAGACGGTCCAGACCTCGGACGCGAACTCCGTGCTCAGCCGCTGGCGGTCCATCAACGGGCAGCCATTCTCCGGCGAATACAATGTGAAGGAAGCATACAGCGAGGTCGTGGTGCCGCTGGCCGAGGACATGACGCTTGCCCACAAGCTGGAGCTCAACGCCTCGGGCCGTTATACCGAGTATTCGACCAGCGGCGGCGTCTGGGCCTGGAAGTTCGGCGGCAACTACGAACCGATCGAGGACGTGCGTTTCCGTGGCACGGTGTCCCGCGACATCCGCGCACCGAACAACTATGAGCTGTTCTCGCAAGGTAACCAGGTGATCAACGCCATCATCGACCCCCGCACCAACGTGGCGCGGCAGACAACGCAGATCACCGGCGGCAATCCCAACCTGCTGCCTGAGGAGGCGGACACCTATTCGGTGGGCGTCGTCTTCAAGCCGAGATGGCTGGACGGGTTCCACGCCTCTCTCGACTACTACAACATCGAGATCAAGAACGCGATTTCCACGGTGGCGGCACAGGACATCGTGAATTTCTGCTTCAATGGGCAGTCTGTGTTTTGCTCTGGTGTCATCCAGACGGGGGGTATCATCACCCGCGTCAACATCATCCCCTTCAACGCCAACTCCCAGCGGGCGGCGGGCGAGGACTTCGAGGCTGAGTATTCTTTCCCCCTCACCCTGCTGAACAACGATGGGGATGTGCAACTGCGGGTCCTGGCCAACCATGCCGATACCCTGACCACAACGGCGAACGGCGTGTCCAACGACTATGTCGGCCTCGCCGGCATCTCACCGCCCCCGGCGGGCGTGCCGGAATGGCGCGTGAACGTCGATGCCAACTACAGCTTCGATAAGTGGAGGCTCGGGGTGGGCTACCGCTATATCTCGGGCGGCAAGTTCGACACACGCTTCAACCTGACCACCTTGGACATCGCCAACAACGACATCTCCGGCATCGGGTATTGGGACGCCAACGTCTCCTACCGGCTGAACGAGAACCTGACGATTTACGGCTCTGTCGAGAATCTGACCGATGAGGCCCCGCCGATCACGCCCAACGGCATCGTGCAGCCGACCATCGCCAACTCCCCCTTCTTCGACAATCGCGGCCGCTTTTGGGTACTGGGCGTGCGTGCGCGGATGTGATCCTCCCTTGAATTCCCGTGCGCAGGGCGTCGGGGCGTTACCGCCCCGGCGCCCATTTTTTTGGTTCATCGCGCGATAAAAACGACGACATGGGATCTCGCCCATGCCGCCGGACGGGTGCGTCTGGCGTGCTTAACCCCGCTGGCGGATCAGGTCGGCCGCCTTTTCCGCCACCATGATCACGGGGGCGTTGGTGTTGCCGCCCGGGACCGTCGGCATGATGGAGGCGTCGACGACGCGCAGATTCTCTGCCCCGATGACGCGCAGGCTGGGATCCACCACCGCGCCGTCGCCCCGGCCCATGCGGCAGGTGCCGACGGGATGCTGGGTGATGCGCAGGTTGGTGCGGATGTAGGCGTCCAGCTCGGCGTCGCTCTGCCGCTCCGCACCTGGCCTGGCCTCCCGCAGGACGCGGGTGGCCAGGGGGCCGGCGCCGAACAGCGTGCGCACGGCGCGGATGCCCCGTCGCAGTTCGGCGAAGTCGCGCTCATGCGACAGCAGGTTCAGTTCTATGCGCGGCGTGTCCGCCACGTCCGCTGAACGCAAGGTCAGCCGCCCGCGGCTTTCCGGGTGCAGCTGGATCACCATGATCGAGAACATGTCCTGCAGCCGCTTGCCAAGGCCGGGCGTCCAGATCTTGGCGTCCAGCCGCACCGGCATGACCATCAGCTGGATGTCCGGCCGCTCAAGCTCCGGCAGCGTCCGTAGCAGGGCGGCGCAGCTGGTTATCTGGGAGGCGAACGGTCCCGTGCCCAGCAGCGCCCAGCGCAGGACGGACAGGGCCGCCCGGTCCAGCCGTAATTGCTTCAGGAAGGTGTCGCCGCTGGTGGCGAAGTCCATGTAGACGATGGGGTGTTCGGACAGGTTGGCGCCCACGCCTGGGCTGTCCACCACCACCCCGATCCCGTGTTCGTGCAGCTGCGCGCCGGGGCCGACGCCGGACAGCATCAGCAGGTGGGGGGAATTGTAGGCGCCACCCGCCAGGATGACGTCGCGTCGTGCCCGCGCCTGATGTGCCGCACCCTCGCCACGGTATTCCACGCCCACGGCGCGGCGGCCCTGGAACAGGACGCGGGTGACCTGGGCGCCCGATATCAGCCGCAAGTTCGGACGTTTCAGCGCCGGGCGCAGATAGGCCCGCGCGGCGCTGGATCGGCGGCCGCGACGGTCGACCGTCACCTCGCTCAGAGAGAAGCCCTCCTGCCGCTCACCGCTCAGGTCGTCGCTGTGCGGAAAGCCGGCGGCGGCGGCCGAGGCCAGGATCTGCTCCGTCAGCAGCGCGCGGTGGCGCACGGGTGTCACCTGGATGGGGCCGTCGCCCCCGTGCCAGGGGCCTGCGCCACGCCAGCTGGTTTCCATCTTGCGGAAATAGGGCAGCACGTCGTCATAGCCCCACCCGGGACAGCCCAGGTCGCGCCACTCGTCATAATCGCGCGCGTGGCCGCGCATGTAGATCATGCCGTTGGTGGTGGAACAGCCGCCCAGCACGCGCCCGCGCGGCAGCGGCAGGTGACGCCCTTCCAGGTTGGGCTCCGGCTCCGACATATAGCCCCAGTCCTTGGCCGGGTCGGCCATGGCCGCCATGAAGCCCAGCGGCATGGCGTGAAACGGGCTGGAATCCGGGCCGCCGGCCTCGATCAGCAGGACGCTGCGGCGCCCATCCTCACTGAGGCGGTTGGCCAGAACGCATCCCGCTGATCCGGCGCCGACGATGATATGGTCGAAGTCCTGAGTCACCGCTCCCTCACGCCTCCTTGGCCCCGCTTCTTGGAACGAGTTGTTGCATAATAACGGAATCTGTTCAACAATAGCAAACGACAGCGATGCCCATGGCGCCTGAACGGGCCCTTCCTGAACGGCCTGCGCCGTGAGGTAAGCTGTCCCCTCATCATACCCAGACGGTGGAAAATGCCGGATATCGTGGCGGATCAGAATGCCCTGGAGAACGCACGGCGTTTCGCGGGCAAGGAACATGGGCTGTTCATCGATGGCGTCTGGCGGGAGCCACGGTCGGGTTCCGCCTTTGAGATGCGCAATCCCGGCGACGGCACGCTGCTGGGCCAAGCCGCCAAGGGCGAGGCGGCGGACGTCGACCTGGCGGTGCGCGCGGCGCGGACGGCGCTGGAGGGTGTTTGGGCGGACACCAAGCCGGCGGAACGTGCCCGCCTGCTGTGGCGCCTGGCCGACGCGATCGAGGCTCACGCCGACGATTTCGCACTGCTGGAAACGCTGAACAACGGCAAGCCGCTACGCGACGCGCGCCTGTTCGATGTGCCGCACGCCATAGAGACGCTGCGCTACAATTCCGGTTGGGCGACCAAGCTGGGCGGCGACACCATCAATCTCTCCGGTCCCGGGACCTGGCACGCCTTCACTGTGCGGGAACCGATCGGCGTGGTGGCGGCCATCGTGCCGTGGAACGCGCCCTTCGCCATGTCGGTGGCCAAGATGGCGCCGGCATTGGCCGCCGGCTGTACCCTCATCCTGAAGCCGGCGGAGCAGACGCCCCTGACGGCGCTGCGGCTGGCCCACTTGGTGGAGGAGGTCGGCTTCCCCAAGGGCGTGTTCAACCTCGTGACCGGCTTTGGTGAAACGGCGGGGGCCGCCCTTGTGGAACATCCCGGCGTCGATAAGGTGACGTTCACCGGCTCCACCGAGGTCGGCCGCCACATCGTCCGCGCGGCGGCGGGCAACTTCAAGCGCGTGACGCTGGAACTGGGCGGCAAGACCCCGGTCATCGTCATGCCCGACGCCGACATCAAGCGCGCGATCGAGGGCGCCGCCCGCTCCATCTTCACCAACGCCGGCCAGGTGTGCAACGCGGGTTCCCGCCTGTTCGCGCATGAGAGCGTGTTCGACGCCCTGGTGGAGGGCGTGGCCGAGCATGCCGGAAAGCTGCGCGTCGGCCCGGGCCTGGATCCCGCCACCCAGATGGGGCCGGTGGTGTCCCAGGAACAGAAGGACCGCGTCCTGGGCTATATCGAAGCGGGGGTGCGGGAGGGCGCCCGCATCAGCGGGCAGGGGACCGCGGCATCGGGCCCCGGATACTTCGTGCCGCCGACGGTGCTGACGGGGACACTGCCGACCATGTCCGTGGTGCGGGAGGAAATCTTCGGGCCGGTCCTATGCGCCATGTCGTTCAGCGACGGCGACCTGGACGCCATCGCGGCCCGCGCCAACGATACCGACTATGGCCTGGGCGCCATCGTCTGGACACAGAACCTCAGCGCCGCGCACCGGCTGTCGCGCAAGCTGAAGGCCGGCACGGTGCGGGTCAATGGCGGCGGGCTGGATCCGGCACTGCCATTCGGTGGGTTCAAGCAATCCGGCTGGGGCCGAGAGAACGGCCGCGACGGCATCGAAGCCTACACGGAGCTGAAATCCATCGCCATCGCGCTTTGATATTAATGGCTCCCTCAGCCGCCGGGCGGCTGCATCCGCAGCCTTGGCTTCCTCGGTTTCCAGTCCACTGCGTTCCCCGGAAACCTCCGGCGGATGCAGTCGCATCCTACGGCGGCATGAGGGGGCCCTCATGCCGCCAGCGTAAGAACCAGCCTCATTTCAGGAACGGGCAGGGATACGGCCACCGATCTTCGTGGAGATGCGGGCGGCCGCGTCCAGCACGTGGTCGATGCAAGGCTGCAGCCGTTCCCCCGTCAGGTACTTGTCCGGCCCCAGCAGGGTAAGGGCGGCGGCCATGGCGTCACTGTAGTCGAAGATGGGGGCGGAGATGGCGGCGAAGTTGGCGTTGATAAGCCCGCTTGTCGTCGCATAGCCCTTCTGGCGCACCGTGGCCAGGTCGTCGCGGGTGGGGGGCTTCACCGCATCGGCGGCCTCGATCGCGTGCTGGCGGCTGGCCCGCGCCGGCTGCCGGGTCTGCGGTTCCGGCAGGAAGGCCAGGAACACCAGCCCGGTGGCCGAGGCCGTCATCGGCAGCACGTGGCCCAGGCGCACGGTGAAGGCGCCCTGGCGGCTGCCGTCCACCTTCGACACGATGGCCGGCCCGAATTCGGTGAGAACGGACAGGTAGGTGGCGCAGCCGGTGTGCGCCGTCAACTCCGCCATCTCCGCGTTCGCCGCCTCCACCACCGACAATTGGCGGATGGCGGACAGGCCCAACTCCGTTGCGTAGGGCCCCAGCGCGTAGCGGGCGGTCTGGGGGTTCTGCGCCACCAGCCCCTCACGCATGAAGCTGGTCAGGTACAGGTGGGCCTTGCTGGGCGGCATGTCCGCCGCCTGGGCGATGTCACGCAACGCCATCGGCTCATGCGCCATCTGCAGCACGCGGATGACACGGAATCCAACCTCGATCGATTGGACGCGGCGCTTCTGGCTGAGGGCGTCTTCGGGCGTTTTCAGCATCTATGTCTCATTGGCTTTACACCCATGCCTATCAGAGTACGGGGGTCCCGTCGACCGCGCAATACGAGGGTGGCCTGGGTGTCGGCCTTGTGATATTGACGAACTATGTTAGATATTATCAAACTATGGCGGTTGCGACGAGGAACGACATGGGAATTGCGATTGTAGGTGCCGGGATCGGCGGTCTGACGGCTGGACTGGCGCTGCTGAGGCGCGGGTTCGACGTCACGATCTATGAGCAGGCCGAGGAACTGCGGGAGGTGGGGGCGGGCCTGCAGATCAGCGCCAACGGCACGCGCGTGTTCGAGGCGCTGGGCATCCTGGATCGGGTGATGGCGTTGTCGTTCTGTCCGGTGGGCAAGGAGATCCGGCTTTGGAACACCGGCCAGACCTGGAAGCTGTTCGACCTGGGGCCGGAATCGGTGGCGCGGTATGGCGCGCCTTATGTCACCATCCACCGCAACGACCTGCATTCCACCCTGGCCGCAGCGGTGCGCGCCCTGAACCCCGATGCCATCCAGCTGGGATCGCGTTGCGTGGGGGTGGAGCAGGGGCAGGGTGGCGTGGCGCTGGACTTCGCCGGCAAGCCGCCGCAGCGGTATGAGCTGGTGATAGGCGCCGACGGCGTGCATTCCATCATCCGGCAGCGGCTGTTCGGTGAACTGCCCGCGACCTTCACCGGCATCGTCGCCTGGCGGGGTGTCATCCCCATGGAACGCCTGCCCGGCCATCTGGTACGGGACGTGGGCACCAACTGGATCGGCCCGGGCGGCCACATCGTCCACTACCCCATCCGGCGGGGCGAACTGATGAACTTCTCCAGCGTGGTGGAGAACCAGGACTGGAAGACGGAGTCCTGGTCCAGCCCATCGACGGTGGAGGCCTACCTGGCCGACTATCCCGGCTGGCATGAAGACGTCCACACCTACATCCGGGCGATCCCCCAGCCGTTCCGCTGGGCGCTGCTGTCCCGCAAGCCGCTGGACAACTGGATGGTCGGACGGGTCACCCTGCTGGGCGACGCCGCCCATCCCATGCTGCCCTTCCTGGCGTCGGGCGCGGCCATGGCGATCGAGGACGCCTACATGCTGGCCCGGGCGCTGGAGGCTTATCGTGACGACCATGCCAGGGCGCTGAAGGCCTATCAGGACGCGCGCATCCCCCGCACGACGCGTGTGGTCCAAGGTGCCGCCGGCAACGCCGAGCGCTTCCACAATCCCGCCCTTGCCAGCCCGGCCGGCGCGCAGGCCTACGTGGACCGGGAGTGGGAGCCGGAGCGGGTGGCGGAGCGCTATGAGTGGCTGTTCCGCTACGACGTCACCACCGCCCCGCTGTGACGCGCAAGGAATGAAGAAACAGGGAGAAGATGACATGGCAGAGGGTAGGGCCTGGGTCCGGCACCCCTTTGTGGTGACGTTCCCGAACTCCCCCGGGTTCAGCGAAACCTACGGGTTCGCGGGCAATTCGGGGAAGGTCAATCTGGAAGGGCAACTGCTGCGCCGGCCGGACCGCCGCGCCGACACGGTCTATGTGTTCATGCACCCCACCTCCACCCTACAGCTGTTGCCCATGCCATTGGCGCTGGCCGACGCGGGGCTGGACGTGCTGTGCGCGGCCAGCCGCTACGCCCGCAACGACAGCGCCCTGATCATGGAGAAGGTGGCGATCGACCTGGGGCAGTGGATCGCGCATGCGCGGGGGACGTTGGGCTACGACCGCGTGGTGCTGGTCGGCTGGTCGGGCGGCGGTTCCCTGTCGCTGTTCTACCAGGCGCAGGCGGAGCGGCCGTCCATCACCCACACCCCGGCGGGGGACGAGATCGACCTGACGAGTGCCGGCCTGACGATGGCGGACGGCGTGATCTTCATCGCCGCCCACCTGTCACGCGCCGAGACGCTGACTGAATGGCTGGACCCGTCCGTTATCGACGAGGCGGATCCCGACCGGCGCGACCGGGCCTTCGATATCTATGCCGAGGCGTGCCCCAACCAGGCGCCCTATGATGCCGGCTTCGTGGAACAGTTTCGCGCGCGCCAGGTGGACCGCAACCGCCGTATCACCTACTGGTGCCAGGAACAACTGGAGCGGCTGCGCAAACTGGGCGGGGCGGAGCAGGAGCGCGCCTTCGTCGTGCACCGCACGATGTGCGACGTCCGTTGGCTGGACCCGGCGGTCGATCCCAATGAACGCAAGCCCGGCTGGTGCTATATGGGCGACCCTCGGGCGGTGAACGTGGGGCCCGTCGGTTTGGCCCGCTTCACCACCCTGCGCTCATGGCTCAGCCAGTGGAGCTATGATTTGTCAAACGCGAAGGGGCCGATGAACGCCGCCAAAATCCACCGGACACCGGTGCTGCAGATCGAGAACACGGCGGATGAGGCGGTGCCCGCGACCCACAACCCTGCGATCAACGCCGCCCTGGCGACGCCGGATAAGGAATATCACCGCATCATCGGCGCCACCCATTACTACATTGGCCAGCCGGACCATCTGGCCACCTGTATCGGCCTGATCACTGACTGGAGCCGCCGCAAGGGCTTCCTGGACGCGTGAGCCTGTGAGGGGCGGCCGTCGCCGCCCCCGTTCACGTCAGCCGGTAGCCTTGGCCTGCCGGCGGGCGGCCTTTTCCCGGCTCCACCTGTCCAGTTCCGCGCGGGCGGAACTGGCGGCGTCGGCCAGGTAGGTCGGCGATTCCGTACGGGCGGTGACCTCCAGGCGCAGGCCGTTGGGATCGAAGAAGTAGATCGACTTCACGAAATGGTGATCGACCAGACCCAGCACCTCGACGCCATGATCGATCAGCCGCTGGCGCATCGCCAACACCGCGTCCACCGACCCGGTTTCCATGGCGAAATGCTGGACCCAGGCGGGGGTGTTGGGTGACGGGGCCGGCATCTCATCATCGCCCAGATCGAAAAAGGCGATGTAGGATCCGTCGGTCATGGCGAAGAACATGTGGGCGTAGGGCTTCTCCTCGCCCGTGCTGGGCACGTGGTCGGCCAGCATGCAATTGACGAGCGGAAGACCCAGTATGTCTTCGTAGAAGTGCCGGGTCTCCTCTCCATCGCGGCAGGGATAGGCGAAATGATACAGGCCCCTAATGGCGGGTGGTGTCGGCATGGCGCAGGCTCCGGGGAATGGTCTGGCCGAGTCCCAGGACGCGGCCGCACCGCCCATCATACCGCCGAGCGCCCAAGCCCTCGTCCCCCCGGCGGGAGGACAGGATCATGAAGGCGCCGGACGACATCACGACATTGGCGGGTGTGGTGGGGGCGGTGGGAACGCCAGACTTCTCCACCCAGTTCCTGGTGGCGCTGGGCATGCTCTGCGGCGCGCGCCTATCCTCCGCCTTTTCCTTTGGCGGGCGGGAGCCGCCTCGTGCCCTGTTCGCGGCGGGGGATTGCCGGGGCGTTCCCGACTTCGCCCGCGCCGCTTCACTGGCCTACGCCCGCCATCATTGGCGCCAAGACCGCGCCGCGCGCCTGGTCGTGGCCGCGCCGCGGGACAGCGTCGTTGTGATCCGGACCAGGGCCGCTGACATCGCCGACCCCGTTTACCGCAATGCCTGCTATGAGCGCGGCGGCATCGCCGAGCGGCTGAGCATCCTGTCCGCCGGCCCACGCCCCCTCATGGCCAACGGCTATCGAACGGTGTCCGACGGCGCGTCGCGGCCAGGGGATGTCGCGTGCGTGGAGCGGTTCGCGCCGGTGCTGATGGCGGCGCTGACCCGCCATGTCGACCTGTCGGCCCGCCCCCCCGGCGATGGCACGCTGTCGGACACGGCGGGCATCCTGATGGCCGCCGATGTCCGCCTCAGCGCACGCGAAGCGGAGGTGGCGGCTGGCCTGATCCTGGGCCGGACGCAGGAAGAGATCAGCGTCCAGTCCGGATTGTCGCTGGGTAGCGTCATCACCTACCGCCGCCGGGCCTATTGCAAGCTGGGGGTGATGGATAAGCGGGAATTGGTCGCCGCGTATCGGCAGCTTTCAGCGCTGCGGCTTATATAGGATCAGCCACGCCTAAACCTCACTTCATCGCGCTGATGAAGCGCAGCACGGCGGGCGAGGGATCGGACTTCCGCCACACCAGGTGCAAACGGAACGAGACGTCCAGATCCTCCACCTCGCGCAGCAGTACACCCTGGCGTGGCACCTGCCGCGTCTGCTGGGTGAAGCCCACGCCCATGCCCACGGCTACCAGGCTCAGCAGGATGGAATCCGTCGCGGTTTCCTGGACGATGTTGGGGGAGAAGCCGTTGGCCAGGCAGGCCTGCATCAGCCGGTCGAAATAGCGTGGCTGGGGTTTGCGGGCCGGGAACAGGAAGCGCTCTTCCGCCAGGTCGCGCATCCGGATGGGACGCTGGGCCAGGGGATGGTCTTCGTTGATGGCGATAACGATGTCGCTGACGCCCAGCTCGCAATGCTCCAGCGCGCCCAGATCCTCTTCGGAGAAGTGGATGTCGTAGACGATGGCCGCATCCACCGTGCCGTTGCGCAGGCCATCGATCTGGCTGCGCGAGCTCATGGGTAGCAGGTTCAATTCCACCTTGGGCTCATCCAGCCGGAAGCGCAGCAGCTTGGCCGGGATCTCGGGATGGCGCGAGGCGATCTCGCTAAAGCCGATCTGCACCGTGCCGACATGGCCGGTGGCGTAGCTTTTGGCCCGGGCGACGCTGCGCTGCAGCTTTTCCAGCAGGGCGTTGGTGTCTTCCAGGAAGGCCCGGCCGGCAGGGGAAAGGCGGACGCCACGTGGCAGCCGCTCGAACAGCTGGACGCCCAGTTCATCCTCCAGGTCCCGCACCTGGCGCGTCAGCGCCGGCTGGGCCACGCGGATGGTTTGCGCGGCGCGACCGAAGTGCTCCTCGCGGGCAACTGCTTGAAAATACCGCAGATGTCTTAGTTCCATGGCCAATTGATACCGTGACGGCATCAATTCCGCAAGCACAAAGAATTGGACGATTCTGCCCCCATAAGCAGAAGTAAAGCATCATCAATTACGCGCAAATGCGTTCAAGAAAGGTCGTGGCGGATGAATAGCGAAGCGACGAACGCTGACTCTCTGTCCGGGCCACATTTCCTGCAAGTGGGCGATGTGCGTCTGGAACTCTTGGTCAAGGGCGAAGGCCGGCCGCTTTTGCTGCTGCACGGTATGGATGGTATCGAGGCTATGGCGCCGCTGGTCGATCTGCTTGCCGCGACGCACAAAGTTTACGCCCCGTCGCATCCCGGCTTCGGCGGGTCGGACCTGCCGCGGTCCTTCTCGACAGTCGACGACATCGCCTATTTCTACCTGGATCTGCTGGACCAGTTGGACCTGCGCGACGTGCTGGTCGCCGGCTTTTCCTTCGGGGGCTGGATCGCCGCCGAGATGCTGGTGAAGAACAGCGGGCGCCTGGCTCTGGCGGTGCTGGGGGCGCCCTTCGGCATCGAGACGGCCCACCGCAAGGACCGTCGGGTCGTAGACATCTTCATGTGCGACGGCGGCACCGTGGAGCGCAAGTCGCAGGTGACGCCGGTGCAGAAGCTGGACCTGGCCGCCCTGCCGGAAGACGTGCTGGAGCGCAGGGTGCGCAATGCCGAGGCGACCATGCTGTACGGCTGGTCCCCCTATATGTGCAATCCGAAGCTGCGCCACCGGCTGCACCGCGTCGCCACCCCCACGCTGTTGCTGTGGGGGGAGGATGACGCCATCGCCCCCCTGGATTATGGGCGCGACTACGCCGCCCTGATCCCCCAGGCGGTGTTCGAGGCGATCCCGAACTGTGGTCACCGCATCTATGTCGACAGCGCCGAGGCGGCCGCCCGCAGCATCAACACTTTCGCCCTGCGCGCCGTCGCGGCGGCGGCCTGAGGAGGCCTATCCATGAAAGTCTGGCAATTCAGCGAGCAAGCTTACCACCCGGCCTTCGACGTTCCGGGGCCCATGCGGGTCACCCTGCCGCAGCATCATTGCGACCCGTCCGAGGCGGGGCGGCTGATCAATCGCTACCTGGATGAGTACGTCCTGGCGGATGAGCTGGGCTACAACATCATGATCAACGAGCATCACGCGGCGGCAACCTGCATGTCGACCTCGTGCATGACGACGCTGGCCATCCTGGCGCGCCAAACCAAGCGCGCACGATTGCTGGCCCTGGGCATTCCCATCGGCAACCGCGCCAACCCGGTGCGCGTGGCGGAAGAGATCGCCATGGCGGACGTGATTTCCAATGGCCGCCTGGAAGTGGGCCTGGTCAAGGGCGCGGCCTACGAGGTGTTCATGTCGAACCGGCAGCCCGTGCGCTTCATGGACCGGTATTGGGAGGCGCATGACCTGATCCTGGAGGCCCTGTCCAATACCGGCGACAACTTCTCCTGGGATGGTGAATTCTTCAACTATCGCGCCGTCAGCCTGTGGCCGCGTCCCATCCAGCAGCCGACGCCGCCCATCTGGATGACGGCGTCCAGCGCCGGCAGCGCGGCGCAGCAGGCGAAACTGGGCTATGTCTGCGCCACCTTCCTGTCCGGCGCCGTGGCCCGGTCGGTCTTCGCCAGCTATCGCAAGACTTACCAGGAGACGCACGGCCGGCCGGCATCGGACGATCGCCTGGGCTATCTGGGCCTGGTGTCCGTGGCCACGGACCGCGAAACCGCCTTCCAGCGCGCGGAACAGATGAAGGCCTATTTCACCACCGCCGCCCGGCTGGATCCGCAGTTCCGCAACCCAGCGGGCTTCGCCTCGGTGAAGGACAATGTCCGCCTTCTGAAGGCGGGGCCGAATGCCGTGCGCCCGCGCTTGCGCGACGGCAGCCCGTTGCCCTCCAACCCCACGATTGAGCAGTACATCGATGCGGGCCTGATGTTCGTGGGCACGCCCGATGAGGTCTTCGAGCAGATCGGCCGCTTTCATGCCGAGGTCGGCGGGTTTGGGAACCTGCTGATGATGGGGCAGGCCGGCACGCTGGGCCATGCCGAGACGGTGGAAAACCTGACCCTGTTCGCGCAGGAGGTCATGCCCCGCCTGGCCGAAATGTCGGTGGATACGCCCGATGTCCGCTATGAGGCCTTCGCGTGACCTCGGACACGCCTCTCGCGGACGGCATGGACGCCTATGTGGCGGCCTTCCGCGCGGGGCAGGCGGCGGGGGGAACGCTGGCCGGTGCCCGGTTGGCCGCCGACATGAACGCTGTGGCATTCAGCCGGCCCTGGCCGGCCGGCCTGCGGCGGCATGTCAGCTTCATCGTGGCGCGCGGGCGCGAAATCGCGGTAGCGATCCTTGACCCCGGCGGTGAGGGCCCGAGGCCCGGCATCTGCTATTTCCACGGCGGGGGCTTTGCTTTCGGCAGCATCGAAAGCTTCGATGGGGTGGCGCAAGGGCTGGCGGAGGAGACAGGGGCCGTCGTCGTCAGCGTGCAGTACCGGCGCCTGCCGGAGAATTCCTACCGGGCGGCACAGGAGGATTGCTTCGCCGCCTATGAGTGGTTCGTCGCGCACGCCGCCCAGTTGGGCGTCGATGTGCGGCGCATCGCCGTCGCCGGCGACAGTGTCGGCGCCCTGCTGGCCACCATGACTGCCGTCATGGCGCGCGATGCCGGTGGGCCTGTTCAACCCGTCTGCCAGTTGCTGATGTACGGCGCTTATGCCCTGACACCGGGGCGGCCGTCCTACGGGTGGGGGCGCGATCCGCTTCTCAGTGTGCAGCGGGTGGAGGATTTCGTGCGGCTCTACCGTCTGTCGCAGGAGGCCGAGCCGTTTCATGCGCCGCCCCTATCGGTTCCGGTTTTGAGCCGTCTGCCGCCGGCGGTGCTGATCGCCGCCGAGTACGACCCGCTGCGCGGGGAGGGGGACGAGTATGCAGACCGCCTGGCGGTCGCCGGTGTCGAGGTGCGGGTTCTGACGGCCCGCCACATGATCCATGGATTTTTGCGCGCGTTGGGCATGTCGCCGGCCGCGGCGCGCGAAATGGCCGCCGCGGCTCAGGCGGTGCGGCCCTACCTTTGGCCGGCTGACAGGGAGCAGACGCCATGAGCTCATCATGGGATACCGACGCGGCCCAGTGTGGCCGCGACCTGCGCGAACAGATATTCGGCGCTGAGGGGATGAAAAGCCTGGTTGAGGCGGATGACTTCACCCTGCCCCTGCAGGACATGGTCACCCGCATCTGCTTTGGCGAGGTGTGGAGCCGCCCCGGTCTGCCGCTGAAAATCCGCAGCATGCTGACCATCGCCACCCTGGTAGGGCAGAGCCGGCCGGCCCAGCTGCGCAACCACGTGAAGGGCGCCATCGCCAACGGTGTCACCAAGGAGGAAATCCGCGAGATCCTCCTGCACGCCACGCTCTATGCAGGTCTGCCTGCCGGGGCGGACAGCTGGCGCGAGGCGGCGGCCGCGTTGAGGGAAATCGATGCCTACTGACATCATCGCGGCGGATGCCGCCACCATCGCCCTGGCCCTGCGCAAGGGCCTGCGCAGCCTGGCCAAGGCCGTTGTCGTCATCACCTGCCGCCACGGCGGCCAACGCCACGCCATGACGGCGACAGCGGTCAGCGAGCTCAGCATGGACCCGCCTTCCATGCTGATCTGCGTCAACAAGTCCGCCAGCCTGTTCGCGCCCCTGTCCCAAGGGGCCGATTTCTGCATCAATATCCTGACGGCACGGCAGGCGGAGATCTCCGCCCTGTGCGCCGGCAAGGAGAAGGGGGAGGCACGCTTCTCCGTGGGGGATTGGCGGCAGTCCCCGCTGGGCCACGCCTATCTGGCGGACGCCCAGGCCAGCATCTTCTGTCGCAGCGTGGCGAACACGATGTTCGGAACCCACGGCCTGTTCATCGGTGAGGTGCAGGAGGTGATCGACCTCGCCCCCATCGACCCGCTGGTCTACATGGATGGCCGCTATGGCTGCTTCGCGGCGGGCTTGGGGACAGCCGACCGGCGATAGGCGAGGCGGTGGGAAATCGCTGCCTCGAGCCTAGAACATCCATGGCAGCAGGAGGGGCTGCGGTCCGAACTGCAGCGCCATGACCCAGCCGACCGCCGAGGCATCGTGATGGGTAAGTTGGGTGAGGACCAGCCAGTCCTGGGCTATGCGCTGGACCCAGGTGCCGACGTTGGAGACGAAGGCGCCGCCGAACCATTTCCGCCATGGAAGCGGCCGAAATGCCGTGCCGAAAACAACGCGATCAGGAAGGCGCCCGCTCCTAGGGCGAGGACGTCCGTCGTATCCTTCAACCCGAAATCACCCACGCGACAGACCAGCACATAGGCGACGGCCAGGTTGAAGAATCCCCAGAGCACGTTGACGGTCGATGAAGAGAGCCCTTGACCGGACGGCTTGGCGAACGGGCTCTGAAACGGCCTGCCCATCATGCCGCTGACGGCGTGGGGGATCGCGTTCGCCAGGAAAGCGCCACCGAAGAAATAGGACGCGAGCGCAAGCCACGGCATTTCAGGAGACCCTTGCCGGCAGGAGACCAATGATCTCCCGGCTGGTGCCGGTCTCGCCGAGCCGCGGGAAGATGTTCTTGATGCTGTACTCGTGCGCCTCGGGACGTATGTCGGTCATGGCGTCGAGCGCGAGGGTGACGTTGAAGCCCGCCTCGTAGGCTTGACGCGCCGTCGCCTCGACGCCGGTTCCGGTCGCCACGCCCGCGACCACCACCTGGGTGACGCCCCGCGCTTTCAATTGAGCGTCGAGATCGGTGGTCGCGAAGGCGCCCCAGCTCCGCTTCGTCGCGACGATGTCGGCCGCTTGCTGGTTCAGCTCCGGGATGAGATCAGTCCATCCGTCCGGACGGCTTCCTGTTTGACGCGGCTGCTCCGTTCGGCCCGGCGCCCCGCCGGCGACGTTGACGAGCACGACCGGCAGGCCGCGCTCGCGGAAGGCGTCGGCCAGCGCCCGCGCCCGTTCGATGACGCCATCGATGGGGTGGATGAGAGGGAGGCCGACAATGCCCTTCTGAAGATCGACGATGATCAGGGCGGTGTTCGGGTCGAGCGTTGTCAGCGCCATGGAGATATCCTCTTGAAGGTCCCGATGCAGTTGGCAGCTGTCGGCCGCGGAACTCTTTCAGTCGTCAACGAGCCGCTTCAGTAGTTCGACAGCCCTTGCGACCTCGTCCTGCTCCTGCGGGGAAAGCCGCGCCTGGAGCGTGCGCGTCAGCCAATCCTGGCGCGCGGCGCGGCCCTCTTCGACCGACTTGCGAAAGGCATCCGTGAGCGAGAAAAGGGTCTGCCTTCCGTCCGCCGGGTCCGGCGCTCCGCTCACGCGACCAGCGGCTTCCAGCGCGCCTAGCACCGGCGCCATCGATTGCGGCCGCATCCCTTCGGCGCGGGCAAGGCTTGACGCCGTGGCGGGGCCGTCCTTCTCCAGGCGAAGCAGAACCGAGACCTGAGAGGGCGTGAGGTCCCCGACATGCGCTTGATCGCGCAAGCGCCGCTTCAGCTTTCCCATCAGGGCGCGGAGGTCTTGCGCCAGGACCGATGTACGCATAGGCCCCGGATCATTCAGCGTGGCATTCATGTTGTGCTATCTATCAGATAGACAGGTAAACTGTAAAGATAATCTGTTCAGATAACCTGAATAAATGGGTCGCTGTACGCCATGTCCCTGCTCATCGGCTGGAAAAAACGCTCTCCATCAGGCCGTCCCCCAATCCGGCCGCAGTCCACCGCCGATCTCGCCTGACCGAGCTTCTGCCCTGGGATTAGAGGACACGTTCGGCCAAACTGGCGGCATGAGCAATCCGCACGACATACCGGGCATGGACGCCGGGTTGGAGGCCTTGGATACATTCCTTGCCTCCGACGATGCGCCGCCCGAGGCCATGATGCTGTCCGACCTCGACGGCTTCCTCACGGGAATCGCCATCGGGCCCGAGTTGATCATGCCCAGTGAGTGGATGCCGGTGGTTTGGGGTGGCGGCGAGCCCATCTTCGCCGATTCCACCCAGGCCCAGGCCATCCTGGGCACCATCATGAAGCGCTACAACGAAATCCTGGTCCAGGTTGAGGACGGCCTGATCGACCCTATCTTCTGGACCATGGCCGACGGCACGCTCATCGCCGCCGACTGGGCGGAGGGCTTCCTGCTGGCCATCGGCATTCGCCCCCGCGCGTGGGAGCCTCTGTTAAAGTCCAAGCGGCATGCCCATTTGCTGCTGCCCATCTTGGGCTTGTGCGGCGATGAGACGGGACAATCCGCGCTCGGTCTTGATGCCGAGGGCGAGGAGGAACTTGCCAGCCAAGCGCCCGACCTCATCCCCGCCTGCGTCGAAGAGATCGCCCGCTTCTGGCGCGCCCGCAACGGCCGCCAGCCAGCCCCTTTCCAAGCCGCCGCCCGAACATCACCCAAGGTCGGTAGGAACGACCCTTGCCCCTGCGGTTCCGGCCGCAAGTTCAAGAAATGCTGCGGGAATGGCCTGGGATAAGCCTGCGGCGTTCGTCGGTACGGCTACGGATTGGAACTGGCCGCAGCGGAAGCGAGGCGGGTGACCGAGAAGTCAGGTTTCCGGTGAACCTGGAGCCCCTGTTCATCCACATAACATGATTCATTCGTCAGCAGCGAGGGGGCGGTTCAGCGGCTAAGACGTCGGAGTGCGTTTCAGCCAACCCCGCCCATACCTTCGCCTCGCTGATTGTTTATGGCCCCTAATGTCCGCCGCGCTGGTGCCCAACGCCGAATGGGTGGCGCGGGTGGGGGATGGCCCTACGCCACCCCCTCAACAACCGACTGGACGAGGATCCGGGCGGTCCGTGGCTGGTGGGGTCGGGGTCGCCACCCAGTACCTGCCGCTGATGTTCTGAAGCCCGCCGCCACACAGCCAAGTGCGCCCGCCTGCCCTCACATCCGTGGAGATGGCCGAGTTCCTCGCCGACGAGGCGGTGGTGGCGTGGGGCCACACCCTGGCCCGGGCCTGTGGCGTGCCCGATATGGTCACCCTCTACGTCGCCCTTTGAGGGAAGGGTGGTGGCATCAGCACGACGTGCGCGCTCTATCCGGCGCTTCCCTTTTGGCGTCCGGTCACAACCGGGGGAGGGCGCCTGACCCAGTAGAATGGCGGTTTGAGATGGCGCCAACAGTACGCACTCAGTAGCATTTATAAAATCACCCCATGGTTTATTGTATCAATGGCAAACACGTTAATAAATTAGAACATCAGATCATATTGTTGACGGCTGTCGTCAATAAATATCTGAAGATTGAAAATAAAACTCCAACCGAGACGCGACCATAGTTATTCTTGGGGATCCTCACATGGAAAGATTAAGCGATCATATTTTGCCCGTGTTGCGAACCATGCCTGACGGGCCGTTTCGTGGACCGCTGCTAAGGGCTTTCGCCAACCACGCGCCGGAGTTCGCCGCCATCGAGAATGGCTTTCGCGACCTGACCGCGCGGCGGCATGACGGCGAAACCCTGCGTCGGTTCTTCGCCAGCTGGGGCCAGACCAACAACAGCGCCATGACCGTGGCCGGCATCAGCAACCGCCTGACCTTGAAGCTGCACCGCGGCGAACCGGTGCTGGACCAGCAATCCCTGCTGCAGGCTCTGGTTTCCCTGCACCGCATCATCGATGAAGACCTGGCGGTGACGCACAAGATCCTCCATTCGAAGATGTTCCACATCATGGCAACCGACATCGTCGGCGATGACGCTTGGCTGCAGACGCGCTACATCGACCGGAACGCCGCCGATTTCAAGACGTGGAAGGACCACATGTCCCTGCGCGAACCCGACATCGCGCTGGGCTTGCTGACCACGTTGGTGCACGAGATCTACACGCATGGTGAGGTCGAGTTCATCCTGCCCCTGTTCAAGCAATGGCTGGTTGAGCACTTTCATTACACGGAAGAAGACACCGCCCGCCCGTTGCGTTGGATCACCGTGCATTGCGGTGGTACCGAGAAGAACCATTTCTTCCACGCGGTCAATACTCTGACCAACTATGCGCGGGCGGTCGAGGTCGATTGGGACGCCTATGATCTGCACGGCATCGCGGGCCAGTACCTGAAAAGGAAGGCGGACGTCCTGCGGGCTCTGTTTCCCGGCCATGAATGACGGCCGGCGCCCTATCCTGGTCGAGGCGAGCGGCGCCGTTGGGGTGAAGGCGCCGCTCCCCATGGTTGGCGGATTGCGCCATGGAGAGGTATGCTCCGACCGCGTGGTCGCGCTTCCGGGGGCGTACCGGGACCAGATGCGCACGCTGGCCGGCCTGCTCGACGTGGCCTTGCGGGCCGTGGTGCGGCGGTATTTTCTCGATGCCCGCATCCGGGCCATCTATTCCCTTCCGTCCGATTTGGAAAACATCCTGCGGCTGGCCGCGCCCACGCCCTATCGCGTGGGCTGGTATCGGCCCGATTTCATCCTGGACCGGGACGGAACGGCGCGCATCTGTGAAATCGGCGCTCGCTATCCGCTGAACGGCTGGATGGTCAGCCGCGCCTGGTCGCGGGGACAGGCGGATTTTTGGGACGACCTGTGCGCACCCTATGAAGCGGGAAACACCGTGGCGCTGGTGCATGCCCAGGAGCCCAGTGGCGAGATCGATTGCCTGTCAGATCATCTGGGTCATGCCGGCGTCGGCTTCGTCGCCGTCCGGCCAGGGGACGTGAGTGTGCGTGCGGGGGCGCTGCACGCCCAGGGACACAGGCTGGATCATCTGATCCTGCAACTGGACCGGAACGAGTTGCCGATGCTGGCGCCCGACGTCCTGGCCCATCTTATCGCCCGTGGCCCCTACTTCAACGACGTGCGCACCGTGATCCTGGTGCATGACAAGCGCGTGCTGACGGTCTTGTCCGACGCGGCCATCATGTGTGACGCGATGCCGGCGGATCTCTATGGACGGTTGCGCCCCCACCTGATCGCCTCGGTTTGCGCCCGCTCGCCAGCCGAAGCCGAACGGTTGCTGCGCGAAGACGGAGATTGGATCGCCAAGCCAAGCAGCGGCGGGCGCGGCATCGGCGCGTTGGTGCGCTCCGCCTGCGGCGAGGCGGATTGGGCTGACCGGGTGAGGCGCGATTGGCCCCACCTCATGTTCCAGCCCTATCTGGAGCAACTCGACTTCAATGATCCGGATTTCGCCCATCCCATCCATATGGTGGGCATGCTGCTGTGCCGCGACGCCGTGTGCTACGGCAACGGTATGTTCCGTGGCTCGAACGACGCGGTGATCAACCTGCATCAGCAGCGCGGCAAGCTCTATCGGTGCGAGGCGGTGCCATGAGCCTCTCGGTCGTCATTCCGCTGTACAACAAGGAAGATTACATCGAAGAGGCCCTGGCCTCCCTGGCGCGCCAAACGCATTTGCCCCACGAAGTGATCGTGGTGGACGACGCCTCGACCGACGACGGCGCCGCGCGGGCGGAAAGCGGCCTGCGTCGCCTGGCCCAGCGGGGCGTTGCACGCACCGAATTGCTGCGCCTGCCTGTCAACGGCGGTCCCAGCGCCGCGCGCAATCGCGGTCTGGAGCGCGCGGCTGGTACAGTGCTGGCGTTCCTGGACGCTGATGACCGTTGGCGCGATGACTGTTGCAGCGAAATCCTGCGCTGCATGCAAGGCCACGCCCTGGAACTGCTGGTGCTGGGGTTCGATGCCCCCTCCCACGGCGATTATTTCCCGGACATGGACGCCTTGCGGGACGAGGTCGTACCGCTGGAAGGGGCGTTGCATCGGCTGCCCCGCGTGACGGCCAGTGCGAGCCATCTGGACTTTTTCATGGGGCGGGCCAGCAACGTGGCCGTGCGGCGTGGCGCCATCGGCGAAGAGCGCTTCGTGGAAGGCCGGCATGTCAACGAGAACATCGACTTCTGGTACCGGGTCGCCAAGAGCATCGTCAAAGGTGGTGGCGCCACGGTGCCGGTGGGGCTGCTGGCTGAACCGGTGATCCGTTACCGGATCCTGCCGGACAGCCTGTCCCACCGGCGGTGCCAAGATTGGCGCCAGTTGCAAATCCCGCCCAGCCTGGAGCGCTTCCGCCACAGCGATGACGCCGACGACCGCCGGCTGTGCCGCACGCTGGGGCGCCGTTGGCTGACCTTCGCCATGGAAAGCCTGCCGGACCAGGCGCAGCGTGATGCGTTCTGCGGCGCCCATGGCGCTTTGCTGACGCACTTCGACATCGACCTGCCCTTGCTATGGAGGGCGGCATGAGCCCGGATTCCGGCTGGATCGGGTCGGTAGGCGGCGATAGCCGCGCCGTGGACGACATGATGGCGCGGGCCTTCGAGAGGGCACGCCGTCATCCCTTCTGGCGCCACCTCTACCGGGACGGCGGACATTGGCGTGACGCGCCCGTATGCCAGAAAAGCGACTTGCTGGCAGCGCTGGACGGCTTTTCCCCCGCTGGCGAGGACCGAGGGATCTACCTTGTGCGCTCCGGCGGCAGCGCCGGTGGAGGCCCCCTGATCTTCCCCGTCGATATCGCGGAAAACCACGCCCAGCGGCAGGCGCTGGCCGGGCACTTGCTGGCCCGGGGCGTGTTCGCGCCCCGTTCGGTGGTGCTGAACCTCTTCGCCTACACCGGCCTCTATCGTACGGCGGCCATCGTGGATGACCTGCTGGAGCGGTGCTACGCCACCACCCTGCCCATGAGCGCGCAGTCCCCGTACAGCGACATGCGGGCGGCGGCGGCGCTGTTCCAGCCGACCCATCTGGCGGGTACGCCGTCCGTCCTGACACTGTTCGCCAACTGGTGCGAGGAGTCCGGCCAGCCTTTGCCCCAAATTCCGCAACTGCTGTATGCGGGCGAGCTGATGCGTGACAGCGTGCGCGAGCGTCTGTGCCGCACGTTCGGCATCCGCCAGATCTGGTCCCTGTACGGTGCGGCGGAAACCGGCATCTGGGCGGTCTGCGACGCCACCGCCACACCTGGGCTGTTCAGCATCCTGCCGCGCATCGTGGTGGAGATCGCCTCACCGGATGCGGACGGGTTCGGTGAGATCGTGGTGACCAATACCTGGCGTGAGCGGTTTCCCCTGTTCCGCTACAGCCAGGGGGATGTCGGCCGCATCGTGATCCGCGACGGTGAGCGCATGCTGGAGGTTCGGGGCCGGCGGCCGCGCACCTTCCGATTTTATGAGATTACCCATGACGATAGCGGTTTCGCCGCCGTGGCCGAGGGCTGTGCCGCCTGGCAGGTGGTCCTGGATCTGGGCGCCGGCGGCTGCGACCGGCTGGGACTTCATGTCGTTTGCGACGACCCGGCGATTCTGCCCGTCGTCGCCGAGCGCCTGCGCCGGCACATGAAACAGGATGAGGGCGGCGACACGACCTACGTGCGTGCGGTCACCGTTGCCGATCTTCATATCGACCCCACGACCGCCAAGACGGCGACGCTTGTCGACCGGCGCCGCTGAACCTCCAGGGGACAACTCCATGGAAAAGCTGGGCAATCTTCTTGTATACGAATGGAATTCATGGCGCGGCTATCTCATCAGCCATCTGGCGGGGGCGCACTGCGCGGCGCAATGGGATGACGACTGGACAGTGTTGGAAGCCGCCTGCGGCCCCGGCATCGACACGGTGCTGTTCCACCACTGCCTGTCGCACGCCGCCTTGTTCCCGCGCCAACGCCCCGCTTTTGAGCGGGAGCTGGCACGGCGGGGCATCCGGGTGCTCAACGCCGGCCTGGCGGACATGCGCAAGCGCACGCTGCACGGCATGCTGGACCGCGCCGGTCTCAGAAGCGCGCGCGCGGCCCGCCAAGGGCCGGACGACCAGTTCCTCTTCATCAAGACGGACCTGAACTATGGCGGCAAGGCGGAGCGGGCGCTGCCCGCCGAGTTGCAGCCGCTGTTTTCCGCCGCAGCCGACTGCCCCATCCGCGGCTGGGACGACTATCGCCTGATGCGCCGCGACGAAGTGGAGCCCGGCTGGTGGGACAACCCGGATCTGGTCATCGAGAATTTCATCGCCCATGACGACACCCTGTACCGCGTCTACGGCTGCGGCGACGCGCTGGTGTGCATCCGGGCGCACAGCCCGGACCTGATCAAGAAAGAGGATGAGCGGCCGGAAGACACATGGGTTTACATCGATCGCCGGCAATTGACCCCGGCGATCGGCGACCACGGCGGCTTTCCCCGGGATTTGTGGCGGCAACTCGCCGGCTTCGTCGCCCAATATCCTTTCGACTATTTCTGCCTGGACGTCATCCATGACGGCACCCGGCACACCATCATCGACCTGAACCTGACGCCCTATTACGCCCCGCACCCGCCCAAGGCGGGGTGGTTCGCGTTCCTGCGACGCGGCCTGCGGGAGTTGACCGCCGGCCGCGCCACCCTGATGGAGGTCGCCCGATGAAGACCGTGTCCGTCCTGATCGCCGCCTTCCGCGCGCGCCCCTGGCTGGGCGACTGCCTCGACGCCGTGTTCGCGCAAGCGCTGCCCCCCGGCTGGCGCCTGCAGGTGCTGCTGGGCGTGGATGGCTGCGACGACACGCTGGACTATGTCAGGACGGCGCCGTACCCGGCCCTGCAGGTCGTGCACCTGCCGTGTAATCGCGGCACCTACGTCACCTTCAACACCCTGATGCCCTACGCCGAGGGCGACCTCATCGCCCGTTTCGACGCTGACGACGTGATGCTGGCCGACTATCTGGCGGAACACATCGAGGTGCTGGAGGGCGGCGTGGACCTCAGCATGTCGTGGAGCGTGTACACGGACGAGACACTGCGGCCGACCGCCATCGTGCCCGCCCTGCCGGACTACCGCCCCCAGAACGGGCAACGGCGCAAAGGCACGGACGGCCAGTTCGTCGCCAGGCGGCAGATCTGGGACAGCCTCGGCGCCTTCCGTGCCTGGACCTGCGGCGCCGATACCGAGTTTGTGATCCGGGCGCAGGCCGCCGGCTTCCGCACGACGGTCCTGGAGAAGTTCCTCTACCTGCGCCGCACCCACGGCGCTTCGCTCACCACCCATGCCGCGACGAATTACGAGTCCGACATGCGCATGCGCCTGCAGGCGCTGACCATTCAGTACCGCGACGACTATGCCGCCGGCACCCGGCCGGTGGCTGTCGAGGCGGAGGTCGAACCGACCGCCCTCCTGCTTCGGTGTGCCGATCTGGGCCTGCGGGTAGCGTCCTGATCTCTCCGCTCCCGGAATCTGCGCAAAGCGGATGATATTCGCGAATGAGCTACGCCTTTGGAATAGTTTTGTCGCTGGAGTTGTAATATGCGGTTATACTTACGCCCGTTCCGTAGAGGGTGTGACCGCAGGCCCCTTCGGAAAGTTGATGTAACCAGAAGGGGAGCTGTCTTTTACGACAGCGAGGGGCTGCCCGTGAAGGTGAGGCGCTTTCAATTCGGCGACTGGCAAGTGGATGCGCAAGCCTGCGTGCTGTGGCGCGAGGATGAGGGGACGCAAGTCCAGGTCGAGCCCCGCGCCCTGGATGTTCTGGTGGCCTTATGCCTGAATGCCGGCAAAATACTGAGCGCGGAAGACTTGCTGCACCTGTGCTGGGACGGTGTCGCCGTCGGTGAGAACCAGGCGCAAAAGGCTGTCGCCCAACTGCGGAGGGCCCTGGGCGACAGCGTCAACGCCCCCCGCTATATCGAAAACCTGCGCAAGCGCGGCTATCGCACCATTGCCCCGGTCATTTTCGCGCCGCACCGCGAGTCCGATACGCTGGCGGAAACCTGGGCCCGGGAATCCCCCTATGTCGGCCTGACGCCCTTCGGTGCGGGTCACGCCTCGGTGTTTTTCGGACGCGACGCGGCCATCGTGCGGCTGCGCGACGTGCTCGCCAGCCAGTTGCCAGGCGGCAGGGTCTTCGTGCTCATCCTCGGGGCCAGCGGCAGCGGCAAGACCTCCTTGGTCCAGGCCGGCTTGCTGCCGGCGCTGATGCGCGCGGGGGCGGCACTCCACGTTGCGGATGCCACCGTCCTGGATCTGGGCGCCATCGGCGCGGTGCCGCTATTGACGGCATTGGGCGGCGCCTTGCTGGACCTGGATGGCGATGGGGAGCCGCTGTTCGCGGGCCGCAGCGCCGAGCAGTTGGGCCAGAGCCTGATCGAAGACGGGCAGAGCGCCCAAGATGGGGTCGCGCCCGCCGATGGCCGCTTCGTTCTATTTGTTGATCGGCTGGAGGCCTTGTTCAGCAGCGCCTTCGCCAGCGGCTTGCAGCGGCAGCAGTTCCTGGCCGCGCTCGACCGGCTGTCCCGTGGCGGCCAGGTCATGGTCATCGCCGCCTGCCGCAACGACTTCTATCCCGAGGTGGTGGGCGAACCGCTGTTGATGGAGGCCAAGGCGGCGGGTGGGCACTTCGACCTGACGCCGCCCAGCCGGGCGGAAATCGGCCAGATGATCCGTCTGCCGGCGGAAATCGCCGGCCTCAGCTTCGGCGGGGACACGGACGGCCGTGAGCGTCTGGATGACCTGCTGTGCGAGGCAGCGGCCCACAGCCCCGATGCCCTGCCGCTGCTGCAATACACCCTGCAGCAACTCTACTTGTTGCGCAGCCCGACGCGCGAGCTGACCCTGGCCGCGTATCGCGACTTGGGCGGCATCGAGGGGGCCATCGGACGGCGGGCGGAAACGACGCTGGAGGGCCTGTCGGCCGGTGCCCAGGCGGCGTTGCCCCGCATCTTTTCCCTCATCGTCGCCCTCAGCGCCATTGACGATGCCGTGCGCGGCGTGCTGGCCCGCTGGTCAGACCTGAGGTCCGATGACGAGCGCGCCCTGGTGCAGGCCCTGGTGGACGAGCGCCTGTTCGTCAGCCGGGTGTCGGGCGGTGAGGCCGTCTTCGGCGTCGCCCATGAGGCGCTGCTGCGGCAGTGGCCCCGCGCCGTGTCATGGATTGCTGAGCACCGTCAGGCCCTGCGCGTCCGCAGCCAGCTGGAAGGGCTGGCCCGGCAATGGGCGGCGGAAGGCCGGCGGTCCGACCGCCTGTTGCGGCGGGGCAAGCCGTTGGAGGAGGCGCGCGACCTGCTGAGCGGGGGCATCGTGCCTGTGGGCCCCGACGTGAACGCCCTGGTCACCGCCTCCGCCCGCCACGTCAAGCGGGCCGAGCGTCTGCGCCTGGGCGCCCTGGCCGCCTTCGCCGCCATCGCCCTGGTCGCCGCCTTCCTGGGCCTGCGCGCCGGCCGGGCGGAAAAGGTGGCGGCGCTGCGCCTGCAGGAGGCGGAGGATCTGGCCGACTACATGCTGGACGAACTGGCCGACAAGCTGCGGCCGCTGGGCCGGCTGGACCTGCTGGATGGCGTAGCGCAGAAGGCGTTGGGCTACCTCACCACCGACGACCCCGGCCGCATCCCCAGCGCCGCCCGCCTGCGCCAGGCCAAGGCGCTGCAAACCCTGGCGGACGTAGACCGCTCCCGCGGCAACGTCGACGCGGCGCTGAAGGCCTTGGGCCAGGCGGAGAGCTTGCTGCAGGCCGATCTGGTGGCCGGAACGGTAGATACGGACGTGCTGAAGACTTCAGGCCTAGTCGCCTTCTGGTTTGGCCAGATCGCGCTGGATCAAGGCCGGCTTGAGGACGCGTTGCGCCAGGTGCTGCAATATCGCGACTTTGCCCAGCGCCGAATGCAGCTGCAGCCTGATGAGCCGGACGCCTGGATCGAGCTTTCCTATGCATTGAGTTGTCTGGGTGGGCTGCAAATACGAAACGGAAATGGTGACGCGGCCGCAACCAGTCTTAATGAATCAATCGCATTGAAACGGCGCGCTTTGTTGGCCCACCCGGAAAATATGTCCCTCCGGGTGGAACTGGCGAACAGTATTTCTCTGCTCGCGAATGCTCAGGCTGAGCGGGGAATGCTGGAGGCTGCGGCTGATCTTTACGACCAGCAGCGCGAGGTGTTGGACGAAGTGAGGCGCCGGGAACCGAACGCTCCGGTCTGGTCGTTCCGCCTGGCGGTGGCTAATCGACTGAAAAGCGCCCTTCTTGTGGCCCAAGGCAAAACGGAACCTGCTCTCGTCGGCTTGAATCAAGCGATGGAACAGATCGAAGACAGCCTGCGCAAGGAACCGGAGAATCAACGGTGGCGGGTCACCCGGTTGGAAATCCGCTTGCTGAGCGTGCGCGCGGAACTGGCCCTTGGGAAGGCCCTGATCCTACTGCCGGATATACTCAATATTGAGGCTGAGGTTGAGCAGATGCTGGGGACCAATCCCACGGATGATTTGCTCCAGCGTCAGAAAGCTCAGGCTCTGCTCCTCCACGGTATCGCCTTGGCCGCCGGGGGGGGATTGGACGCGGCACGACTGAAAATCGATGAAGCGGCGGGAATCGCCCGCGTATCAGTGGATCGTGACCGGAAGGACAGGCTCCGATCTATCCTCCTGTCCAGCACATTGCTTGCCGAAGCGGAGATCGATTTGAAGCGCGGCGCCGATGAGGCCGCGAAGCAGGCCTGCCAGGATGCGGTTGGCGTTCTGCGCGCCATCGCCCCTTCAAGCAATGACTTTCGTGTTCTCGACCCTTGGGTCCGCGCCAATCGGTGTGGCGGAGACCAGGGTGCGGCGGATGCTGGTGCCCGGATCCTGGATCAAATGGGATATCGGGAAGTGGACTATCTAAAAACTTCAATCAAGCAGAAGGAGTGATATAAGATGTCAGAGAAAGAGATTCCCTCTGGACAGATCGAAATATCAATTAGAATTGAAAGTAACCCAAAAAAGGGTGGTAAGTATATTTGGTATTATAACGGACTATCATCTTCAAGTTTCTCAATACGGGTTCCTCCTGATGTCGGGTATATCAAATTCACTTTGGATGATGCTACACAGTCCAGGTTTGTGTTCAGGTCCCCTGACATTACCCAATTCGAGGGTTATACGGACTTGGCGGCGGACTATACGGATAGCTGCGTTACCGTGACTGACAATCAGGCGAACCAGAATTACGCCACGGTCGGTGAGATTCTTTTGAACGCTGAGGCGGTCGTCAACGGTGTCGGCACCGGCCAACTGATCTCATCCGATCCAGAATTTACCAATACCGGCGGCGAGTTCTGTCCTTCCTAGCCCATAAAGCCATAAGCCAGATGAAGTCCGGCCCGGTCCTGCTTAAGGTCCGGGCCATTTCCCTTCCGGCCAAGCGCATCGCTCGTTAAAAACATTCCTATTGTTATTCAATAGGTTATCATCCGGCAAGATAACAGAAGGAAGAATTCTTCCGGTCGCTGGCAAGGTGGTTGGGCCGTTGGCGCGGGGGCGTCACGGCGACGACAACCCACCGATGGGCCAGCACATCATGAATCGTTATACCACCCGAGAGCGCCAAGTCCTGGACCTGACCGGGCAAGGCCTGACCAGTTCGCAGATCGCCGCCACGCTGGGCGCCTCGGAACTGACCATCCGCAAGCACCGCTCCAACATCATGCGCAAGGCGGGGCTGACCTCGACCGCGCAACTGATCGCCTACGCCCGGGATGTCACCGCGCCGCAACTACCGCCGCCAGCGTTGGCTTGGGATGTCCTGGGGCCGCGCGAGGCGGAGGTGGTGCGCTACGTCGCGGCCGGCCTGACCAGCAAGGAAATCGCCCGCCTTATTGATATCAGCCCACGCACTGTCCAGAAGCACCGGGAACGCGCGGGTGAAAAGTTGGGGGTGCATACACTTCAGGAAATCATCATCCGGGCCCAGTCGTCGCCGGACGTCCGGTCCGCCAATCAGCTGGGGCCTTCGCCAGGCGAAGGCGGAAGCACCCCGAACTGTGATTCCGTCTGTCGAGCGTGAGTGAACAACACGAAGGATCGGGCTGCCCGGATCTCCATCTCGGCAGGGGGAAGGTCCGGAACTGCAGCCAACTCCAGCCGATGACGCCGCCAAGCTTTCATGCCGGGTCGCGTAAAGGCCGGGGCAGGGTCAGCGCGTCCACTCCCGTGGCGCGCACGGCCCAGCGCCGGTGCCAGCGCAGATCGGTCAGCGACAGCGGCACGATGTCCAGCCGCCAGAAGGCTCGCGGCGGCGCCTCCAGCACGATTGCCACCGCCATGCGGATCACGGCCGGGTGGGTGACGGCCAGGGTGTGTCCCTCCGCCGTCCCATGCTCCAGCCACAGCGCCACCCGCGCCCGCAGCTGCGCCAGCGACTCAGCCCCATGGGGGCGGGCCTCCGGATCGCCCAGCCAGGCGCCCACCGCGTCCGCCTCATGGGCCGACAGGTCGGCCAGGCTGCGGCCCTGCCAGGCGCCCACGTCCAGGTCGGCGAGGCCCGTGTCCTCATGCGCCTCCACACCCAGGGCGCCGGCCAGCGCGTCCGCCGTCTGCCGCGCGCGGGTTTCAGGCGCCGTCCAAAGGCGATCCACCTTGCGCAGGGCACGTACCTCCGCCAGCAGGGCGGCCTGGGCCAGGCCTGCCTCCTCGGCCGCGTCGTCTGCGCGTGGGAAGAGGGCGTCACGCTGGGCCCGGGTGGGGGCGTGGGCCAGCAGGGTCAGGCGGCCAATGACATTGGGGGCTGTCATGGAGATAGTCCTTGAATGCGGTGCGGCCCCTCCCTACCATCAACGGATCGCCCGCGCATGGGGGAAGCCGGTGCAAATCCGGCACGGTCGCGCCACTGTAACCGAACGCCGAAGCCTTTCCAGGGCGTGCGGAAGCCAGACCCCCCGGCGCATGACACAGACCGCATACGGGACGCGTAATCCCAGGGAGCGTTTTTTCATGGCCCACGCCACTACCCATTCCGGCACCCCCGCCGTTGCCCTGCCGGTGATCTCCGCCGCTGAACTGCTGCCCTGGGCCGTGTTCGGCGGGCTGCTGCTGGTGCTGATGGTCTATTTCGTGGGGGCGGAGCAGGGCGCCACCTCCATGATCCAGGGCCGTGAGGTGCATGAGTTCGTGCACGACGCCCGCCATTTGCTGGGCTTCCCCTGCCACTGAGGCGGGCGGACCCTCGCCATCATGGTTGGAATTTATCTCGCCCGCGGGATGCTCATCGGCATCCTGGCGGGTTTGCTTGCCTTCGGCGTGGCCACGCTGATTGGCGAGCCGCCGGTCGAACGCGCCATCGCCTTCGAGGCGGCCCAGGCGACGGGGGGGCATGGGCATCATGACGCGGCCGCCACCCCTGACACCGTTGAGGCGGGGCACAGCCATCATCATCATGACGCCCAGGCGGCGGATGAGGAGGAGGAGCTGTTCAGCCGCGGCACGCAGGGCGGCTGGGGCCTGCTGACCGGCTTGCTGGTCTATGGCGCCGCCGTGGGCGGGCTGTTCGCTCTGACCTATGCCTACGCCCAGGGCCGCATGGGCACCCTGGGGCCTCGTGACCTGGCCGCCGTCCTGGCCCTGCTGGGTTTCCTGGCCGTGGTTCTGGTGCCAGCCTTCAAGTATCCGGCCAATCCCCCGGCGGTGGGCAATCCTGACACCATCCAGCAGCGCACCGCCCTGTTCTTCATCCTGCTGATCCTGTCCGTCACCGCCATGGCGGCGGCCGTGGTCACCGCCCGCCGGTTGGCCGCCCGCTGGGGTACCTGGAACGCCGGCTTCGCCGGCGGCGCCCTGTTCCTGGCGGTCATGATCGTGGCGGGATACGCCTTGCCCGAGGTGAATGAGGTGCCGGAGACATTCCCGGCCCAGCTGCTGTGGCGCTTTCGCATCGCCTCCTGGGGCATCCATGCCGCCCTGTGGGCGGCGCTGGGACTTGGCTTTGGCTGGTTGTGCGAACGGGCGCAGTCCCGTGATCTTCAGGCCCTGCGCCGGGGTGACCGGCCGGCGCTATTCTGACATCGATAATGCCACGCCGGGCAGCCATTCATGACCGGTCGATGACAGCGGTCCGCCGCCAACCGTAGAAATGGACGCTCCCGTCGCAGGATCGCTCCATCCCATGTCCATCGCCGTCTTCGCCATCGTCCTGTTCGCGGCCCTGCTGCATGCCAGCTGGAACGCCCTGGTCAAGGGGGCGGGGGACAAGCTGATGGCGGCCGTCCTGGTGGCGGGCGGCGCGGCCCTCATCGCCATCGTGACGCTGCCCTTCCTGCCCCTGCCGGCGGCGGCCAGCTGGCCCTATCTGGTGACGTCCAGCGTCCTGCAGATCCTCTACCTGACCCTGGTTGCCCGCGCCTATCACGTCGCGGACATGAGCCAGACCTATCCCCTGATGCGGGGGACGGCGCCGCTGCTGGTGGCGCTGGTCAGCGGGCTGTGGCTGCATGAGGCGCTGTCCCTTCATGCCCTGCTGGGGGTTGGTGTGATCTGCGCCGGCATCCTCAGCATGGCGTGGATGGGCCGGCGCGGCGGGCCGGGCCTGACGGGGGGCGGCACCACCGGCACCCGGCTGGCCCTGCTGACCGCCCTGGTCATCGCCGGTTACACCCTGGTTGACGGCCATGGCGTCCGTCTGTCGGGCGCGCCCGCGTCCTATGTGCTGTGGGGTGTGCTGCTCAACGGTTTGCCGCTTGTGGCTTGGGCGTTGCTGGCCCGGCGCCGGACATTCCTGCAGCATGTTATCCGCCAGTGGCCGCGGGGCCTGGTGGGCGGCGCCGGCACCCTGATCTCCTACGGCCTGGCCCTGTGGGCCATGACCGTGGCGCCCGTCGCCGTCATCGCCGCCCTGCGCGAAAGCTCCATCCTGTTCGGCACCGCCATTGCCGGCCTGGTGCTGAAGGAGCGGGTGGGCCCTCGCCGCCTGGCCGCCGCCTGCCTCATCGCCGTGGGTGCCATGGTGTTGCGCCTGGCGTGAGGCGGGCGGCGGAACGATCGCCTCATGCGGCGCGGGCCAGCGCGGCCTCGTCCCAGCCGGTGCCGCGATGCCAGCGCGCGGTGATACGCCCGCGTTCCAGGGCGAACAGGGTCAGCCAGCCGTTATCGAACAGCGACCGCACCTGCTCGTGGCGGGCCAGCACCTCGGCGATCGCGTGCCGGGGCGCCTCCACCAGGACCGACAGGCGCAGGGGCGTGTGGACCAGGCGCTCGCCGTCGTGGACGGCTTGCCAGGGCAGGCCGGTGCGCAGCATGCCGCCGTTGCCCTCCACCACGCCGATGCCGGCGGTGACATTGTGGATCAGCTTGTCCCCGCCGCCGAACAGTGTGGGTGCCACGGCCGATCCGTAATATTGCAGGCTGATCCAGCTGGCCACCACCACCGGCGCCGTCAGGATCAATTCCAGGGTGGCGAAATCACAATCCTCCCGCCAGTCGTAGGAATGCAGGAAGGCCCGGCCCTTCAGGTCGCCGGAGGCGGTCACGGCGCGCGGGGCGGCGACGAAGGCGGCGCACCCGGCCAGCCCCCATTCCGGCCGGATCTCGGCCCAGTTGCGGGCGCGGGCCGACAGCGATGCCGCACTGGCGCCGGGAAGGCGTGCCGCCCGTTCCAGACGCACCTGGCGCCCCGCCCTGTCCAGCCAGTCGCGGGCGCGGCGGATGTCCGCTTCATGATCCCGGCCGGCGCCATCGGTATAAAGGGTGACGCGATCGGTGACCGTGTCATGCAGGCCGGCCAGGAACAGGGTGTCGGCCGGCAGATCGATGCCATAGGCGGGCAGGCCCGCCCGCGTCTCCGGATCGTTCAGCAAGCCCGCCAGCAGGCGGGCGGAGACGTTGCCCGGATGACCGCCGCAGGCGCCGCAGTGATAGGCGCTGTGGTGCGGATTGTTGTGCAGCGTCGCGCCATGGCCGATCAGCAGCACCAGCCGCGCATGATCCTGGATCAGCGACATGGCTTTCAGCACCTGTGCCGCAGTCGCCGCCTTCACATCCGCCGGCAGGGCGGGCGTAAAGGCCGGCGCCGTGTCGGTCGCCCGTGCCCGGCCCAGCCCCAGGGCGTCACGCAACAGCTTCACAGCGTATAGGGGCCCGGCCGATTCCACGAAGGCGAAGGAGGATACCGCCGCCTGGCGGAACCGTCCCAGCGCGCGGGCAGAGCGGGCGGCGATGCGCCGCTGCCGGTCCTGGGCGGGTGGCAGGGGGATGCTGGAGTGCAGGCGGGGCGGCAACAGGACGGGCAGCCGTGCCTCCCTCAGGTCGGACGCGGCCGGACGGTGGTCCACGGGCAGGCCGAAGAAGCCGGCGAAGCCCAGCGTGCCGATGCCGGTGTCCTGGCTTTCCAAGGCCCGCCGGAACGGTTCCGACCGCACGTCGATGCAGAACGCGGCCTGCAATAAGGGCCGGTCCCCGGGAGTGGCCGTATCAGCTCCCCGCAGCACCGTGTCCAGCTCCCGCTGATAGGCCATTTCCGCCGCGTGCTGCAGGATGGTGTCGGCCACCAGGTCGGCGTCCGGCGTCACCGGCTGCGCGTGGGCGGCCAGCACCTCCGCCCAGGCCGGGGCCACCGCCGGCACATGGGCCAGCAGGGCCTCTTCCCACACCAGGCGGATGGCCAGAAGGTCGGCCAGCGTACCGTCGCCATCGTCCGCCAGCTCGGCCTGCCACTGCAGCCAGCGCGCATGCTGGGCCCAGCCCCCAAGGTCGGTCAGCAGCCGGTGGAAGGCCGTCTCCGCCGCGTCGGCCGTGAGATCCAGCGCGGCGGCGGCGCGCAGCAGGGCGCGGCCTGGGGTATCCGGGCATTGGGCGACATGACGGCAGAACCCCGTCAGGCCGGCCAGCTCGGGCGTCAGGTCATGGGTTGCCCATTCCCGCCAGGCGGCGAAGGCCGATGATCCCGGGGCCGGCGTCCACAGGGCCTGTCCCCGGTCGAAATGACCCGCCGCCCAAAGCCCCAGGCAGCGGCGGATGATAGCGGGCCAGTCGGTGCCGGTGGCGCGCGCCGCCAGATCCGCGATGGTGGGCAACGCCTGCGGCGTGGGCTGGTCCTGATGGGCCAGTGCCGTCAGGGCGGTCCCGTCGGCCGGCTTGCCCGGATGGGGGCAGGCGGCCAGTGCCGCCGCCAGGTCGCCGGCGGTGATCTCCCCCTTGGCGATCATGGCGGCGTAATCCGCGCGGCTGCGGGTCAGGCGGACCCCGGCGACACGGGCCAGCCGGGCGGCGGCCTGCGCCAAATCTTCCCCGGTCTGGCCCAGGAAGGGATTGACGGCCACCGTGGCGTCCAAGGGAAAGGCGGGCGGGATGGCGCGCATCGCCGCCTCGGCCGCCGCGAACAGGGCCTTGGCCGGTGCCGGCGCGATGTCGGGCTGATCGTGGAACATGGTGTCGTCTCCCGTGGTGACTGTCGTCAGGACCGGACGGCGCGGAAGCCGCCGATCAGGCGGTCGAGTGCGGCGTTGAGATAGAACCCGTTGGCGATATGGACTCGCAGGCCCGCCGCCGCCGGATGGTGGGCCCAGTGGGGGAACAGCGCCTGCGCCACCGCCACCCCGCAGAAGGAGGTGACGGTCAGCCCGATCAACGCCCATTCCAGCGCCCCCGCCACCGGCGGGGCGGGCAGGGTGCCACCGCCCGCATGCACCGCCAGCGCCTGCAGCCCGAAGTAGGAGAGGGTGACGGCGGTGGAGGCGACCAGCGTGCGCTGGGTCAACGCCCGGGGTGCTGCGTCCGCCAGCCCCTGCGCCACCAGGTAGCCGACCCCCGTTACCAGGATCAGGCCCAGGGCCAGCGCCTGCGGCGGTTTCGGCCCGGCCAGCAGGGTGAAGCCGACGGCGGCCAGACTGTAGAGAGCCAGCGCCAGCCCGAAGGCGCGGATCACCGCCCCGACACCGGGGGTCGCCACCGGACCGGGGCGCCGGGAGGCCTGCACCGCCCGGATGGCCCCGCCGGAGGACAGGAAGGCGTGCGCCTTGTAGAGCGAGTGCGCCAGGATGTGCAGCATCGCCACCGGCCACAGGCCCAGCCCGCACTGCAGCAGCATGAAGCCCATCTGCGCCACCGTGGACCAGGCCAGGGCCGTCTTGACCGCGCCCTGTGTCAGCATGACCAAGGCGCCGAACAGGGCGGTGAACCCACCCAGCATCACCAGTGCCGCCATGGCCTCCGGGCTGGCCTGCACTAGCCAGGCCAGGCGGATCAGCAGGAGCCCGCCGCTGTTGATGATGCCGGCATGCAGCAGGGCCGACACAGGCGTCGGCGCCTCCATCACCTCGGTCAGCCAGCCATGCAGGGGGAAGGCCGCCGTCTTCAGCAAGGCGGCCAGGACCAGCAGGCCCGCGGCCCCCTGCGCCGCCGGGAGAAGCGGTGCCAGCCGGGCGGCGGCTTCGATCGTCGCGATGTCCATGGTGCCATAGGCCAGCCACAGCAGGCCGGTGGCCAGGATCAGCGCGGCGTCGCCGGCCCCCCAGACCAGGGTGAATTTCGCGGCCGCGCGACGCGCCGGCGCCCGGTCGGGGAAGAACAGCAGAAGCTGGCGCAGCACCAGGCCGATGGCTGCCAGCGCCGGCACCAGCAGCGCCAGGCTGCCGGCCTGCACCTGCAGCAGCACCAGGCCCAGCACTGTCAGCATCAGGGCATGGAACCACCCCTCCCGGGCGGCACCATCCAGGTAGGTGCGGCTGTAGCGGATCACCACCCAGCCGATGAAGGCGACGGTCGGCGCGACCAGGGCGTTGACGACATCCAGGCGCATCAGCGGCCCGTCATACCCCCCTCCCTGGCCCACCCCCAGGAACGCGAACCGCGCCGCGCCGGCCAGGCATAGTGCCAAGGCGGCCAATGCCGCCCCCTCGGCGATCAGGGGAATGGGCCGGGGGCGCCGGCCGGGGCGCAGCAGGGCGATGGCTGCCGCGGCCAGCAGCACGGCCGGGGCAAGGCTCGACAACGGCATCGAACTCTCCAGGGAAACGCGGCCCAGGATTGGAACGCAGGCAGGAGATAGCTCTTGCGCGAATTCCAGAAAATTACATCTTTTAAAGAAGTACGTTCTATTTATTGGAATGGTCTCGGCATGGCTTCACTCAACTTGCACCATTTGCGCTTGTTTCGCGCCGTCGCCGCCGAGGGCACCGTGACCGGGGCCGCGCGGCAGTTGAATCTTTCCCCCTCCGCCCTATCGACCCAGCTGCGCACGCTGGAGGACAGCCTGGGCCACCCCCTGTTCGAGCGCCGGGGGCGCGGCCTGATCCTGACGGAGGCGGGACGTATCGCGCTGGACCATGCGGTGGCGATCTTCCGTTTGGCGGAGGACCTGTCCGCCACCTTGCGCAATGCCGGCGGCGGGCAGCGTGCGCTGCGCGTCGGGGCGCTCGCCACCCTGTCGCGAAACTTCCAGATCGGCTTCCTGCGGCCCCTGCTAGGCAGGCCGGATGTGGAGGTCGTGCTGCGTTCCGGCTCCCAGGGCGAACTGCTGCGCGGGTTGGACAGCCTGGCGCTGGACGTAGTGCTGACGAACCTGGCCCCGCCCCGCGATGCCGCCAGCCCCTACCTGATCCATCGCCTGGATGAACAGGCGGTCAGCCTCATCGGCACACCGGCCCGGCTTGGCCCTGCCCCGGGCGACGATTCCAGCGGCGGCGTTCCACTGGCGACCCTGCTGACCCGCCACCCCCTGATCCTGCCCACCTTGGAAACTGCGCTGCGGGCGACGTTCGACGCGCTGGTGGCGCAGCTGGGCATCCCGGTGCGCATCGCCGCCGAGGTGGACGACATGGCCATGATCCGTCTCATGGTGCGTGAGGACGCCGGCCTGGCCGTCATCCCCCCCATCGTGGTGCGGGATGAGTTGAGCAATGGCGAGTTGGTGGAGGCCGGGCGCCTGCCCAGCGTGGTCGAAAGTTTCCTGGCTGTGACGCTGGAGCGCCGCTTCCCCAACCCGCTGCTGGCGGAGTTGTTGACCAGGGGCTGAGGACGGTCCGTCATGCTGGTGGATCAGCGCGATCAAAGACGCCGCAGAGACGCGCCCGTCCGGGATAGCGCGTTGATCAGCTGCGCCCACTGCCTCACAAAACACTGATGGGTCCGGAAGGTGACCGGCCGGGCTTGATGTTTCGCGCTCTTCACCGCAACGAAATGAAGGTTCGGGTGGCGGGCTGCTTCCGGGATCGCCTTGGCGTCCGCCGCGTCGCTCTTCTGCCGCTTCACGAACGGCTTCACGTCAATCGGCGGGATCAGCCGAACCTCATGCCCCGCACCTTCAGCAATCTGGCCCCAGTAGGGGCTGTTCGAGCCTGCTTCCATTGCAACGATGCAGTGAGGCTGCCCCGTCAGAAACGCTATCAGCGTCTGCCGTGAAAAAGCGTGGTTGAACAATACCTTGCCGGAAAAGTCCGGCATGCGGACCTGGAAAATGCCGCTTGGTCAGGTCTATCGCCACCAAGTACGTCGTGGTCAGGCGCCATCCATAACGATGGCCAGCAGACATCATCGCCTGATCCGCCGATGCCGGAGAAGGAGGGCATCAACACCATCAGTTCAGTATGCTCGTTTAACGATAAAGCCCTTCACATGTCCGCGAGAATCGAGTCAATGGGTTCGGAAGCTCTGATGTTGTGATTAAAACTGACAAGATCACATAACCCGTACTGGTGACAATTTCTGACAATGGTCTAATCGGGAGATTTACAATAGTTGTAAATCCAGAAGATTACATTGACAGCCTACCAGGGACTATATCAGAAGATTATCCCGCTCCTGCCCAATTGGGGGACAGAGCAGTTATCTGGTGAATCTCCGGGGCGCTGTAAGGGTTGGCGTGTCAAGTACGGAATTGTTCGCTCCGGCTTATCTGAGCCGGAGCCGTCCGCTTTTCGTGTCCGTGCCCCGCGCAGTGCAAGCCGATGGTTGGGAGCTGGCATTATGACGAAGCGGATGGACACGCGCGCGGACGGCAATAAGAAGATCCGGCACGCTTTCCTGCTAGGGGCTTCCGCGCTGGCCATCGGTGTCTCGCTCGCGGCGACGCGACCTGCCCGGGCCGACACGATCGTCTCGACCAGCGGCAGCTCCCAGATCAAGGTTTCCATCACCTCGACCCTGGTTTCCATCGCCAGCGGGGTGGTGCGCTCCGGTACGACGGTGCTGTCCATCTCCGCCCCCGTCGGCACGCTGATCAACAGCGGCACCATCAATTCCAGTTTCTCCGGAATTAACAACCAAAGCGTGATGGGCACGTTGGTCAACAACGGCACTATCTCGGCCAGTGTGCTGGCGCTATCCAATAACAACACCGCCACGATCACCAATTTCATCAATACGGGAACGCTTTCGTCTTCCAACACCACGAATAATACGGCGGCCGCCATCTACAACGGCGGCAAGATCGGCACGCTGACCAACACCGGGCTTATCCGGGGCGCGGAAAATGTCCTGTTCATCCACACGATCGACGGGGGCCCCGGCTCCATCGGCTTGATTGCCAACAGTGGCACCCTCGCGGGCAATATCTGGAACCGTACGTCCAACAACCTGACCATCGCGGGCGGCAGCGGTAGCGTCGTCGGCACCCTGACCGGTTACACCGTCGGTAACCTCGGCACCATCATCAACAGTCTCAGCAACTTGGTGCTGTCGACCGGCAACATCCTGCTGAACGATCGTGTCACCATCACCGGCCACACGCTGAGCAACCTGGGCGCCGCCGTGACGCTCAACACCCTGGTAAGCGTCACCGGCAACTACAATCAGTCGGCCGGCACCCTTGTGCTGCAGGGCAATGGCAAGCTGGCGGTGTCCAACTCCGCCACCGTGGCCGGCACCGTCCTCACCAGCCTGTCGGCCAGCAACAACTACCTGGTCACCGGCAGTGTGACCACCCTGGTCGCGGGCGGGACAGGCTCGAACTACAGCTCCGTCGTCGTGAGCACGACCGGGCTGGCGCCCACCTTGGTCTCCGCCAGCGGCGCCGCCAGCGGCAACAACCTGATCCTGTCCATTGGCAACGACTATGTCGGTGGCACCCTGGCCTCCATCGGCAATACCGGCACGCTGGCGCCCTCCGGCACGATCGCGGCCGTTTATGTGGCCGGCACCCTGGGAACCCTGACCAACGCGGCGGCCGGCACTCTTTCGGCCTACTTGGGCGTGCGGGTGGCAGGTGGCGGCACCTTGGGCCAGGTGGTGAATAGTGGCCTGATCAGTGGCGCCACCGGCGGTAGCAGCGGCATCCTCTCCACCCTGGGCGCCGGCATCGGCACCATCACCAACAGTGCCACCGGCACCATCGCGGCCGCCAATTCGTTTGCCGCCATCAACGCCTCCGGCGGTGTCATCGGCACCATCACCAATGCCGGCCTCATCTCGAACAGCAGCACCGGCGTGGGCCTTTGGGACACCGGAACGGTCACCCAGTTCAACAACAGCGGCACGGTTCGGAACCAGTCCACCAACTATGGCGCCGTCTACGTTGGCGCCAGCAGTGCGCAGGCCGTCGGCACGCTCAACACCCTCAGCAACAGCGGCCTGATCCAGAACGCCAGCGCTTCCAGCAGCGGCACCGTGGCCGCCATCTTGGCCGACGGCACCGTCATCTCCGGCAGCACCCTTTCCGGCACGATCGGCACCGTGCTGAACAGCGGCACCATCAGCGCGCGGACCGCCATTCGTGTCGGCGCCTATGGCAGCATCGGCACGGTGGTGAACAGCGGCACCGTGCTGGGCAACATCTTCAACCAATCGACGCGCGACTTGACCCTGACGGGCGGCAGCGGCACGACGGTTGGCACCTTCACCGGGTTGACCGGGACGGTGGGCGCCATCATCAGCAACGGCAACGTGGTGTTCGGCGTTGGCACGGCGCGCAGCAACATCCTGCTGAACGACATCGTTTACACCGGCGGCACGGTCTACAACAACAGCGCCAACATCAGCTTTGGAACCCAGAGCGTCGCCACCATCAGCGGTGCCTTCGCCCAGACCTCGACTTTGGGCACCCTGTCACTGGGTACCGCGCGGTTGTCCATCACGGGTGCTGCCGGCATCGCCGGCACGGTGCTGGGCAGCTTCGACACCGCCGTCAACCATACCCTGGGCGAGGGTATTACCCTGATCACCGCCGACGGCGGCATTTCCCTCGCTTATGGGACCTTGACCGGCGTGGTTCGTGCGGCGGGTACCGGCATCAATGCCGCGTCCAGCATCAGCGGCAACAGCCTGCTGGCGCAGGTGCAGAACTACTATGTCGCGACCACCTACGGCACCGTCACCAACACCGGCACTTTGACGTCCACCTCGGCGGTCTATGTGGCGGCCACCGGGACGCTGGGTGCCGTGTCCAATACCGGTGTCATCCAGGGCAACATCGTCAACCTCAGCTCCAACGACCTGACCCTGCTGGGCGGCAGCGCCGGCACCTTCGGCACCTTCACCGGCCTCACCGGCACGCTGCCGGGCAGCATCTTTAACACGGCTGGCAACGTGACGCTGGCGGGCAGTATCCTGCTGGACGACACCGTCAATGTAGGTGGGACCACGCATACGGTGGTGGCTGACGGGGCCACGGTTCGGCTGAACCATGGCATCAACATCACCGGCAACTACAGCCAGACAGGCGGCACGCTGGCGGAGCTTTCGGCCGTCAGCGGCGGTGAACTGATCGTCAGTGGCGCGGCCGTGGTCAGCGGCGTGAACTACACAGTCGTGGGCGCCACCGGCGCCTATCACTATCTGCAGGGACCGGCGGGGGCCACGCCCATCATCGCCGGCGGCGTTGGCTCCAGCTACACCAGCATCACCTACGACAGCGGCATCACCGGTCTGACCCTGGGCGGCTACACCCAGGGCACCAGCCTGTGGGGCACCGTGCTGAACGATTATGTTGGCGACAGCCTGGCCTCCATCTCCATCGGCAGCGGCACCGTGCTGGCCACGCCGGCCGGCGTGGCCACGCTGATCTACATCGCCGGGGCCGGCACGCTGGGCACGCTGTCCAACAGCGGGACCATCCAGGGCAACATCGCCAACAACGGGTCGGCCGATCTCAACCTGCGCGGCGGCAGTGCCACCTGGGGCACCTTCGCCGGTGCCGGCGGCACGCTGGGCACGATCACCAGCACGGGCGGCAACGTGGTGGTCTCGGGCGGCCAGGTCTACCTGGCGGACCAGGTCAATGTCGGCAGCGGCCTGCTGTACAACACCGGCGGTACGCTGGGCGTGGCGCCGGGCGTGACGGTGACGGGCAACTACCTGCAGAACAACGCCACCGGCACCCTGGTCCTGGGCCCGAACGCCCCCCTGGTGGTCACTGGGTCCGCCATCATCACCGACGGCTACATCAAGGTCGGCAGCTTCGACAGCCTGACCAACCACGTGGCGGGAGAGACCGCCACCCTGGTGCAGGCGGGTGCCTCCTCCACCTACACCCTGGTCAGCAGCCAGAGCGTGCCGGTGGTGCAGTCCAACGTGGGTGGCCTGGGCGTCATCGGCACCCAGGTGGGCAACAACCTGCAGGCCGTGGTCGAGAACGACTACTTCGGCACGTCCACCGCGGCGTTCACCCAGGCCGGCACCATCGTGCTGGGAACCAACAGCCAGGCCAGCGCCGCGCTCTATGTGGCGGGGACGGCCACCATCGGCACCCTGACCAACACGGGCGTGCTGAACGGCGAGGCCAACCTCGGCAACGGCATCTTCATGGGGTCGTCGGGCACGCTGGGCGCGTCCATCGGCACGCTGGTCAACACCGGCACCATCGCCGGCCGCGTGGGTGTCGCCAACTACAACGGCGTCATCGGCACCATCGACAACAGCGGCCAGATCCTGGACAGCCTGCCCAACTCGGGCATCTACAACGGCAACACCATCGGCCTGGTGAACAACCAGGCGGCCGGCACCATCGCCGGCGCCTATGGCATCGCCAACAGCAACCTGCTGGGCACCCTCCTCAACGCCGGGCTGGTCGCCGGCTCCATCACCAGCGGGTCGACCACCGCGGTGGGCGTCGCCAACTCCAACTACGGCACGCTCAACACCCTGACCAACAGCGGCCGCATCCTGGCCACGGCCGCGCGCATCGCGGACGGCGTGCTGAACTACGGCACCCTGGGCACCCTGACCAACGCCACGGGCGGCACCATCGGCGCCAGCGGCACCATCGTCAGCGGCACGGGCAACGCGCTGGCCGGCGTCGCCAACGGCGGCACCATCGGCACCCTGAGCAACAGCGGGCTGGTCACCGCCACCGGCACCATTACGGCGGCCCCCTTCAATGTGGTGGCCGGCATCGCCAACATGTCGGGCGGGTTCATCAGCACCCTGGCCAACGCCGGCACCATCGCGGGCAACGGCACCATCACCGGCAACAATGGCAACGCCCGCCTGGCGGGCGTGTTCAACGCCGGGACCATCGGTGTCCTCACCAACAGCATCGGCGCCACCATCAGCGGCCAGCTCTATGCCGTGGACAACTATGCCGGCGGCAGCATCGGCCAGTTGAACAATGCAGGCACCATCACCTCCGCCTCCCGCTCCGCCGTGTTCAACGAGGGCACGATCGGAACGCTGTCCAACACCGGTGTCATCCGCGCCGCCCGCAGCGCCCTTTGGCTGGGCGGGACCAGCAGCACCATCGTCAGCCTGGTCAACAGCGGCCTGATCCAGAGCACGGACCAGCAGGGCATCGCGCTCACTCCCAACACCACCATCGTCAGCCTGGTCAACACCGGCACCATTCTGGGCGCCACCTCGGGCATCGACAACTATGGCACCATCGGCACCCTGACCAACAGCGGGACGATCCAGAGCCCCATCCTCGCCATCCAGGTGGGCAACGGCGGCACCATCGGCACGCTGGTCAACAGCGGCACCATCGCCGGCTCCATCCTTAATGACGCCTCCACCGCCCTGACCCTCACCGGCGGCAGCGGCATGGTAGTGGGCGTGCTGACGGGCAGCAGCGGCGGCCTGGGCGGCGCCGACAAGGGCCGGATCAGCAGCACCGGTGCCGACCTGGTGTTCAACGGCGGCAACCTGCTGCTGAACGACGACATCACCGCCACCGGCCGCACGGTGGTCAACAGCGGCGCCTCGCTGCGCCTGGCCAACACCGTCATCGTCACGGGCAATTACGCGCAGGGCGCCACCGGCACCCTGGTGCTGGGCAGCGGCGCGCTGCTGTCGGTGACCGGTGCGGCCACGGTCACCGCGGGCACGGTCACGTCCAGCGGCTTCAACGCCACCGGCAACTACCTGGCGGGTGGCAGCAACGTCACCCTGGTGCAGGGCGGCGCCGGCTCGTCCTACAACACAACGGTGGTGGCGGGCGGGGGCATCACCGGCCTGGGCCTGACCGGCAGCGTGTCGGGCAACAACCTGCTGGCCGTGGTCGGCAACGACTATGTCGGCGCCTCGCTGGGTTCCATCGTCAACAGCGGTTCGCTGAGCTACAGCGGCGCCAGCACGGGCGCGGTCTACGTGGCCGGCACCGGCAGCCTGGGCACCCTGGTCAACAGCGGCACCATCGCCGGCTCCATCGCGGTGGAGGTGGCGTCGGGCGGCACGCTGGGCCAGGTGGTCAACACCGGCACCATCAGCGGCAACTTGGTCAACCTGTCGACCAACGGGCTGGTCCTGTCGGGTGGCACGGTGGCGGGCACCTACACCGGTGGCACCATCACCAGCACCCTGGCCAATGTGACCCTGGCCTCGGGCGCCATGGTCCTGGGCGACGCGGTCAATGTCGGCACCGGCACGCTGGTCAACGGCGGCGCCTCGGTGCTGCTGAACACTGTCGTCTCGGTCACCGGCAACTACGGCCAGACGGGCGGGACGCTGAACGTGGGGGCCAACGCGCTGCTGGTCAGCGGGGCGGCGGTCATCACCGGCGGCACGGTGGTTTCCGGCGCCACCTTCGCGCCCACCGCCAATTATCTGGCGGGCAGCAACGCCAGCACCCTGATCCAGGGCGGCGCCGGGTCCAGCTACAGCGGCTACAGCGTGTCCGCCGGGTCCCTCACCGGCCTGGCGTTCGGCGGCACCACCAGCGGCACCAACCTGGTGCTGGCGGTGAACAATGACTATGTCGGGACCCTGCTGCCCACGCTGGACAACAGCGGCAGCATCGGCGGCATGCAGACCGCCCTGTTCGTGCGCAGCACGGGCAGCATCGGCACGGTCAACAACAGCGGCACGCTGGCCGGGGTCGGTGCCGTCACCGGCTACGGCGCCTCCATCGCCGGCACCATCGGGACGCTGACCAACAGCGGCCTGATCAGCGGCGACGGCGCCAACGGCGGCTACGGCCTGCTGAACCGCGGCACCATAGCCACGCTGATCAACACGGTGGGCGGCACCTTCGCCGCCCTGGCCGGCACGGTAGGCTACGGCCTGATCAACCAAAGCATCCTGAACACCGTCGTCAACTATGGCCTCATGACCGGCCACGACGGCGGCCTGCAGAACACGGGCACCATCCAACTGCTGGACAATACGGCCGGCGGCACCATCCGGTCCAACAGCGCCAGCGCGCAGCAGGGCCTGCGCAACGACGGCACCATCGTCACGCTGCTGAACGATGGCCTGATCGGCAACAACTACGGCCTGTTCCAGGCGGCGGGCACGATCCAGACGCTGGTGAACAACGGCACCATCGCGGCCAACGCCAGCGGCGTGTACATGAGCGCCGCCATCGGGACCATCAGCAACAGCGGCACGATCACGGCGTCGCACAAGGCCATCGTGGCCAATGCCGCCCTGACGGCGCTGCTGAACAGCGGCACCCTCAGTGGCACGCAGGCCCTGGCTATCGGCGTGAACGGCCGCGTAGGCACGATCAGCAACACCGGCGTGATCCAGGGCAACATCGTCAATACCGGCACCGTCGCCCTCAGCATCGGCGGCGGCACGGGCACGGTGGTGGGCACGCTGACCGGCAGCACGCTGACCAACCGGGGCACGATCACCAGCACGGGCACCAACGTGGTGCTGTCGGGCAACCTGCGGCTGAATGACAACATCAACGTCGGCACCAACACGGTGACCAACGCCGGTGGCGCCATCACCCTGGGCACTGTCGCCACCATCACCGGCAACTACACCCAGGCGTCTGGCACCCTGGTGATCACCCCGGGCACCAGCCAGCTGAGCATCACCGGCCGCGCGTCCATGACCGGCGGCACGGTGCTGGCCAGCTTGGCCGGCACCGGCAACTACCTGGCGGGCAACTCCGCCACGCTGGGCTCGGCCCTGTCGATCTCAAGCTTCGCCGGCGTGACCGTGGTGGCGGCCGGCGCCGCCGGCCTCAGCGCCACGGCGGGGCTGGGCACGGTGGGCACGCTGGTCAACCTGCTGCTGGCCTACAACAACGACTATGTCGGCGGCACGCTGGCGACGTTGACCAACACGGGCAGCCTGAGCGCGGGCACGGCGGTGGTCATCGCCAGCACGGGCAGCCTGGGCACGCTCAGCAACACCGGCACTATCGCCGGCGCCGTCAACAACCTGTCCAGCCACGACCTGACCATCGCCGGCGGCGCGGGCGGCACCGTGGGCACCTTCACCGGCCAGTCGGGCAAGGGGCTCATCACCAACACCCTGTCCAACGTGGTGCTGGCCTCCGGCGGCCTGGTGCTGAACGACGACGTCAACGTCGGTGCCGGCACCCTGGTCAACAGCGGCGCGTCCGTGGTGCTCAACACCCTTCTCAACGTCACCGGTAACTATGGCCAGTCGGCGGGCCGGCTGGACCTGGGCTACGGCAACCGCCTGTCGGTCACGGGTGCCGCCGTCCTGACGGGGGGCACGGTCGCCACCACGCTGCAGTCCAACGTCAACTATCTGGCGGGCCAGGCGGGCGGCACGCTGGTGGCGGGCGGCGCCGGGTCCAGCTACACCGGCGTCAGCGTCCAGTCGGGTCTGTTCCCGCTGGTGCTGAACGGCACCACCGCGGGCAACAACCTGCTGGCCGTGTCGGTCAACGACTACATTGGCACTATCCTGCCCACCCTGGCCAACACCGGCACCATCAACACCGCGCCGACGGCCCTGTTCGTGGCCTACGGCACCGGCAGCCTGGGGACGCTGGTCAACAGCGGCACGCTGGCGGGCAACGGTGGGTCCACGGCGGCCGGCGTCCGGGTGGTGGGCACCCTGGGCACCATGACCAACAGCGGGCTGATCAGCGCGCAGGGAAGCGTCAGCGGCTACGCCCTCTATAATCAGGGCACCATCGGCACCGTCATCAACCAGGCCGGCGGCACCATCCAGGCGGGCGGCACCTTGGGCGGCGGCTTGCTCAACAGCGGCGGCACCATCCTCAGCCTGGTCAACGCCGGCCTGATCATGGGGCCGCAGCCGGGCCTGTACAACCTCAGCAACGGCACCATCGTGTCGCTGAACAACAGCGGCACCATCCGGACCACGAACACGAACGCGGCCAGCGGCATCGCCAACGCCGGGCTGATCAATACGCTGACCAACAGCGGGCTGATCGCCAGCTATTCGGCGATCTACCTGAATAACGGCACCATCGGCAGCCTGGTCAACAGCGGCACCATCAGCGGCCAGGGCAACGCCCTGCTGCTGACGGGGGCCGGCCGTATCGGCACGCTGGTCAACAGCGGGCTGATCCGGGGCAACATCCAGAACTACAGCGGCAACGACCTGAGTATCGCTGGCGGCACGGGCGGCCTGGTGGGCACGTTCACGGGGGCCGGCGGCACCGTCGGCACCATTACCAACACCTCGGCCAACGTGGTGTTCAGCTCCGGCGCGCTGTCGCTGAACGACCAGATCAACGTTGGCGCCAACACGGTCCGCAACACCGGCGCCAGCCTGGCGCTGGCGGGTAACATCAGCATCACCGGCAACTACAGCCAGAATGCCGGCACGCTGATGGTCAACCCCGGTACGGCCCAGCTGACGGTCAGCGGCACCGCCAGCATCACCGGCGGCGCGGTGCAGGTCAGCCTGTCCGGCACCAGCAACTACCTGGCGGGCAACGCCTATACCCTGGTGCAGGGCGGGGCGGGGTCCAGCTACACCGGCGTCACCATTGCCACGGCCGGCCTGACGGGCCTGGGGGCGACGTCGTCCATCGCCACGGTTGGGGGCAACCTGGACCTGCTGATGGCGGTGACGACCGACTATGTCGGCACGGTGCTGGGCAGCATCAACAACACCGGCACGCTCAGCGGCGCCACGGCCCTGTACATCGCCAGCACGGGCAGCCTGGGCGCCCTGGCCAACAGCGGGGTGATCCAGGGCAACATCGTCAACGCCAGCGCCAACGCGCTGACCATCACCGGCGGCGCGGGCGGCACCGTCGGCACCTTCACCGGCCAGTCGGGCAAGGGGCTCATCACCAACACCCTGTCCAACGTGGTGCTGGCCTCCGGTAGCCTGCTGCTGAACGACGACGTCAACGTCGGCGGCAACACCCTGGTCAACAGCGGCGCGTCCGTGGTGCTCAACAGCCTCCTCAACGTCACCGGCAACTACGGCCAATCGGCGGGCGCGCTGATGATGGCCTATGGCAACCGCCTGTCGGTCACGGGTGCGGCGGTGCTGACAGGCGGCACCATCGCCGTCACCGGCGTGCCCGGCACGCTGAACATGCTGGCGGGCGTGGGCGGCACGGTCGCCCTGGTGACCGGCGGTGTGGGCTCTGGGTACACCGGTCTCAGCTACAGCTCCGACGTGACGGGCATGGAGGTCACGGGTTCGGTTGGCGGCAACAGCCTGTACCTGGCCGGCCTGAACGATTATGTCGGCACGGTTCTGGGCAGCCTGAACAACAGCGGCACGATCAGCGCCAACAACGCCGTGTACGTGTCGGCGACGGGGACGCTGGGCAGCCTCACCAACACCGGCACGCTTCTGGGCACCAATGCCGCCCTGAACAACCTGGGCAGCATCGGCACCATCACCATCGGCACGCTGACCGGCACGGGCACGACGACGAGCTACGGCACGGTGGGTCTGCTGCAGGGCGCGGTGGGTATCACCAACGCCGGCAGCATCGGCACACTGGTCAGCTACGCCACCATCATCGGCACCACCGGGGCGGCGGTTGACAACCAGGGCTCGATGTACAGCCTGGGCAACGCCGGAACCATCACCGGGGTGACCGCGGGCATCAACAACGCCGGCAGCATCGGCGGCCTGGTCAACGCCAACCAGGTCACCGGCAGCATCGGCATCAACAACACCGGCACCATCGCCTTCATCCAGAACTTCGTCTTCGCCACCGACAGCCTGACCACGTTCATCGGCAGCATCAACGGCTCGGCCACGGGCCTGAGCAATGCCGGCGTGGTCGGCACCCTGGTCAACGCCGGCGCGATCACCGGCAGCATCGGCCTCAACAACTCGGGCACCGTCCTGGGCCTGGCGAACGCCCTCTTCCCCACCGGCAGCCTCACCGCCGTGGTGGGCAGCATCACGGGCTCCGCCACGGGTGTGCGCAACACCGGCGTGGTCGGCACCCTGCTGAACATGGGTGTCATCTCCGGCGGCGCCTACGCCCTGTACAACGGCGCCGGTGCCACGCTGGGCACCATCGCCAACGCCGGCACCATCAACGGCAACATCGCCAACCTGTCGACCAGTGACCTGGTCATCGCGGGCGGTGGCGGTACCCTGACGGGCGGCAGCATCAGCAACACCGCCAGCAACGTGGTGTTCGCCGGCGGCACCCAGGTGGTCAATGACGCCCTCAACGTCGGCAGCCACACGGTGGTCAACAGCGGCGCCAGCCTGGCCTTGGGCGGCGACCTCAGCATCACCGGCAACTACAGCCAGGCCACGGGCACGCTGGCCCTGTCGACCAACCACCTGTTCGTCAGCGGTGTCGCCAATGTGAGCGGCGGTGTCATCACCGCCAGCGTGGACGCAGCGCAGAACTACGTGGTGGGGGGCAGCAACGGCGCCATCCTGATCCAGGGCGGGGCGGGGTCCAGCTACACCGGGGTCAGCCTGACCTCCGGCGTAAGCGGCCTGACCATCGCCGCCGGCGTGGACACCATCGGGTCCAACGTGGACCTGGTGGTCGCGGCGGCCAACGACTACATCGGCGGCACGCTGGGCAGCTTGGGCAACAGCGGCACCATTAGCGGGGTAGTCACGGCGGCCTACATCGCCACCCTGGGCAGCCTGGGCACCTTGGCCAACAGCGGCCTGCTGGCCGGTGCCGCCTTTGGCGTCAACAACCGGGGCATCCTCGGCCTGGTGGACAACAGCGGGACGATCAGCGGCGTCACGGCGGTCTACATCGCCGGCACGGGCAGCCTGGGCACGCTGGCCAACAGCGGCGTGATCCAGGGCGGCATCGTCAACGCCTCGACCAATGCCCTGACCGTCACCGGCGGCGCGGGCACGGTGGTGGGCAGCCTGACGGGCACGCTGGCCGGCACGCTCAGCACCCAGGGCACGATCACCAGCACGCTGGCCAACGTGGTCCTGGGGGGCGGCAACCTGTTCCTGAACGATCAGGTCACCGTGGGCAGCGGCACGCTGGCCAACAGCGGGGCGTCGCTGCGGCTGGGCAACGGCATCGCCGTCCAGGGCAACTTCAGCCAGTCCTCCGGCACCCTGGTGGAGGCCTACGGCAATGGCGCGCTGTCGGTCAGCGGCGCGGCGGTCATGACCGGCGGCACCCTGGCCATCACCGGCGCACCGGGCACGCTCAACGTGCTGGCGGGCCAGGGCGGCTTCCCGGCCGCGGTGGTCGGCGGCACCGGTTCCAGCTACACCGGCCTGAGCTATGACAGCGGCGTGGCGGGGCTGGAACTGACCGGCAGTGTGGGCGGCAACAACCTCTACGTCGTCGGCGTGAACGACTATGTCGGCGCGGCGCTGGGGACGCTGAGCAACACGGGCACGCTGAGCGCCAACAACGCGGTCTATGTGGCGGCCACGGGCAGCGTCGGCATCCTGTCCAACAGCGGTATCCTGACCGGCAGCAACGCTGCCATCGACAACCAGGGCAGCATTGGCACCCTGGTGAACACCGGCCTGGCGGCCGGCAGCGTGACCGCGCTGTACAATGCCGCCAACGCCACCCTGGGCACCATCGTCAACAGCGGCACCATCCAGGGCAACATCGTCAACCTGTCCACCGGCGACCTGGTCATCGCGGGCAACGGCACCCTGGCCGGCACGCTGACGGGCGGCAGCATCAGCAACACGGCCAGCAACGTGGTGTTCGCGGGCGGCAGCCAGGTGGTGGGCGACAGCATCGTCAACGTGGGCAGCCACACGGTGGTGAACAGTGGCGCCACCGTGAGCCTGGCCACCACGGTCAGCATCACCGGCAACTACAGCCAGGCCAGCGGCACCCTGGCGCTGGGCAGCAACGCCCTGATGGTCAGTGGCGTGGCCAGCATCGGTGGCGGCGTGGTCAGCACCACCCTGGACAGCGTCGGCAACTACATCGTGGGCGCGTCCACGGGCGTGATCCTGGTGCAGGGCGGGGCGGGGTCCAGCTATACCGGCGTGGATGTCCTGTCGGGCATCAGCGGCTTGAGCCTGGCGGCGGACACCACCACCGTGGGGTCCAACATCGACCTGGTGCTGGCGGCAGCCAACGATTACATCGGCGGCACGCTGGCCAGCCTGAACAACACCGGCACCATCAGCGGCGTGGTCACGGCGGCCTATATCGGCACCCTGGGCAGCCTGGGCACGCTGGTCAACAGCGGCGTGCTGGACGGTGAGTTCTATGGTATCCGCAACCGAGGCACCATCGGCCTGGTGGACAACAGCGGCACGGCCACGGGCCGGGTGGGCCTGTGGAACCAGGGCAGCATCGGCACGGTGCTGAACACCGGCACCCTGAAGGACGCGCCGGAGGTCAACGCCGCCGGCCTGAACAACCAGGGCACCATCGGTGCCGTCATCAACCAGGGCACCATCAGCAGCGTCGCCTACGGCCTGTACAACAGCGGCACCATCGCCAGCATCGACAACAGCGGGGTGATCAGCGCCACCGACACGGTCAGCGGCCGGGGCCTGCGCAACAGCGGCACCATCGGGAGCATCAGCAACAGCGGCACCATCGCCGGTGTCACCGCCCTGTACAACCAGGGCAGCATCGGCACCATCGCCAACAGCGGCACCATCGCCGGCAGCATCGTGAACACCAGCGCCAACGCCCTGGTGTTCACGGGCGGCAGCGGGTCCACCGTGGGCACGCTGACCGGGACCAACGGCATCGGCACGATCACCAGCACGCTGGCGAATGTGGAACTGGCCAGCGGCAACCTGGCGCTGAACGACCAGGTCAACGTTGGTGCCGGCACGCTGGTGAACAGCGGCGCCAACGTGCTGCTGACCAACGCCATCAGCGTGACGGGCAACTACG
>NZ_VITO01000012.1:0-215353 GCF_007828025.1 Nitrospirillum bahiense
CTGAAGAGCCGTGCTAGACCAGCACGTCAATAGGTGGCATGTGGAAGCGCGGCAACGCGTGAAGCTAAGCCATACTAATCGCTCGTCCGGCTTGATCACTCCTTAACGGCGCCGCGCGCAACGGTAATCCCGTGCGCTGACGCCCGGTGCGATACACGGGTTATTCAAGACCTCATCACAAATGCAAGTAAGGCCGCTCCCGCTCGGGGGCGGCCTTATTGCTATGGTATGATGAACCTTGGTCCTGTTCCGGCGGCCTTGAAGCCGGGCTACCATGGCCCTTGTCGCGGGACCGGCATCCGTCCTGCCGCTGCAAGGACGGTTACATGACCTTGGCGCCTGATGGCGGGCCTGATACTGGCCCGCGGAGCCCGAAATTCTTTCCCCTGCTGCGTTATGAAGACCCCGCCGCCGCCGTTGACTGGCTTTGCGCCGCCTTTGGCCTCACCCGTCACCACGTGGTCACGGATGAGCGCGGACGGGTGGTCCACGCCCAGCTGAAGCTGGGGGACGCCTTGCTGATGCTGGGGCCTGACAACCCGGTCGACCGTTACGGCATGCACAGCCCCCGTGTGCTGAACGGTCTGAACCAAGGGGTGTGGGTGGCGCTGGATGGTGTCGATGCCCACCATGCCCGGGCGCGCGCCGCCGGCGCCGACATCCTGACCGACCCGCACGACACCGGCCATGGCACCCGCGAGTATGTGGCCCGCGACCTGGAGGGCCACGTCTGGATCTTCGGCGATTATTGGGGCGAGCCCTGAAGGGCCCGCTCTTTTTGCCGCCCGCTTTCCACCTGCCCCCCCGTGTAAAGCTGAGGGACAGTGGGAAAGAGGGCTTTCAAAATCACCGCGACCGCTCACGCTCCGGCCAGCCCCAACCAGGCCGATTACAACCAAGTGGTGGCCCGCTTCCATGCCGGCGACCTGGCCGGGGTGGAAAGCGCCTGCCGGCGCATCTTGGCCCAAAACCCACGCCAGCCGGCCTTCCTGCACGTGCTGGGGCTGGTGGCCCAGGCGCGTGGCCAGTCCGCCATCGCCGCAGAACTGATCGGCGAGGCCGTGGCGTTGAGGCCGGACGACAGCGCCATGCACGGCAACCTCGGTATCGCGCTCGCCAAGCTGGGCCGGCTGGACGCTGCCGAGGGCGCCTACCGGCGGGCGATCGCCCTGCGGCCCGACAATGCCGACGCCCACAGCAACCTGGGCAACGTCCTGCGCCACCATGGCCGCTGGGATGAGGCGGAAGCCGAGTACCGGCAGGCGCTGTCCTTGAGGCCGACCTTCGCCGAGGCGCACAGCAACCTGGGCAACGCCTTGCGTCAGCGCGAAGATCTGGATGGGGCGGAGGCCGCCTACCGCCAGGCCCTGGCCCTGCGCCCCGCCTACCCCGAGGGCCACTACAACCTGGGCAACGTGCTGCTGGAACGGGGCCGGACCGAGGAGGCCATCGCGTGCTACCGCGCCGCCCTGGCCTTCAACCCGCGCCTGGTGGAGGCACACAACAACCTGGGGAGCGGGTTGAAGGCGCTGGGCGACATGGACGGCGCCATCGCCTGCTACCAGGCGGCCCTGGCGATCGACCCCCGCTATGCCGAGGCCCGCTACAACCTGGGCCTCGCCTGGCTGGGCCTGGGCGACTACCCCCGGGGCTGGGCGGCGTATGAATGGCGCTGGGCCAGTCCCGATTTCCGTCCCCACCGGCGCCCTTTCGCCCAGAAGACCTGGCGGGGGGAGGACATGGCCGGGGGAACGCTGCTGCTGCATGCCGAGCAGGGCTATGGCGATACCCTGCAGTTCTGCCGCTACATCCCCCTGGTGGCTGCCCGCTGCCGCCGGGTGGTGGTGGAGGTGCCGCGGCCCCTGCTGCGCCTGTTGCGGACCTCCCCCGCCCTGGTGGCGGTCGGGGAGGTGCGCTTCATCGCCCGGGGCACGCCCCTGCCGGATTTTGATCTGCACTGCCCCCTGATGAGCCTGCCGCTGGCGCTGGACACGCGGCTGGGGACGGTGCCGGCGGCCACGCCCTACCTGACGGCGGCGGTGGCCGCCCCGATCGCGGCCAGGGATCGTCCCCGTGTCGGCATCGCCTGGTCCGGCAACCCCACCTACAAGGTGGACCGCCGCCGCTCCCTGACGCGGGCCCAGGTCGAGTCCCTGGTCGCCGCCTGCCCGGAGGTGGAATTCCACAGCCTGCAGAAGGATCCGGACGCGGCGGGTGGTCTGCCCGATGGTGTCGTCGACCGCATGGGGAACGTTGCCGACTTCGCCGATACCGCGGCGCTGGTCCAGGCGATGGACTTGGTGATCAGCGTCGATACCTCCGTCGTCCATCTGGCGGGGGCCCTGGGCCGGCCGGTGTGGCTGCTGAACCGCTTCGATTCCGACTGGCGCTGGTTGCGCGACCGTGACGACAGCCCCTGGTATCCCACCCTGCGCCAGTTCCGGCAGGAGATGCCCGGCGACTGGTATGGCGTGCTGGCGAGGGTGGCGGCATCCCTGGACGAATGGTGCTCACCGGCATGAAAAAAGCCGCCCGGGCCTCAACGGCCCGGCGGCTTCGTTCAGTTCAGCAAAGCTTGGCCAGCAGGGCCTGGGATCAGGCGGCGCGGTTCAGCTTGCGCACCTTGGCCCACAGGTCGGACGGCTGGCGGTCCAGCTCGAACATGGAGACCTTGGACGGCTCGCGGCCCTGAACGGCGCATTCCAGCAGGAACATGTTGGTCTTCTGCGGGTCCAGCCCGTGCGCTTCGCACGCGGCGACGAAGGCGGGATCCAGTTCCAGGGTGGACATCGGAATTGCTCTCTAGGAGGTTGGCGGTTGGGTACCCGCTTGGGGTACGCTCATAATATCGCGATGCAACATGGCTTAACTAGGGCGATTTCGCATCTGCGGCATGACAAATCGGTGGCCGGCGCGCAGGAACAAGCCGCCGCGCGGGAGAAGGTTCCGATGAGGTCCTGGGTCCACCCCTTCCTGGCCGTGATGGCCATCCTTCCCGCCGCCTGCCAGCCGTCACCGCCGCCCCTGACCTTCGACGGCCTGGGGTCTGTCCGCCTGGGCATGACGGTCGTCCAGGCGGAGTCGGCGCTGGACGTTTCCTTTCGTCCCATGGGCCAAGCCCAGTCGGCGGACTGCTGGCTGACCGGCCGCGGCGACGGCAAGGACAGGCAGATCAGCTATATGGTGGAAAAGGGCCGGATCACCCGCATCGACGTCTTCGCCCCATCGGGAGGGGAGGCGACCATCCGGACGGCCCAGGGGATCGGTGTCGGCGCCACGGAGGCGGCGGTGCTGAAGGCCTATGGCCCCACGATGGTGGTGCAGCCCCACGCCTATGAGGACGGGCACTATCTCCGCATTGAGGAGCGGGGCCGGGTCCTGTTGTTCGAGACGGCCGCCGGCCGGGTCACCCGCTTCCGCGCGGGTTTGCCCCCGGCCGTGGACTATATCGAAGGCTGCCTCTGACGCTGGCCTCCTTGGGGGCCTTGATCACTCCGCCAGCAGGATCGTGCGGGCGGGCACGGTCAGCTTGCGCAGCGTATTGCCGGCGTCGTCGTTCTCGAACAGCAGCACGTCGTAGCCCCAGAGGTTGGCGACGTGCTGCAGCACGGACTTGGCGTCCTCTTCCGCCAGCAGCACGCCGTTCTGCACCTTGTGCTCCAGGATCAACCGGCGGTCGCCGGCCAGGTCCACGTCGGTGATCTGGACGTCCGGGTCCAGGGAGGAGAAGTCGTACTGCGCCGCCAGCTGCTGGCGCACCCGGCGATAGCCGCGTTCGTCATGGATGGCGGCGACGCGGTAGACGTTCTCATCACTGTTGTCGTGCAGGTGGAACATCCGCATCTTGCGCATCAGGTGCGGGCTCAAATACTGCAGGATGAAACTCTCGTCGCGATAGTTGGCCCAGGCGTCGCGGAGTGCTGCCATGGCGTCGCCGCTGCCGGCATAGCCGGGGAACCAGGCGCGGTCCTCCTCCGTGGGATTGGTCGCGATGCGCTCGATGTCCTGCATCATGGCGAACCCCAGGGCATAGGGGTTGATGCCGGAATAGCGCGGGTCGTCGAAGGCCGGCTGGAACACCACGGCGGTGTGGGAGTGCAGGAACTCCATATAGGCGCCGTCGCTGATGCGCCCCGTTTCGTGCAGACGGGTCATGATGCGGTAGTGCGTGTAGGTGGCGCACCCCTCGTTCATCACCTTGGTCTGCCGCTGGGGGGAGAAGTACTGCGCCACATGGCGGACGATGCGCAGCACCTCGCGCTGCCAATTGGCCAGGCGCGGCGCCTTCTTCTCCAGGAAATAGAGGATGTTCTCCTCCGGCAGGTCCAGCAGGGCCCGGCGCCGTTCCTCGTCCGATGGCGCCTTCTGGCCCTTCTTGGTGGGCACCGTGCGCCACAGGTCGTTGTACAGCTGGCGCTGCATCTCCTGCCGCTCCTGCTCCCGCCGCGCTTCGGACTGCAGGTCCAGGCGGCGGCGGGGGTAGCGGTGGATGCCCTGGTTCATCAGGGCGTGGGCGGCATCCAGGGTGCGTTCCACCAGTTGCTGGCCATAGCGCTCCTCGCAGCGGGCGATGTAGGCCTTGGCGAAGTCCAGATAGCCCAGGATGCCCTCGGCATCCGTCCACTGCTGGAACAGGTAGTTGTTCTTGAAGAAGTGGTTGTGGCCGAACGCCGCGTGGGCAATGACCAGCGCCTGCATGGTGATGGAGTTCTCCTCCATGATGTAGCTGATGCAGGGGCTGGAGTTGATGACGATCTCATAGGCCAGGCCGCGCATGCCGCGGCGGTACATGGCCTCGTCCCGGGCGAAATGCTTGCCGAAGGACCAGTGGCGGTACAGCAGGGGCATGCCGATGGAGGCATAGGCGTCCAGCATCTGCTCGGACGTGATGACCTCGATCTGGTTGGGGTAGACGTCCAGTCCCAGCTCGCCCAGCGCGATCTCCTGGATGGCGTCGTGGCAGCGCTTGATGGTGTCGTAGTCCCAGTCGGCACCGGTGTAGAGCAGGTTGGCATCGTCCGGCGGCGGCACCTTCTCCCCGGGTTCCGATCTCTTGACAGGCTTCAGGCGTTCAACGGGGGCTAAGGTCAAGGTGTCGCCTCCTCCGACTGTTTCGCGCCATCGCGGGCGAACAGTTCACGGAATACCGGGTAGATTTCCCGCCGATGGCGGACCTTCTTCATGACGAAGGGCGTCTCGGTGCCGGTGACCTGCTTGTAGGTGCGCCACAGGTCGGTTTCGCGGGCGTGGGTGGCGAAGCCCGCGGGCATGGCGTCGGGGTCGGACCCGACCTCGACATAGGCGTAGTACTGGCAGGCGGGCAGCAGGTCATGCTCCAGCAGGGCCGCCGTGCGGCCGCCATCGCTGGTGGTGTTGTCGCCGTCCGAGGCCTGGGCACCGTAGATGTTCCAGTCGGCGACGGGGTAGCGCTCCTTGATGATGCGCTTCATCTCCTCCAGCGCCGTCGACACCATGGTGCCGCCGGTCTCGGTGGAGTGGAAGAAGGTGTCCTCGTCCACCTCCTCCGCCTCATGGGTGTGGCGGATGAAGACCACCTCCACCTGCTTGTACCGGCGGGTGAGGAAGAGGTAGAGCAGCATGAAGAAGCGCTTGGCCAAGTCCTTCATATGCTCGGTCATCGAGCCCGAGACGTCCATCAGGCAGAACATCACCGCCTGGGCCGCCGGCTTGGGAATGGGCGTGAAGCGGTTGTAGCGGACGTCGATGGGGTCGATGTAGGGAATGCGCTTGGACCGCATCACCTGGCGTTCCAGCAGGCCGCGCAGCTCCATCAGCCGGTCCGGGTCCTTGCCCGGCTGGGCCTCCAGTTCCGCGATCTCCGCCTCCAGCGCCAGCATCTCCTCCGACTTGGGGCGCTTCAGCGCGATGCGGCGCGACAGGCTGTTGCGCATGGTGCGCACCAGGTTGAGGTTGGTGGGCGAACCGGAGGAGGAATAGCCCGCGCGCTGCCACAGCACGGCGTCGGCCGCCTTCAGCTTGCGCTTGGCGAGGTCGGGCAATTCCAGATCCTCCATGAAGAGGTCCATGAACTCCTCCCGCGTCAGGACGAAGCGGAACTCGTCCTCGCCCCCGCCATCGGGGCTGCCATCCGTGCCTCGGCCGCCGCTCTGGCCGCTGGGCGGCTTGGCGATGGTGTCCCCCTCCATGAATTCCTTGTTGCCGGGCACCACATGGTCGCGGATGCCGCCTTGGCCGGAGCGGTGGAAGGTGGGTTCGGAAATGCCGCCGGTGGGGATGGAGATGTCGGCGCCGCTTTCCACGTCCTTGATGCGGCGGTTGCTGGAGGCGCCGTTCACGGCGCGCAGGATCTGTTCCTTGGCACGCCGGATGAAGCGCTGGCGGTTGGCCAGGCTCTTGCCCTTGGGATTGCTGCGGCGATCGACAATGATCATCGACGACAAGGCATTACTCCCCGGTACCCCGGCCCCGGGAACCGTACCGGCGGCGCCGGCGCCCCGGCACCCATGAAGGGGCCGGGCGGGAGAGCGCCACCGGGGGTCAGCCGGGTGGGGGTGGTGTCGGTTTCGCGTGTAAGCGCAGGGGATCGCGGGATGGGACCCGGCTGGTGAGGCCGGGCCCTTTCCTGTGGGAAGGTCCCGCTCAGCCCGCCTGCTTCACCCGCATGTACCACTCGACCAGCCGGCGCACCTGGCGCTCGGTATAGCCGCGATCCACCATGCGCTCGACGAACTCGTGGTGCTTCTTCTCCGTCTCGCCATCCTTCTTGCTGCCGAAGCTGATGACCGGCAGCAGCTCTTCCACCTGGCTGAACATACGCCGTTCGATGACCAACCGCAGCTTCTCATAAGATGTCCAACTGGGGTTGCGGCCGGCGTTGGCCGCCCGCGTCCGCAGCACGAACTTCACGACCTCGTTGCGGAAGTCTTTCGGGTTGGCGATGCCCGCCGGCTTCTCGATCTTGGTCAGCTCCTGATTCAGCAGGTCCCGGTTCATCAGCTGGCCGGTATCGGGATCCTTGAAGTCCTGATCCTCGATCCAGGCGTCGGCGTAGTCGACATACCGGTCGAACAGGTTCTGGCCGTAATCGTGGTAGGACTCGAGGTAGGCCTTTTGGATTTCATAGCCGATGAACTCCGCGTAGCGTGGCGCCAGCTCGGCCTTGATGAATTCCAGATAGCGCTTTTCCGTCTCATCCGGGAACTGCTCGCGGCGGATGGCCTGCTCCAGCACATACATCAGGTGCACCGGGTCGGCCGCCACCTCCACCGTGTCGTAGTTGAAGGTGCTGGCCAGCACCTTGAAGGCGAAACGGGTGGAGATGCCGTTCATGCCCTCGTCCATGCCGGCGGCGTCCTTGTATTCCTGCAGGGTGCGGGCCTTGGGGTCCGTCTCCTTCAGGCTTTCGCCGTCATAGACGCGCATCTTGGAGAAGAGGTTGGAGTTCTCGTGCTCCCGCAGGCGGGACAGCACCGTGAACCGGGCCAGCATCTCCATGGTGCCGGGGGCGCAGGGGGATTTGGCCAGTTCCGACCCGCCGATCAGCTTCTCATAGATGCGCTGTTCCTCGGTGACGCGCAGGCTGTACGGGACCTTGACCACGCAGATGCGGTCGATGAAGGCCTCGTTGTTCTTATTGTTCTTGAAGCTCTGCCACTCCGCCTCGTTGGAGTGCGCCATGATGACGCCGGTGAAGGGCAGGGCGCCGATGTTCTCCGTGCCGATGTAGTTGCCTTCCTGCGTGGCGGTCAGCAGGGGGTGCAACATCTTGATGGGCGCCTTGAACATCTCGACGAATTCCAGCAGGCCCTGGTTCGCCCGGTTCAGGCCGCCGGAATAGCTGTAGGCGTCCGGATCGTTCTGCTGGAACATCTCCAGCTTGCGGATGTCGACCTTGCCCACCAGGGAGGAGATGTCCTGGTTGTTCTCGTCGCCCGGCTCGGTCTTCGACACGGCGATCTGGCGCAGGCGCGACGGGCGTAGCTTCACCACCCGGAACCGGGTGATGTCGCCGCCGAATTCATCCAGGCGCTTGATGGCCCAGGGGCTGACCAGGCCGGTCAGGCGGCGGCGGGGAATGCCGTAGCGTTCCTCCAGCGCCTCGCCCATGGTGCCGGGGTCGAACAAGCCCAGCGGGCTCTCGAACACCGGGCTCAGCTGGTCGCCGGCCTTCAGGACGTAGATGGGCTGCTCTTCCATGAGCGCCTTCAGACGCTCGGCAAGCGAGGATTTGCCGCCGCCCACCGGGCCCAGCAGGTAGAGGATTTGCTTGCGCTCCTCCAGGCCCTGGGCGGCGTGGCGGAAGAAGCCCACGATGCGCTCTATCGTCTCCTCCATGCCGTAGAACTCGGCAAAGGCGGGATAGATCTTGATGGTACGGTTCATGAAAACGCGGGACAGGCGGCTGTCCTTGGCGGTGTCCACCACCTCCGGCTCGCCGATGGCGGCCAGCAGACGCTCCGGTGCGCTGGCGTACATCATCGGGTCGTCGCGGCACCCTTCCAGGTATTCCTGCAACGACATCGCCACTTCGCGGCGCGCCTCATAGCTTTGGGCGAAGGTAGTGAACAAATCGGTCGACTTCGGCATGGGTTCACCCTTTCAGAAGGATCACGCCTATCAGGCAACTCGACGGGCGGTCCCAACACGCGAGACCGCGACGGCTTCACTCTCCCCCGTTCCAACGGGGTACCAACCTCGTGACTGACGTTTCAGGAGAGGCAAGTTCCGTACCAGATGGTCCGTCCCGGTGGACCGGACCCTTGGACTCCACTTGTAAACACTCACCTGCCGTCCTTCGTTCTCCCTGTACCCGGATGCCTTGGGTCTTGATTTAGATATTGGTGGACGATTGCGACGGAGTAGAGGCAGATCGGGGAATTTTTCAGCGAAAACCAAACGTTGTGACGACCCGCCCGGCGCCGACCTCATCCATTCCACCTATCCCGGAGGCCATCCCCGGGCGCCGGATAAGCGATCCGGTCAACCTTGTCCGTTTATAATCGGGCCCATGCAGCGGCGCCCCGTGGCACGCGTCCCTCCGCCAAATGGCCTAGGCCCGGGCTGTTCCCGCGACCACCGCGCCGGCGGCATTTCATGCGTATTCCCTATGGGCAGGGTGAGCTCCAAGGCCTCACCAAAATGTTAACGATGTGCCCTGGGATACATGTTTTTGGCCGCTGCGGCCCATCTGTGGGGGACCGCTCGGCAGGTCCTGGCCAGCCCTGAAAAGCCCTTGCAATACCTTGGTAGAGCGAAGGACCGGCTATAGGTAGATGCTAAACCACGATCCGGGCCTAGCGCTAGTCCCTCTGTCCATCAGGTGGAGGATTTTGAGTCATGCTGTCCAAAGGACGGCGGTTGCCCGCCGCTTGGGCATCTGCCCTAAAAAGGGCAGCGTCAGCGAGGTGGCGGCTTATTTTGCGGCCCATCCGCCGGCACCGTCTCCGGCACGACCACGGCGTCGGGCGCGATGGTCAGGGGCGGCCGGGCGCGGGGCGGCGGGGCCGGGTGGACGACGTCGTCGCGATAGGGTGCCAGCATGGCCAGGAAGCGGTTTTGCGCGCGATAGGGAATGCGATGCAGGTCCATGGCGTCCTGCAGATCCTGGACCAGGGCGTTGAACTCATGGTCGCCGATGCCATAACGGGCGTGTGCCATCTTCATGTCCATGCCTTTGTACGCGCAGGGGCCGCCCAGGGTGGCGCAGAACTGCGCCACCAGTTCGGCCTTGATGTGGGGACGGTTGGCGTTGACGAAATACGGATGCAGGTCGGGATCGCGCATCATGCCGTCCATGAAGTCGTCCACCAGGGACACCAGGCCCGGCTGGCCGCCGAAGGTCTGGTAAAGGTCGGGCGAGGGGCCGGAGGCGCAACCGGCGATCGCGCCGGCCAGGGCGATTGTCAGCAGGGCGGCGGCGGTGCGGCGCGACATGGCTCAGAACCCCGCTTGCAGGGACAAATAGACGGCGTTCTGCCGCGTGGGCGTCACCACCCGCCCCAAATTCACATAGGCCAGGGTGAAGGCCAAATTCTTGCCGGGCAGCCAGGCGATGAAAGCGTCGTACCAGTCGTCCTCCGGCGCCAGGCCGGGGTTGGCGCGGGCGAGGGTGTTGGGTTTCATGCGGTATTCCACGCCAGCGACAAGGTTGCGGTCCAGCAACAGCGCGGCGCTGCCCTCCAGTTCCGCATGGTAGTCGTCGTCGGCGCCGCCGAAGCCGAGCAGGCCGGTCTGGTTGGCCTTGGTCAGGCGCACCGTGCCGCTCAGCAGCAGGCTTTGCGCCAGCAGCACCTTGGTGGCGCTGGCGTAGAGGTCGACGCCGTCGCCGCTGCGCGCACCCAGGGCCTTCACCAGGCTGCCGCGGTCGTTGGACTTGTACTGCGCGCCTAGGGCCAGCTGGGGCAGCCAGCTGTCCTGGGCATAGACAGCGTCGCCCGCCACCCGCACCTTGACGCCGGCGATGGTGTTGGTGAAGGCGTAGCCGTCGCCCAGCCCCAGGGCGCCGCCGATGGCCTGGGTGTCGAACCTGTCCTGGGCCACCGACAGCTCCACCCGGTCCCACAGGCCGATCAGGGCGCCATAGGCGTTCATGCCGTAATCATGGGTGCGCACGGCGGTGAAAAAGGCGGTGGCACCCATCTCCTCCCGCGTCCCGCCGCCGCCGATGACGGCCCAGGGTGTCAGGCCACCGCCGGCCGCCCCCTCCACCTGAGTGACGCCGCCGGTGGCGATCAGCTTGCCGCTGACGGTCATGTCCTCCGGCCGGCTGACGGTGGCGCCGGCGGCCGGCAGGGCGACGGGCAACCCCGCGGCGAGCAAGAATGCGCCGGCCCGCGCCGCGACTCGGCGCTGACGCCGCACGTCCGAAAACCACCCCAGCATGCCCATCCCTTGACCATACCTGCGCCGGGGACCATCCCCATGCCGCACCCCGCCGCACGGGCGATGGCGCGGGGGTAGATGGCGGCGGCGGCGGCGTGGTCAAGGCGCCACTATCCGGAAGATGGTCCGGAAGAAGGCGCCGCCGACGCTGGGTTTCAGCGCTGCCGGGCGCCGAACAGGTTCTCCCGCGTCTTCTCATCCAAGGCCTGGCCGGCGGGGCGGCTCTTGTCCTTCAGCAGCTCCAGCCCGCGCTGCACGGCGGGGCGGGCGGCCACGGTGTCGATCCAGCGTTTCACATGGGGGAAGTCGGCCAGGTCGATCTCGTAGCGTTCATGCAGGCGCAGCCACGGGAATGTCGCCATGTCGGCGATGCCGTAGTCGCCGGCCAGGAATTCCGTCTTGGCCAACTGGGTGTTGGCGACACGGATCAGTCGGCGCGCCTCGTTGGTGTAGCGATCGATGCCGTATTGGATGCGCTCGGGCGCATAATTACGGAAATGGCCGGCTTGGCCGAACATGGGGCCGACGCCGCCCATCTGCCACATCAGCCATTGCACATGGCCATACCATACCGCGGCGTCCGCAGGGCGGAACTGGCCGGTCTTCTCCGCCAGGTAAATCAGGATGGCGCCGGACTCGAACAGCGACAGCGGCTGGCCGTTAGGGCCGTCGGGATCGACAATGGCCGGCATGCGATTGTTTGGTGAGATGGCCAGGAAGTCCGGCTTGAACTGGTCGCCGGCGCCGATGTCCACCGGGTGCACGGCATAGGGCAGGCCCATTTCCTCCAGGGCGATGGAGATCTTGTGGCCGTTGGGCGTGGGCCAAGCGTATAGCGCGATGGCTTTGGGGTCGGTCACCATGGGGCGGCGGCTTTCGCTGAAGGGGCGGGGACGGCAGCCTCCCGGAACGGGTGACGGGCCGCTGCGATGGTCATCACAGCGGCCCGCCCATCCCTTGCGGACGATATTTTCAACCGGCACAGCCGGCTTCGTTCCCCGGCGCGTGGCACCGGGGTGGCGCGGGGCGGAGGACGTGCCGCTCAGAAACCGCCGGCCACGTAGACGCGCATGCTCTCCACCTCGCTGGTGGCCTCGGCAAGGCGGTGCTTCACCACGTCGCCGATGCTGATGAACCCCACCAGCCGGCCGCCGTCCATCACCGGCATGTGGCGGAAGCGTCCTTCCGTCATGCGGGTCATGATGGAGGAGACGCTGTCGCCCGGGGCGCAGGCCACGACTTTGCGGGTCATCAGTTCCGACACGCTCTGGTTCAGCACGGCGGGGCCATGGGTCGCCAGGCCGCGCACAATGTCGCGTTCCGAAATGATGCCGGCCACGCCGCCGCCGGGGTCCAGCACCAGCACGGCGCCGATGCGATGGGCCGCCAGCAGGGCCGCCACCGTTTCTATGGTGTCGCCCGGCTTGGCGCTGATGATGCTGCTGCTGTCCTTATGCTTCAGGATACCGGAAACATGCATAGGCGCTTCTCCCGTTCATCACGGGGAACGCGGGCAGGGGCGGTCTTACGCCCGGTGGTCCGGCCTTCCCAAGGGCCGGTCTTCCGCGTGCCCAGTGGATTCATGCCAAGGAAACCAGCGCCGGTTTCTGTCGACCGGTAACGGCCCCCTCCGGAAGCGGGCCGCAACCGGCGGCCCCTCCTTCCAGGGGACTATGAAACGTCATGTTGCGCCGCGTCCGCAATGGGCCAAACGGCGACAGGCCCGGCCGAGGGCCGGGCCTTAAGCATAGGTCGAGGGATATGGGCACCCCGTGCACCGCGCCGTGCCCAACAACCCCTGGCGCCCCAGGGATTGTTTCGGCAGGGCAATATTCGGTCCCTTAACGGGCGCGGCTGCCGGCGCCGGTCGCGGCGGAGGCCGCCGGGCCCGGCTGCTGCGGCACCAGCGGCAGGCAATTCTGCACGATGGCGTAGCATTGGGACAGGCGGCCAGCGGGACTATCGGTGGAGCTGCCATACACCAGCTGCTGCACGGCGCCGTTCTTCAGGGTGAAGGTGGCGTTGCAGTTGCGGGCCGACACCTCGGTGGGGCCGAAATCAGCACCACCCCAATACCCGCGATGCCACGGGCCGCCGCCGAAACCACCCCAGTAGGACGGGCCCACGCGGGTCTGCAGGCTGTCGCTGGAGTAGGTGAAGTATTCCACATTGTCGACCGCCGTCTGGCGGGTGGGCACGCCGGCGCAGGACAGCAGGGTCTGCTTCGGCATGCCGATCAGCGCGCGCTGGGCGTACGCCGCCTGGTCGGCGTCGGGGTTGGTGGCGCAACCGGCAACGGCCAACAGGCCCACCGCCGCGAGTGCCAAGGAACGGTACCGCATTTCAGTCTCCCTCACACGTCCGGTTCGGCCGCTGCCGCCGGATGAAACAAGCCCCAACCGCCCGGACCCTGCCCCAGGGCCCTTCTTAGTTAAGATAGTGCAGCGCGCGCTTTCCCGCCAGGGCCGGACTGTTGCGGGCCAGCGCGCCAGTTGTCGCGGGGTAACAACGTTAACCGCCCGGATTCACGTGCACTTTTGCGCTTATTCGGCGGCTTGCAGTTCCTCGGCGGTGGCGAGGTCCACGGACACCAGCTGCGACACACCCCGTTCGGCCATGGTGACGCCGAACAGGCGGTCCATGCGCGACATGGTCAGGCGGTGGTGGCTGATGATGAGGAAGCGGGTATGGCCCGCCCGCGCCATCTCCTCCACCAGGTCGCAGAAGCGGCCCACGTTGGCCTCGTCCAGGGGGGCATCCACCTCGTCCAGCACGCAGATGGGGGCCGGGTTGCACAGGAAGACGGCGAACAGCAGGGCGATGGCGGTCAAGGCCTGCTCGCCGCCCGACAGCAGCGACAGGATCTGCAGCTTCTTGCCCGGCGGGCTGGCGTAAATCTCCAGGCCGGCGTCCAGCGGATCCTCGGTGTCGGTCAGCTTCAGCTGGGCGCGGCCGCCGCCGAACAGCTGGGTGAACATCTCCTGGAAGTGGGTGTCCACCTTGTGGAAGGCGGCCAGCAGCCGCTCGCGCGCCTCCTTGTTCAGGCCCGAGATGCCTTGGCGCAGGCGGGCGATGGCGGACACCAGGTCCTCCCGCTCCGTCTTCATGACGCCGATCTGCTCATCCAGTTCCTGCACCTCCTGCTCGGCGCGCAGGTTGACGGGGCCCATGTTGTCGCGCTCGGCCTCCAGACGGCCCAGGCGCTGCTCCACGGCATGGGCCTCGGGCAGGGGCTCGCCCTCGTCCAGGCCGGCCAGGGCCAGCACCTGTTCCGGCGGGCAATCCAGCCGTTCGGCGATGCGCTCCTTGACCGTGTCCAGATGCTGGTGGGCGGAGCCGACGGCCGCCTCGGCATGGGCGCGGGCCTCGCGCGCGTCGGCCAGGCCGTTCTCCGCCTCCTTCAGGGTGCGCTCGGCCGTGGTGAGCGCGCCCTCGGCTTCCGCCAGGTCGTCGCCGGCACGGCTGCGCACCCGCTCCGCCTCATGGATCAGGTCGGCCAGGGTCAGGCGCTCTTCCTCGATCTGGGCCGGGCGTTCGGCCAGGCGCTCCTGCTCCTCCCGCGTCTCCTCGGCGCGTTCGGTCAGCTCGGCCAGGCGGCCGCCGGTGCCGTCGCGGCGCTGGCGCCACGAAGTTTCCTCGGCGGCGATGGCGTCCAGCCGGCGGCGGCGGTCCTCCGCCTCGCGCAGCAGGCGGTCCAGGGCGTTCTGCGCCTCCGCCTGGGTGCCGCGCGCCTCGGTCAGGCGCAGGCGGGCCTCCGCGATCTGCTCGCGGCCCTCGCCCGGGGGCGGCAACTCCTCCAGCGTGGCGCGGGCCTCGGCCCAGCGTTCCCGCAGGTCCTCCTCGTCCGCCGTCATCTGGTCCAGGGTCTCGGACAGGGCGGCCAGGCGGCTGGCCAGGGCGGCGGCGGCCTGGGCCACGCGGGCGTGGGTGGCGCGGGCGTCGGCCACGGCGCGGAAGGCGGCGCTGACGGCGTCGCGGGCCGCGCGGTCCTTGGCGGAGGCCTGGTCCACCGCTCGCAACGCCAGGGCCACGCGCTCCTCCGCCGCGTCCTTCACCGTCTCATAGGCGGCGCGGCCCTCGGCCACCACGGCGTCGGCCTCCGCGATCTCCTGCGTCAGCTCGGTCAGGCGGTTGCGCTGGCGCAGGCGCTCGGCGGCGGCGGTGGGCGCGCCGGCGGCGATGCAGTGCCCGTCCCAGCGCCAGGCGGCGCCGTCGCGAGTCACCAGGATCTGGCCGGCCGCCAAACCGGCCGCCAGGCGCGTGCCGGTGGCGGTATCGGCGACGATGCCGATGTGGGCCAGGCAACGGTCCAGCGCGCCCGGCGCCTTGACTCTGGTGGCCAGCGGTTCCGCGCCTGTGGGCAGGGGCGTTACCTGGCTCAGCGCCGGGAAGGCGCGCCAGTGCACCGGCGCCGCCTCATCCAGCGGGGCCGTCAGGGCGTCGCCCAGGGCGGCGGCCAGGGCCTGCTCATAGCCCTTGGCCACGGTCAGCGCGTCCACCAGGGGCGGGAACAGGTCGCCGGCGCCGGCCTTCAGCAGGCGGGTGATGGCGTCGGCTTCCGCCGTCAGGCGGGCGCGGTCGCCCTCGGCCCGCTGCAAGGCGTCGCGGGCGGCGGCCTGTTCCTGGGTGCCCAGGGCGCGGGCGGCGTTGGCAGCCTGCTCGGCCCCGGCCTTGGCGGCTTCCGCCTCCTCCGCCGTGCCCTTGGCCAATTCCAGCCGTTCCTCGGCCAGGTGGATGGCCTCTTCCGCCTCGGCCACGTCGTCGCGGGCGGCCTGCTGGCGCTCCAGCTCCGCCTTCTGCGCCTGCGTCTCCTCGACACGGCGGCGCAGGGTGGCGACGCGCTGCTCCAGGTCCTGCGCCTGGCGCTGGATCTGGGCGCGCTTGGCCTCATCGGCGGCCAGCCGCTCCGTGGCGGCGGCCAGCTCGGCGTCCAGGGTTGCCACCGTGTCGCGGATTTCCTCCAGGCGGGCCTTGGCCAGTTCCTGGCTTTCGGCCTCGTCCTCTTGCGCATCGATGATGGCTTGGCGTTCCTCCGCCAGGCGGGACAGCGCCCGGTCGGCGTCGGCCGCCAGGTCCTTTTCGCGCGCCAGGTCGCCCTCAATCTGGGCCAGGCGGCGCTGCAGGGTGGCCAGCGCCTCGGTCGCGCGCCGCTCCTCCGCGTCCAGTTGCTCCCGCGCCACCAGCAGGCGCTGCAGGGCGGCGGCGGCCTCGGCTTCCGCCTGGCGCTTGGGCGGCAGGCTGGCGGCGAGATCCGTGCGCTTGGTGGTGGCCTGCGTGACGGCCAGCATCAGGCCGCGCACCGCCTCCTCCGCCTTGTCGAAGCCGGCGCGGGCCTGCATGACCTGGGCGGTGGCGGTGGTCCACCGCAGGTGCAGCAGCAGCGCCTCCGCCCGGCGGATGTGGTCGGAGATGTTGCGGTAGCGGGCGGCCTGGCGGGCTTGCTTGCGCAGGTTCTGCAACTGCGCGTCCATGGTGACGACCACGTCGTCCAGGCGCGTCAGGTTGGTTTCCGCCGCCTTCAGCTTCAATTCCGCCTCATGCCGGCGGGAATGCAGGCCGGTGATGCCCGCCGCCTCCTCCAGCAACTGGCGGCGGTCGCCCGGCTTGGCGTTGATCAGGGCGCCCACCCGGCCCTGGCTGACCAGCGCGGGGGAATGAGCGCCCGAGGCGTTGTCGGCCAGCAGCAGCTGCACGTCGCGCGCGCGCGCGGGCCGGCCGTTGATGCGATAGTCGGAGCCGGCGCCGCGTTCCAGCTTGCGGCTGATCTCCATTTCCGTCTGGACCGCGTCCGCTTTGACGCCCGGCGTGCCGGCGGTCAGGTTGGGGCTGTCCAGGTGCAGGACGACTTCGCACAAATTGCGGGCCGGCCGCGTGGCCGTGCCGCCGAAGATGACGTCGTCCATGTCCTCGCCACGCATCTTCTTGGCCGAGGTCTCGCCCATGGCCCAGCGCAACGCCTCCACCAGGTTGGATTTGCCGCAACCGTTGGGGCCGACGATGCCGGTCATCCCGGGCTCGATCAGAAGCTCGGTGTGGTCCACGAAGGACTTGAAGCCGGAGATGCGAAGCTTGGTGAATTGCACGGGGGGTTACTTCTTCGGTGCCTTGGCGCCCGCCTTGATCAGGGCGGCGGCCAGCTTGTCATAGTCGTTGGGGCCGGCGATGCGGTCCACTTCCTTGCCGCCCTTGCGGATGATCAGCGTGGGTGTCTGTTCGACCTTCGCCTCGGTGGCCTCCTGGCTGCTGGCGGCGATGTAGTCCTGGATGGGCTTGCTGGCGACGCAGGCGTCATAGGCGGGCGCCGGCAGGCCGGCCATGCCCATCATCTCCTTGAGGCCCGCCTCCGGGTCCTTGGCGCCCAGCCATTGGCCCTGGGTGCTGAACAGCAGGCTCCGGGCGTCATTATAGCTGCCGACGGGCAGGCAGCGCGTGGCCATGTGGGCCAGATAACCCACACGGTTGGTGGGCGTGTCGTGGAAGATGAAGCGCACCTGCCCGGGATTGATGAAGTCCGCCTTCAGGCGAGGCAGCATCGTCTCCTCGAAATGGGCGCAGTGCGGGCAGGAGAGGGAGGCGTATTCCTCGATCACCACCGGGGCATTGCCGCTGCCCAGGGCGCGGGTGCTGGTGGCGGCGGCGATGTCGATGCCGCCCCCCGTGGACGGCGCGGGGGCAACCGCTGTCTGGGCCACGGCGGGCGCGGGCAGGGCCAGCGGGACGGCAATCGCCGCCATCGCCATGACCAGGCTCTGGACCATGCCGGCCCGATCGCGCATCCAACGTCCTGCCATATCCCCCTCCATCCCGACTTCCAAAACGCGACTGGTTCAAACGCGACGGGTTCAAACGCCACGGGCACGAAGACGGCGCCCTTGGGATCCCCGTCCCCAGGACGCCGCCGGTCTCACTTCTTGCGGCGGGTCAGCATGAAGATGCCGCCCAGCACGACCAGGGCGGCGACGATGCCGCCGACGATCAGGCCGGTGCTGGGGCCGCCGGCCGCGGACGGCGCGGCGGCGGGGGCCGCCGGAGTGCTGGTGGCCGGGGTGCTGGCCGGGGTCGTGCTGGCCGGGGTGGCCGCCTGGTCGGCGGGCGCGCCATTGGTGGCCGGCGCCGGGGCCGGATTGGCCGGGGCCTTGGCACCCGCCTTCACCAGCGCTTCCGACAGCTGGCTGTATTCACGCAGGTTGTCGATCTTCTCCACCATGGCGTCGCCCTTCTTGATGAAGAAGGTCGGGGTGCCGTCCACGCCCAGCTTTTCCGACGCGTCCAGCCGGCTCTGGGTGATGAAGTCCTGCAGCGGCTTGTTGCTCAGGCAGGCGGTGAAGGTGGCGTCGGACATGCCGCCCAGGCGCAGGGTCTGCTGCAAGGCCTTCAGCGGGTCGTCGGCGTGTTCCCACTGCGCTTGCGTCTTGAAGATCAGGCCCTTGGCGGCGGTGTAGCGGTCGGGCGGCAGGCAGCGGGCGGCCATTTCGGCGGCGAAGGCCAGCTGGTCCAGCGGGAAGTCGTGGAACACCAGCTGCACCTGGCCGGTGTCGATGAAGTCGGCCTTCAGCTGCGGCAGGAACGCTTCCTCGAAATGGGCGCAGTGCGGGCAGGTGAACGAGGCGTATTCCTCCAGCACGATGGGCGCCTTGACATCGCCCAGCACGCGCGGGCTGGTGGCGCTGGCGACGTCGATGGTGACCGGGGCGTCCGCCGCCTGGGCGTGGGCCGCGCCGGCCGCCAGGACACCAGCCAGGGCACCGGCAGCCACCAGGGCGGCAGCCAGCGAATTACGCAGATGTAGGTTCACCTTAGTTCCTCCGATACCAACTGTAGTGACTATAGGGGGCGGCGCCGGGGGCCGGCAAGCCGCGTCCGAGGGGCTATCGCTTCGGGGACCCGGCCGGCTTTTCGGTGGCCAGGATGGCGCGGCCCAGGCTGGTCAGCGCCTCCCGCAAATCCCCGTCTTCCACGGCCGCCGTCTGGGTTTCCAGCGCCGCCGCCTCGCCCGCCGACAGGCGGCGGGGAATCGGCGCCGGCCGGTCGCGCCGCCGGTTGGTGGCGGGGGGTGCCTGCAGCAGCTTCAGCCGCGCCACGGCGCGAAAGCCGAAGAAGCCGTTCAACCGTTGCAGGATCTGCGGCTCCTCATGCTGGATGAACAAAGCGGCGGGTCCGGCCACGCCCAGGTGCAGCACGGCGTCGTCCTGCCGGCCCTTGGGGAACTGCAGCTTCAGCGGCAGGGCCACGCTGGCCAGGCGGGGGCCCACGATGGCGTCCCACTCGGCCAGCAGGGTGGCGAAGGCCGGGCCATGGGGACCCAGCGCCTTGCCGGCGATGGCGTTCAGGTGGCGGCCGATGGGGCGGGGGCCGGGCATGGGTGGTGGTGGACCTTGAAACGGTTGCGGGGGCGGCGTATCCGCTAACGCCGACCCCTTTGTCTGGGACAGTGTTTGGGGGCAGTTGAACCATGGCGCAAGGGGCTTTGACCACACAATGATCGTCGCAGGCGACTCTCTTCCCCTCGGCAACGATTTGCCCGCCCCCCGGCCCGCCGACCTGCTGGCCTGGTACGACGCCCACCGCCGGGTGCTGCCTTGGCGTGCCGCCCCGGGTGGCAAGGCCGACCCCTACCATGTCTGGCTGTCGGAGATCATGCTGCAGCAGACGACGGTGGCGACGGTCGGCCCCTATTTCCAGCGCTTCCTGGCCCGCTGGTCCACGGTCGCGGACCTGGCGGCGGTGGACCTGGATGAGGTGCTGAAGGAATGGGCCGGCCTTGGCTATTACGCCCGGGCCCGCAACCTGCACGCCTGCGCCAAGGCGGTGGTGGCGCGGCACGGCGGCCGCTTCCCGGTGGATGAGGCGGCGTTGCTGGACTTGCCCGGCATTGGCGCCTACACCGCCGCCGCCATCGCGGCCATTGCCTTCGACCGGCCCGCCACGGCGATGGACGGCAATGTGGAACGGGTGATGTCCCGTATCTATGCCGTGACCGACCCGCTGCCAGGCTCCAAGCCCAGGCTGAAGGCGCTGGCCGCCGCCCTGGTGCCGGAAAAGCGGCCGGGCGACTACACCCAGGCCCTGTTCGACCTGGGCGCCACCTTGTGCAGCCCGCGCAGCCCCCGCTGCGTGCTGTGCCCGTGGATGGCGGCCTGCCGGGGCCGGCGCGACGGCCTGGCCGAACTGCTGCCGCTGAAGGCGGAGAAGGCCGCCAAGCCCACCCGCCGGGGGGTGGCCTTCTGGCTGACCAACGCCCGGGGTCAGGTGCTGCTGCGCCGCCGCCCCGAATCGGGCCTGCTGGGCGGGATGATGGAGGTGCCGTCCAGCGCGTGGGAACCTGGCGTGGACCTCGCCTATACCCGGGCCCTGGGCTGGGCACCGGCGGCCGCCGACTGGCAGCGCCTGCCCGGTGTCGTCCGCCATACATTCACCCATTTTCACCTGGAACTTACCGTCGTTCGCGGCCACCTGGACGACGATGGGGCGGCGGTGGAGGGCGTGTGGTGCACCCCCGCCGATTTCCATGACCAGGCCCTGCCCACCGTCATGCGCAAGGTCGTCGCCTGGGCGCGGGGCGGGGGCAAGGATTAATCCCGCCCGGGTGCTGCCGCGTTTCTCCATAGGACTACGGGTAGATGGGACGAGACGTGAGTGAGGGTGGTCAAGGAATGGCCGAGCCGACGCGGCGCGCGCTGCTGGCCGGCATGGGGGCGGCTCTGGCCGCCCCTGCCCTGACGGGCCGGGCCTGGGCGCGCGGAGGCGGCACGCCGGTGGACCTGGCCCTGGTGATGGCGGTTGACAGCTCTGCCAGCATTTCCAAGGTGATGCTGGACTTCCAGCTGCGCGGCCACGCCGCCGCCTTCCGCGACAAGGCCGTGCACCAGGCCTTGGCCGGCGGACCGAAGGGCAAGGTGGCGGTGCAACTGGCCCTGTTCTCCGGCCCCGGCACCCTGACAACGCTAGTGCCCTGGACCCTGCTGGCCGGGCCCCAGGACGCGTTGGCCCTGGCCGACCGCATCGATGAGGCGCCCGGTGTCGCCATGGGCGGCAACACGGCGCTGGGCGATTGCATCGTCCAGGCCGTGCGCCAGCTGGACGCCTGCCCCTACAGCGCCGACCGACGGACCATCGACCTGGTCAGCAACGGCTTCAACAACGGCGGCATCGATCCCCGCTCCGCCCGAGCGCACGCCCAGGCCGCCGGCGTGGGCGTGAACGGCCTGGTCATCCTGGACGAATACGACTGGCTGGAACCCTACTACCGCGAGAACGTGGTCGCGGGGGAGGACGCCTTCGTCATCACCGCCGCCAACCGCCATGCTTTCGCCGACGCCTTCCTGTCCAAGCTGGTGCGGGAAGTGGTGTAGGTTTTTGGGCGACCGCCCAGGCGAAGGGCCGGGGCCCAAAAGAAAACGGGAGGGGTGTTGGCCCCTCCCGTTCTCAATTTCAGCCGGATCGCTGGTCCTTACTGCTGCTTGCGCGGGCCAGCGGCCGGGCGGGGGCCCTGGGCCGGCTGCTGCTGCGCGCCCTGGGCGGGCGGCGGCTCGTTGGCCTTCTTGCGCAGCACGCCGGCGATGGCGTTGCCGGCGTTGTCGGCCACGGCCTTGGACGCCACCGGCGCCTCGTGCGAGATGATGAACAGCTGCCGGTCCTTGGTCAGGTACAGGATCAGGTTGGCGTAGAACTCACCCTTGTCCGTCTTGCAGCTGGCGGAACCCGTCTGCATGTCGATCTGCAGCAGCTTCTCCAGCTTGCCCTTGGTCGGGGTGTAGGTGCCCTGGCAGCCCTTGGACAGGCTGTCCAGGTAGTTCTGCATGATCTTTTCCAGATCGCCGGCCTCGGGCTTCAGTCCGACGGACCGCAAGGAACCGATGACGTCCTTCTGAATGGCCCAGGCGAAGTCACCCGGCCGCTCCTGCGGCGACATCTTGTCGACGGGCAGGGGATGGGCGTCCTTCAGGCCGGCATCCATCAGCAGGGCGGCGAAAGCCGGCGGGATGGCGGGCGGCGGGGCGGGCAACTGCAGCTTGCCGGCCATGGCCTGGTCGAAGCAGGCGTTGAGGTCCTTGAACGCCTTGGTGCCGCCCTTCAGCACGAAGGTGGCGGTGTCGTTGGGGCTGGTGATCTCCAGCTTGTTGGCCGCCGGCAGCGCCTTCATGAAGTTGGCGTCCATCGGGTCGAAGCCGGTCATGATGGCGTTCGGCTGGATGACCTGCGAGCCGCGCGTCTGCTCCAGCTTGCCGTCGAGCTTCAGCTTGATGGCCGGGCCCTGGCCCGGCGGCATGTTGGCGCCGGGCACGCCGATCACCAGGTTGATGATCTTGGGCGGCAGCTTCTTCGCCTGCTGCTCGGCCTGCGGCACGGGCAGGGCCAGGAAGACCAGCGCCAGGCCGTTGTCGAAGCTGGCCTGCGCCTCGCACAGCTTGAAGCTGCCGTCGGTGTAGACCTGGGGACCCACCTGCCAGTTGCCGGTGACGGTGCCGACCTTTGACGCGGCCGGCGCGCCAGCGGGCGCCGCCGGGCCGGTGGCGGGACCGGCGATCGGGGCCTGCGCGGCCGGGGCCTGGCGCGGACCGGCGCTGGGGCCCATAGCGGGGCCGGAGGCCGGACCCATGGCCGGACCGGACGGCACAGGCGCCTGCTGCGGGGCGGCCACGCTGGAACCGGAGGAAATGGCGCCCGGCAGGATCAGGCCGCCGCTGTCGCCACCGCCGGCCGGCGCTTGGCCCCCCGAGGCTTGATCCGGCTGGGGCGTGGTCTGGGCAAGGGCGGAACCGGCCAGGACCAGAGCGGTGCCGGCGGCAAGAAGACGGGCGGTGAAGCGGGACACGGGGCTACGTCTTATCCTAAATGAAACCCATGGGTGCGACGGGACCCTAGGGCACGTCATGGCATCATTCAAGGGGCATGCGCGCCTCCGCCGCAGGCCTGTCCTTGCGTGCTCTCCGGAAGAGTTCGCGCCAAGCGCTGCGTCAGCCATACCCCCGCCATAATTCTTCAATTCTACTCTCCACTTACAGGCTTTCCGCTGGAAATGTCGTTGCGTGCCCGATATAAGAAACGATCACATTTGGCGCGCGAACGTTTGGGGGCAAACGATGCGTTTCGCAGCCGCGTTAGTGGTTCTGATGGTATCCGCGCCGATGTTGGCGCATGAGCGTCTGGACGCCGCCGAGGTCGGCCGCTACGTCACCGCGGCGGAGGCCCTGGTCGCGTCCGCGCCGGACGATGGGCAGCCCGCTTTCGTCCTGCTGGCCCACCCGGGGCCGGAGGCGAAGTCCCTGCTGGCCAAGTATGGCTTTGATGAGCGGCGCTGGCGCCAGGTGACCCAGCGCGTGCTGGCCGCCCGGCAGGCGGCCCGCGCGGCGGAGGAACCGGTGGAAAGAGGGGCGGCGGCGCAGAAGCTGGCGTCCGCCTCCAGTCTCAGCGCCTTCGAGCGGCAGGAGATGGCCACCCTGGTCCGCTGGACCGAGCAGGACCGAGCCGCCCTGGAACAGGAAACCAAGCAGGACCGGTCGGTGGTGGCCCCCTTCTTCGAGCGGCTGGATCGGCTGGACGCCAGCCATGTCCGTCCCATGGGGCGCTGACCCGGGGCGCGCTGACCGGCGGCGCTCAATCCATTATATCCGCCCGCGCGGGCCTGCGGTCGATGCGCCCATGCGCGCGAGGCCCTCGCCCCCGGCGGGCAAACACCCTATATAGGGGCCGTATGCCTGACGGATCCCCTGGGATGGCGGGCCGGTGGTTTCCTGCCTTTGCTTTAGGATAAGTGCACGCGATGACGGACTATCGGCTGCAGGCCGCGACGGTGGACAAGATGCCGGCGGCCGGCCCCGGGGCGCCGCCCTCCCACACCGCGCCCGGGGGGCAGCCCACCCCCTCCCACGCCGCCGTGCCGCCGAACCAGATTCGCGGTTTCAAGCGCTATCTGAACAGCTTCTTCAAGGATCACGCGTTCATCCGCATGATCTACAAGAACATGTTCAAGATTTCACCGCGGCTGTACCGGTCCAGCCAGCCGACGCCGCGCCACATCGCCCAGGCCGCCCGCTTGGGCGTGCGCACCGTCATCAACCTGCGCGGCCGCCGCGACAATTGCGGGTCCTGGGTGCTGGAGGATGAGGCCTGCACCCGCCACGGCCTGACCCTAGTGAACTTCGCCGTCAATTCCCGCGACGCGCCCAAGAAGCACATCCTGCACCAGGCGCGGCAGATTTGGCGCGACGCCCAGTATCCCGTGCTGATGCACTGCAAGGCCGGGTCCGACCGCGTCGGCTTCATGAGCGTGCTGTACCAGTTCGTGCATGAGGGGGTACCGCTGAAAACGGCGCTGGGTCAGCTCAGCCCCAAGTACGGCCACCTGCGCCATGCCAAGACCGGCATCCTGGACCACTTCTTCGAGACCTTCCTGGCCTACGCCCAGGCCCAGGGGATCGAGCCCAACGTCGACGCCTTCTACAGCTGGGTGGACGACGTCTATGACCCGCCCGAGTTCAAGAAGACGTTCATGACGCGCTGGTGGGCCAGCGTACTGGCGGACAAGGTGCTGCGCCGGGAGTGACCCCGGCGCCAGCCCCAGCTTTTTCCCGGCTTACTTCACTTCATTTACTTCACTTCATAAAGCGCGCTGCCATGCGCGGGCAGCGTGACGCTCAGGCTGTCCGCCGCCGGCAGGGCCTTGCCCGTCCACAGGTCGTGGGCGGTGAGGTTGCCGCCGGCCAGGCCCAGCTTTCCCCAGGACGCCGCCAGCGTCGACGGCTTGTCGTCCAGGTTGAACAGGGCCAGGTAGTGCTGGCCCTTGGCGCCCGTGGCCAGCCAGACGCGCGCGTTATCGAAGCCGGCCGGCAGGTCCGTCACGGGGTGGCTTTCCGTGGCCGTCTGGTCCACCTGGATGACGGCGCGATTGGTGATCAGGGCGCGCGTGGCCTCGTCCAGCTTGGTGAGGTTGGCGCCCAGGATCAGGGGCGACCGGGCGATGGCCCACAGGGTCACCTGGGTGCGCTGCTCATCGGCCGTCAGTCGCGACGTGCGCGGGTCGCCCCAGCCGGGATTGGGTTCCAGCACACCGATGGGCAGCATGTCGGCGTCGGGCCAGCGGCCATGCTTGGCATGGGGCGCCCAGCCCGGCAGGACGTCGAACAGGTCGCGCAGGCCATAGGGGAAGCCGTCCGTGGGCTTGTCATGCGGGAAGGTCCAGCCGTCCCAGACGTCGTTGGTGATGCGCCACATCTGGCCATAGCGGCTGATCTCATCCGCGTGGGACAGGTTGGTGGGGCCGGGGGACAGGCTCAGCACGATGGGCCGGCCGGTCTTGGCGATGGCGCTGCTGATCTGCCGGATTTCACTGACCTTGTAGGGATGGTCGGCGATGCAGTCGACCTTCAGGAAATCCAGCCCCCACCGCGCGTACTGGGCCATCATCGAATCATAGTAGGCCTGGCCGGCGGCGGTGTCGCGCACCCCGTAGTTGCCATCGTCCCAGGGGCAGGTGTCGGCGGTGTCCGCCGCGTCGGCGGCGTGGAAGGACGACCCCGCCACCGGCGTGTTCCGCTCCACGGCCTGCTTGGGGATGCCGCGCACGATGTGCAAACCGAACTTCAGGCCCTGGGCATGCAGCCAGTCGGCCAGCGGCTTGAAGCCCTGGCCGCCAGCGGCGGAGGGGAAGCGGGCAGGTACCGGGACCAACAGGCCGTTGCCGTCCAGCAGGTATTGCCGCTCCGCCAGAGACTTGCCGAAGGGGTCGGCCATATACCAGCCTTCATCCACCACGGCGTAGGTCCAGCCATAGGGCTTCAGCGTCGCCAGGACGCCGGCGTTGGCCTTGAAGTCGGCCTCGTCGATGGTGAAGCCGTAGGCGTCCCAGCTGTTCCACCCCATGGGGGGCGTGGGGGCGGGTGACTTGGCCGGCGCGGCCAACGCCGTGCCGGCGGCCAATAAGGTCGGTAACAAGCTCGCGATGCGCAGCCAACGCCGCATGGGGTCCTCTCCCTCTTCCATATTGTTAGCGATAACAGTACGGAAAAGCGGGGCGGCCGCAAGGACGCAGATCGGATTAGTCGTACTAATGCAGCGTCGGCGGCCGACCGTTCAGATCCTCATAGCCGCTGGCGTCCTCGAACGCGGCGATGGAGGAGATGGGCGTGGCCTGGTGATGAATCATCTGCCAGCCGCCGCCGGAACGGGCGAACAGGTTGGTGACCACCAGTGCCGTGTTCGCCACGAACTCCTCGCACACCACCCAGCCGATGTCGCCGCACACCGTGGCCTGTTCGCTCTGGTGGCGCACACCCGGCGACCGGGGATTGCCCAGCAACTCGCGCCAGCTGCGCATCACGGGTTCGCGACCCGACAGCACCGGCCAGCCGGGATGGACGCAGCGCACGTCACGGTCCTGCGCCCACAAGGCCTCCATGCCGGCGACGTCGCGGTCGGCGAAGGCCCGGTAGAAGCGGCGGTTGGCGGCCAGCACATCCTGCACGTCCGTGTCGCCGTGTTCGTGTTGATGGGTTTCACCCTCCGCCGTTTCGGTTTCCGGTGCCTGGGATGAAAGCGCGTGGGTCTTCACCATTGCGTCCCCTGTTGGCGGCATTCCGGCCGGCTCTCTCAGCGCCGATCCGCCGTCAGGTTAGCGTGGCCAAGCGTCGCGTGTCCCCGACTCGGGGGCCTTGGTCACGGAATTGTGCCCGAAAAGGAAGGGGCGGCAGGTTGCCCCGCCGCCCCGGCCTTATCCAAGCGCTTGGATACCAGTGCCTGGCGGCCGCCTCATTCCGCCGGGGCGGTGGCCTCGGCCCCGCCGCCCTTGGGCAGGGCGTTCAGGGTGCTGAGGAACAGGGCCGCGATGTAGGGGAAGGACTGGACGACCAGCATGGTGGCCCAGACGTAGGCGTCGCGGTTGTCGCTGCCCTTCAGCAGGGCGATGGCGGCGGCGGCCAGCCACAGGCCCAGCATCAGCACCACCTCTTCCCGCGCGTGCAGGAAGCCCTGGATCAGGGCGGGCTGATCCTCGCACTTCGGCGTGCGCACGAAGGGGCGGCCGCTGGTGAACAGGCCCACCCATACGGCCCGCCCCACGGTGTGGGTCAGCGCCATGCCGGCGATGGCGGCCCCCAGCTTGTCGATGAAGCGGCACTTCACCCGCTCCCCATACAGCCACAGGCCGCACAGCACCTTGAAGAAGAAGACGCTGAGGGTGGGCAGGATGAAGACGGTGGGCGGGAACTCGATCCACTGCGGCAGCAGCAGCAGGCCCAGCGACCAGATGATGCCGCCGATGACGAAGCCCATGTGGGCGGCGTCGGCGAACCAGGGCAGCCAGCCGGTGATGAAGTGGTACTTCTGCCCGGCGGTCAGCTTGGTGCCGCCCGGCATCATCTCGCGCCAGTGGCGCTTCAGGATCTGCACGGCGCCGTAGGCCCAGCGGAAGCGTTGGGTCTTGTAGCCGGCGAAGCTGTCGGGGACCAGGCCCTGGCCGAAGCTGTCGGGCATGTAGACCGCCTCCAGCTTCTCCTCGAACAGGCGCAGGCCCAGTTCCGAATCCTCGCAGATGCACCATTCGGCCCAGCGGCCCACGCCGTCCAGGGCGCTTTTGCGCACCAGGGTCATGGTGCCGTGCTGGATGATGGCGTTGCGCTCGTTGCGCTGGATCATGCCGATGTGGAAAAAGCCCTGGTATTCCCAGTTGATCATCGACTTGAAGGCGTCGTCGGACCAGTCGCGGTAGTCCTGCGGCGACTGGACGAAGCCCACCTCCGGCCGCTTGAAATAGGGGATGGTGGCCGACAGCCAGTCGGGCGTGACCTGGTAGTCGCTGTCGATGACGCCCACCACCTCCACGTCCGGGGCGGTGACGGACAGGCCGAAGTTCAGGGCGCCGCCCTTGAAACCCGGCCAGCGCGGCAGATGGAAGAAGCGGAAGCGCGGCCCCAACTTGGCGCAATATTCCTCCAGCGGGCGCCACACCGCCTCGTCCTTGGTGTTGTTGTCGATCACCAGGACTTCGAAATTGGGGTAGTCCATGGCCGCCAGCGCGTCCAGGGTCTCGATCACCATGTGCGCCGGCTCGTTGTAGCAGGGCACGTGGATGGAAACCTTGGGCGTGTAGTCGCCCAGCGGCTCCCGCACCGGCGTGTAGCGCCGCTTCCAGCGCTGGGTCCACACCACCTCCGTCAGTTCCAGGCCGTCGATCAGCATGACGGCGAACAGGATCAGCTGGGCGAGGATCAGCACCATGAAGGCGGTGAAGGACAGGGTGCCCATGCCCACGGTCAGGGCCTGGGTGCCCGTCCATACCAGGACCGAGGCCACCGTCTGGATCAGGAAGCCGTAGAACAGCTGGCCGCGCCATTTCAGGTCGTCGCGGGCCAGGACGAAGAAGAACATGGGCAGGAAGGCGAGGGCGGTGGCGATGGCGCACAGCACCCGCCACGACGGCACCTCCAGGATGCCGCCCACCATGGGGAACTTCTGGTGGCGGTGGGCGTCCCAGATGCCCCAGGCCGTCTCCGCCGTGCCGCCCAGCGTGCGCTTCCACGGCTGGTCGAAGGCCTCCATGATGTAGAAATCCAGGCGCTGCTGGCCCGCGATGTTCAGGAAGCTGCGGATGTACTTGGCCTCGTTCACCAACCCGGCCTCGGCCGCCCCGCGATAGGCGCCGTCGGATGGCCAGCCGGTCTCGCCGATCAGGATGTGCTTGTTGGGGAAGCGTTCCTGCACCTGGCGGTAGGCCGCCATGGCGTCGTCCACCGCGTGGTCCACCGACACCTTATTCCAGTAGGGCAGCAGGTGGATGGTGATGAAGTCGCAGGCGTCGGCCAGTTCCGGGTGGTTCAGCCAGACGTAGGACGGCTCGGCCGTGGACACCGGCACGTTGACTTGGCGCTTCACGCGCTGGATGTAGTCGATCAGCTGGGCGACGCTGAAGTCGTCGCGGAACAGCACCTCGTTGCCGACCATGACCCGCTTCACGTTGGCGTTGGCGCGCGCAACGCGCACCAGGCCCGCCAGTTCCGCCTCGTTGGCGGCCATGTCCTTGGACAGCCAGGCGCCCTGGGTGATGGTCAGGTTGGGGTAGCGCTCCAGGGCGATGGGCGCCACCTGGTCGATGCCGTTGCCCACCTGGTAGGTGCGGATGGACTGCACATGCGGTGCCACCACGTCCAGGTCGCGCTTGATGTCATCGGCGGTGGGGCTGTCGCCGTTCTGCGGGGTCTGGTTGGCCTGGAAGGGCACGAAGGCCACGCCGGCGATGGTGCCGGCCCACGGGCGCTCCACGGCCGGGCGATTGACGATCGCCCACGCGCCGATGTTGCCCAGCACCAGAAGAAGCAGGACCGCCCAGGCGGATTTCTGCATCCTCAAAATCTTACGCATTGTGAACGACCCCTGCCCCTGGAACGGGAGAACGATGAACGGGATGATGGCGACGGAATAGCAAAACGGCGGACCGGAAACATATGAACAAACAGGGCGGTTCCCCGCCCTAGGGCACCCCCCGCGCGACCCGCCCCTTCCAATGGCACGACTATGGGGGCACGACTATGGGGCAATTTTGTGGACGAAAGACCGCCGTCCGGCAGTCCGGCGTCAATCCGGCCCCCTAAACCAGGCCATCAGCCAGGCCACCAGGTCAGGCCCCGTCATCCACCCCACAGCCGAACCCTTTGGACGGGCGGCGTCGGGCAGTAGTACATAGCCATCCCGGCGGCGGCGTCCAGCGGTATTGCGGACACGGTCGTCCGCATCGCGACGCCGAGCCCCAGCCACTGGTCCAGGAGTGGATTTCCCTGAAATGACAAGCGCCGACGACTTCACGCTGCACCCCCGCCTGGCCGCCGACACCGTGGCGGTGGGCGACCTGGCCCTCTGCCGCGCACTGCTGTCCCGCAACGCCTCCTGGCCCTGGCTGATCCTGGTGCCGCGCCGTGTCGGCGCCGTCGAGATCCATAGGCTGGCCACGGTCGACCAGGTCCAGCTGATGGCCGAGATCACCCAGGCCTCGCAGGCCATGGAGGCGGCGTTCGCGCCCGACAAGCTGAACGTCGCCGCCATCGGCAACATGGTGCCGCAACTGCATGTCCACGTGGTGGCCCGCAAGCGCGAGGATGCCGCGTGGCCGGGGCCCATCTGGGGCTCGGGCCATGAGCGGGCCTACGCCGCCGGCGAGGCCGAGGCGCTGGCCCGGCGGCTGGCGGTTGATCTGGGCCTGTAAGCGGGCCGTAAAGGGTACTTCATAACCAGAAAGCCGGAGGGCGCTTCCATGATCATCGTCCATCACCTGAACAACTCCCGCTCCCAGCGCGTGCTGTGGGCGCTGGAGGAACTGGGGCTGCCCTACCAGGTGGTACGCTATGAGCGCGACCCCGCCACCCAGCTGGCGCCGCCGGCGCTGAAGACCGTCCATCCGCTGGGCAAGTCGCCGGTGATCGAGGATGACGGCCTGGTGCTGGCGGAATCGGGCGCCATCATCGAGTATCTGGTGCGCACCTATGGCGAGGGGCGCCTGGCCCCGGCACCGGGCGACCGGGCCGCCCAGGCGCGCTACCTGCACTGGATGCACTTCGCCGAGGGGTCGGCCATGCTGCCCCTGCTGCTGCATCTCTACACCAGCCGCCTGGGCGAGGCGGCCGCGCCCCTGCAGCCCCGCATCGCCAGCGAAACCGCCAACCACCTGGGCTATATGAACGCCGAGCTGGCCCAGGGGCCCTGGTTCATGGGCGACCAGTTCACCGCCGCCGACATCCAGATGAGCTTCCCCATCGAGGCGGCCATGATGATGCCCGGCACCGGCCAGCACTTCGCCCACCTAGCCGCCTTCGTGACCCGCATCCAGACGCGTCCGGCCTATCGCGCGGCCGTGAAGAAGGGCGGGCCCTACCGCTATGACCGGGGGTGACTTAAGCATGCCCTCAAGCGGCGGGTGGGCCCATCCGGGCCCTTGCCTTCCTCGCTTTCCAGTCCGCTGACGCTCCCCGGAAAGCTGCGGCGGACGCGGTCGCGTCCTACAGGCGCGCCCTCAGCCAATCGGACAGGGGCGCCCACACCTGGTCCGGCGCGCCGGCGCTGACCACCATGCCGATATGGCCCAGGTGGGGCTCCAGCCGGTCGCCGCCGGGGATGGCGTCGATCAGGGCGCGGGCGGCGCCCGGCGGCACGATGCGGTCGCGGGCGGGGATGATGGCCAGGGTGGGCAGGCGGATGGCGCGGGCGTCGATGGCTTGGCCGCCCACCCGCCAGGTGCCCTCCGCCGGGTCGTTGCGGCCGTACCAGCCGCCCAGGCATTCCCTGGCCACGGCCGCCGCCAGCGGCACGCCGTCGTTCAGCCAATCCTCCAGCGCCACGAAGTCCTGGGCGTCCTGGCTTTCCGGGTCCAGGGTGGCGTAGCGGCTGAACTTGCGCAGGGCCAGCAGCGGATCCAGCCCGGCGAACAGGAACTGGATCATGTCCACCGGCAGTTCGCCCAGCCAGGTCAGCGCCGGCTCCACCAGAGGCAGGACGGCGGCCGTGCGCAGGGCGGCGGCCGGGTCGTCGGCGTGGAAGTCCCAGGGGGCGGCCAGCAGCACCAGGGATGAGATCGCCTCGGGCCGCAGCACGGCCGCCGCCGCGGCCAGCGTGCCGCCCATGCAATAGCCCACCAGGGCCGGCGCCTGGCCCATCAGGTCGCGCGTTGCGTCCACCGCGCGGGCCAGGCGGCCGGCGACATAGTCGGTGAGGTCGAACCCCCGCTCCACCGCGCCCACGGTACCCCAGTCCAGCAGCAGGGGGCGGAAGTCCTGGGCGGCCAGCCAGCGCACCAGGCTCTTGCGCGCCGACAGGTCCAGCACATAGCCACGGTTGACCAGCGAGGGCACGAACAGCAGCACGGGGCCCCTGGCACCGGGCAGGCTGTAATCCAGCAGGCGGCTGTTGCCCTCCGTCCACACCGGGGGCGGGTCGGTGACGTCGCGCTGGTAGGGGTTGCGGCGGTAGCGTTCCAGCCCGGTCAGCAGTGTGTCGAGTCGGCGCCGGGTCTCACGCTCAACCGCCGCTTTCACCGCTTCCGGGTCGGCGCCGGCGAGATCGGCGCGCAGTTGGCGGCACCTCGGTTCCAGCTCCTTGCGCCAGATCGGCGAGCTGCCGTTCAAGAGCGGCAATCCGGCCTGCGAGTTCAGCAAGACGGCCATCGCCGCCGTCAGATGCGTCGCCAACGGCCGGGGGCCCTGGCGGGGCTTCGGCGGGGGTGTCGTGGCCGGTCCGGTCGGCGGTGCTTGGTGTGCTGGCATGGGGCCCCCAGGGGAAGGCGGCGGGGGTGAAGAAGGGCGCGCCCATCCAGGCGCCGGCCCCAGGATTCGTGCCGCTGGCGGCGAAAGGATTGCCACCCGGCCAGGTGGCCTGGCCCCCACCGCCCGTCCAGGCGGCGGCTTGGCCCAGCGTGCGCACCAGGCGGGCGAACGCGCCGGTCATGTCGGGGTCGGCGGCCATGGCGGCCCACTGGTCCTGCCACAAGTCCAGGTAGCGGCGGGCCAGCGACTCCACGCTCGGCGGCTCGCCGGGGGTGGGGGCGGCCTCGTCTTCCGGGGCGCCGGACGGCGGCGGTGGGGCGTCGGTTTCGCGGGGCATGGGCCTCAATCTACACCCCCTGCCGCCGCCTGGCAAAGCGGTGGCGGAACGACATACGCGCATTGGTTCTTGGCAGGATGCTTGCACGTTCCGCACTGCATGGATTAGCTATGTGCAGTGCACCCGTTGTGCGGGTGATAAACATCGCCGGGAAACGCCGCCTATGGTCGACAAAGAAGATCCCAAGCCCGCGCCGATCACCATCAAGAAGTACGCCAACCGGCGTCTCTACAATACGGCTACCAGCTCCTACGTGACCCTGGACCATCTGTGCCAGATGGTGAAGGACGGCACCGACTTCGTCGTCTACGACGCCAAGACGGGTGACGACATCACGCGCTCGGTGCTGACCCAGATCATCGTGGAAGAAGAATCCAAGGGCGGGCAGAACCTGTTGCCCATCGGCTTCCTGCGGCAGTTGATCAGCCTCTATGGCGACAACATGCAGTGGATGGTGCCGAAGTACCTGGAATACAGCATGCAGTCCTTCACCCGTAATCACGAAAAGATGCGGGATTACTTCCAGGGCACGCTGGGCGGCATGTTCCCCTTCGGCTCGTTCGAGGAAGTGGGCAAGCAGAACATGGCCATGTTCGAACGGGCCATGCGCATGTTCTCCCCTCTGGCCGGTGCTGAAGGCGGCAAGCCGGAGGGGGCAGAGGCGCCCAAGGCCAAGCCTGCCAGCGGCGGCGGCCAGTTCGACGAACTGCAGAAGCGGCTGGACGAGCTGCAGCAGCAGCTGGTTTCCCTCACCAGCCTGACCCGCAAGCCGGACTGATCCTGATCCGGCTTGAGGCGACTCAAAGCTTAGGCGCATGCCAGAAAAGTCCCGGTCCGCCCCGTCGCGGCCGGGATTTTTTGTGCGCTTGCGATAAAGCAGCCTTCAGCATTCGCCCGGGGGAAGACAGCCGCAGGTGGCGCGCCACCCGGCCCCGGTGGTGGGGTTGGGGGTTGCGCCAACGGCATTTCACGGGGTGCCGGACCCTGGGCTAAGGTTTGCGCCCCGGACGACAGGCCCGGTTCCAAGCGAATAAACGGGGACCACCCGGCAGAGGGTGACGCCCCTTCTGAAGGAAAAAGAGGAAAGACATGCCGCTGAACCGCAGGATTGTTCTGGCCTCGCGCCCCGAAGGGCTCCCGACGGAACAGAACTTCGGGATGGAGCAAGCGTCCATCCCCGTGGCGGGCCCCGGCCAGATGCTGCTGAAGACGCGGTGGCTCTCCCTCGACCCCTACATGCGCGCCCGCATGAGCGCCGCCAAGTCCTACACCCCGCCCATCGAGGTGGGTGGCCTGATGGTGGGCGGCACCATCGCCGAGGTGGTGGAGAGCAACGTCCCCGGCTTCCAGGCGGGTGATCTGGTGCTGTCCAATTCCGGCTGGCAGGAGTACGCCGTCGCAGGGCCGAAGTCGGTGCACAAGCTGGACACCGATGGCCTGCCGGTGACGACGGCCCTGGGCGTGCTGGGCATGCCGGGCCTGACCGCCTACGTCGGCCTCTACGATATCGGCCAGCCCAAGGCGGGTGAGACGGTGGTGGTCTCCGCCGCCGCCGGTGCCGTGGGTTCCGTGGTCGGCCAGCTGGCCAAGCTGAAGGGGGCCCGCGCCGTCGGCATCGCCGGCGGTCCGGAGAAGTGCGCCTTCGTGGTGGAGGAGCTGGGCTTCGACGCCTGCGTCGACTACAAGGCGGAGAATTTCAAGGAAGCGCTGGCCGCCGCCTGCCCCAACGGTGTCGATGTCTATTTCGACAATGTCGGCGGCCGGGTGGCCGAGGCCGTGTTCGATCTGCTGAACACCTTCGCCCGCGTGCCGCTGTGCGGCCGTATCGGCAACCTGAACGACACCGCCCTGCCAGCCGGCCCGGACCGGACGCCGGCCTTGCTGTCGGCCATCCTGACCCGCCGGCTGCATGTGCAGGGCTTCATCGTTTCCGACCACTGGCACCGCAACGACGCCTTCCTGGAAGAGGTCGGCGCCCTGGTGAAGAGTGGCCAGCTGCGCTATCGCGAAGACGTGACCGAGGGCCTGGAAAACGCCGTTCCGGCTTTCCTGGGCCTGCTGCAGGGCAAGAACCTGGGCAAGGCGCTGGTGAAGCTGTAAGTCGGTTTCAGCACACTCCTGAAGGTCAAGCCCCCGCCCCGGTGACCCCGGCGCGGGGGCTTTGCTTTTCCTACACCCTGATTTCGGCGCCCAGCACCTTCAGCAATTGGGCCAGCCAGGCGGCGTGGGCGGGCCAGGCGGGGGCGGTCACCAGCTTGCCGTCGGTGACGGCGCCATCCACCGGGATGTCGGCGTACTCGCCGCCGGCCAAGGTCACCTCCGGCCGGCAGGCAGGGTAGGCGGAGACCTTGCGGCCGGACAGCACGCCGGCGGCTGCCAGGATCTGCGGGCCGTGGCAGACGGCGGCGATGGCCTTGTCCTGGGCGGCGAAGGCCTTCACCAGGGCCAGCACGCGGCTGTCCAGGCGCAGGAACTCCGGCGCGCGGCCGCCGGGGATAACCAGGGCCACGTAATCGTCGGCCTTCACGCTCTCGAAATCGGCGTTCAGCGTGAAGTCGTGGCCGCGCTTCTCGGTATAGGTCTGGTGGCCCTCGAAATCATGGATGGCGGTGGCGATCTTGTCGCCCGGCCGCTTGCCCGGCGCCACGGCGTCGACCTGGTAGCCCACCATGGACAGGGCCTGGAAGGGCACCATGGTCTCATAGTCCTCGGCGAAATCGCCGACGATCATCAGGATGCGTTTGGGGGGCATGCGGGTTCCTCCATCGGGCCGGTTGAGGGTTCGACCAGGATGCCGATGGCGACCCGGAATGCCCATGGGCCTTAAGGAGGAAGCGGCCAGCCTCGAAAGGTCAGGGCTGGCCGGATGCGCTGCTGTCGTTGTCGCCACGCGCACACGGGTAGTCGACCTCCTCATAAACGCTGCCTATTACTAGGCGTCCGGCTTCCGTTGACGAAGAAGAAGCAGGGGGTAAGAGGCAGCGTTTCTTGCCAAGCGCCCTCTAGGGAAGAATAAAGCCACTGCGCCCAAGGCTGGTCAGGCATTCGGGCGGTGCGGTACCCCAGTCCACGGGTGTGTGGGGCCAGGTGGCGGCCACCACGGATGTCCGTCCTGGCAAGGCGTATAGCCACAGGTTATCCAGATAAAGGGCGCGTCCATCCTCCAGATGCAGGACGGTGTAGCGGACACCCCATCCGTACTTATCATGCGAGCAGATGGGGGAAATCCGTTCCACGTTGGCCAAGGCGTAAGTTTCGGTGGTTGAAAGAAGGCCCTTGCGCCTGACCGTCAGGCCCCCGTCGGTCAGGCAGGTCTGGACGGTCAGCAGGTACAGGAAACCAATGACGACGCCAGCCATCAGGCCCAGCAGTCCCCGAACCACGGCGGGGCTGAAGAACGCCCCGGTCGCCCGGCGTGACCCTATGGCGTTCTGAATCAGGGCCGCGCCGACGAGGGCCAGCCCGAACGCCATTGCCGTCAGGCCGGTGTCGGCACCACTGGTAGCGCTGCCACAGAACAGGGCATGACCGCCGGCGAGCTGAAGCTGCAACCAACGACCTGAGATGAGCAGTAGGAGGAACAGGATGAGGGTGAGGAACAGATAGCACAGCATCGCCGCGCCGAACGCAAGGCGCCCACGATCGAACCGGGAGAAAGCATTGGCCCTGTCGGTCGACAAGGGATCACCGATCCGCCTGGCGGTTCACCACCGCCGTGACGGGCGCCAGCACGATACCCCGGTCGCGCAGGCCCACGGCCCAGCGGGCGATGCCATCCAGCGTGACGGGATAGGGCTGGGCATAGCCCACGGCGACGCCGTTGAGCTTGGCCAGCCGTTCCAGTTCCGCCAACTGGGCGGCGACGCCGGCGTCGGACGGCGCCCGGTCCACCTGCACGTCCGACACCGCCCGGGGCAGGCCCAGCTGGGTGGCGATGCGGGTGGCCTGGCTGGCGGTGGTGGGCCAGCTGTCGACATAGATCAGGCCGCGCCGCTGCACCTGGCGCAGCACGGTCTGCAGGCTGTCGTGGCTGGCCAGGAACTTGGTGCCGGTCAGGTTGGTCAGGCCGACATAGCCGGTGGCGCTGGCCATGGCCGTTTCCAGCCGGTCCACATTCTTCTCGTCCGGCAGGCTGGTCAGCAGGGTGCCGGGGCCGGGATCGTTCTGGGGGAAGCCCTGCGGCTCCATCGGCACCTGCAGCAGCACCTCGTGTCCATCGCCGCGCGCCTGGTCCACCGCCTTCTGCAGGTTGGGGGCGCCGGCGGCGAACGCCAGGGTGACGGCGGCCGGCATGCGGGCCAGCACCTTGTCCAGGGCGCTGGGCGACCAGCCCAGGTCGGCCATCACCAGGGCGATGCGCGGGCGCTTGTCATCCTGGGGGAAGGGGCGGCTGTAGGCCTGCCAGGGCGCGGGCCCCTTGGCCGGCATGCGCGGCAGATAGCCGGCGCGGGTCTTTTCCAATAGGTCTTCGTTGCGGCTGGGCGCCAGCTTGACGGCCACGTCCATGGGGTCGGGATCGTGCGGGGCCGCGGGCTTGGCGGCGCCCTCCGCCGGGGCGGCCGGGTGCGGGGCCTCCACCGGCCGCGCGCCGCCCTGGGGCAGGGTGACGGGGATGTCGGCCAGCATCGTGGCTTTGCGCCGCGCGGCGGCCGTCTCCTCCGCCGTGGCGGCCAGCCAGGCGACCGTGCCCGCCACGGCCAGCACCGTCAGGGCGACGGCCACGGCGAACAGGTTCAGCCGGCGGCGGGGCTTTTCAGGGTCGTCCCCGGCCGGTCCAGTGGCGGCCGCCCCGGCACGGCCGGCGCGCTTGGGCACGCCCAGGCGCGCCGCCAGCACATCGGCGGACGCGTCCTCGTCCGCGCCGGCCAGCAGCGCCTCGAAGGCGTCGTCATCGCCGCCCTTCTTGCGTTTTGTTGTCTTTGCCGCCTTGGCGGGCTTGGTCTTGCGCGGTGTGTTCGAGCGCGAAACCAAGGCCTTCAGGCGGGTGGGTAGGGCGGCCAAGGGGTCCCCGTCGGTTGGCTGGAGCCGAGTGCGTTCAATCAGAAACGCACTCGGCCCCAAATGCTTGTTCAACGAGCGGATTCACGCTGCAAAGCGATTCCGCTCTTCCGCGATCCGCTCGAGGCGTCGTCAGTTGGTGGCCTTGGACTGCTGCAACAGCGACAGGCCGCGCAGCAGGTCCAGGGCGCGGGTCAGCTGGTAATCCTGGGGCGTGGCATCGCCGGTGGCGGCCGGCGGCACCGGGGTGCCCCCGGGCGCGTCCTGGCCCTTGGTGCCCGCCTTCGGATCCTGGGTCTTGGAATCGACCTTGGCCTTGTCGGCGCCGGCCCCCTTGTTGTCGGGCGCCTTCGCGTCCGGGGCCTTTTCCGAGGTCTTGTCCTTGGCGTCGTCCGGCTTGGCGGGCTGCTTGGCGCCCGGATCGGTGTTGCGCAGGGCGTGCGGCAGGTCGGCCTCGCGCCGGCGGATGATGCCGGCGGGCGCGGCCACCTCTTCCACCTTGGCCTGCTGGACCTCGATGTCCGGGGTGATGCCCAGCTGCTGGATGGACCGGCCGGAGGGCGTATAGTAGCGCGCCGTGGTCAGCTTCATGGCGTTGCCGCCCGGCATGGGCATGAGGGTCTGGACCGAGCCCTTGCCGAAGCTCTGCGTGCCCATGAGGATGGCGCGCTTGTGGTCCTGCAGTGCGCCGGCCACGATTTCCGAGGCCGAGGCGGAACCGCCGTTGATCAGCACCACCAGGGGCAGGCCATGGATGGCGTCGCCCGGCTTGGCGTTGTAGCGCTCGCCCTGGTCCGGGCGGCGGCCGCGGGTGGAGACGATCTCCCCCCGCTCCAGGAAGGTGTCGCTGACCGAGATGGCCTGGTCCAGCAGGCCGCCGGGGTTGTTGCGCAGGTCCAGCACATAGCCCACGACCTTGTCGCCCAGCTCCTTCTGGATGCCGGCCAGGGCCTTGTCCAGGCCCACCTGGGTCTGCTCGGTGAAGCCGGACAGGCGGATGTAGCCGACATTGCCCTCGACCCGCCACCGCACCGACTGCACCTTGATGACCGCGCGGGTCAGGGTGAAATTCAGCGGCTGGGGCACGTTGTTGCGGTGGATGGTCACCTTGATGTCGGTGCCCGGGGCGCCGCGCATCTTCTCCACCGCCTCGTTCAGGCCCAGGCCGACGATGGCCTCGTCGTTCAGGTGGGTGATGTAGTCGCCAGGCTGCACGCCGGCGCGGGAGGCGGGGGTGTCGTCGATGGGCGAGATCACCTTGACCACGCCGTTCTCTTCCGTGACCTCCAGGCCCAGGCCGCCGAACTCGCCCTTGGTCTGGACCTGCATGTCCTCCCAATTCTTCTTGTTCATGAAGTTCGAGTGCGGGTCGAGGGAGGCCAGCATGCCGTTGATGGCGGCCTCGACCAACTGGTCGTCCGGCACCTCCTCGACATAGTCGGACTTCACCCGCTCGAACGCTTCGGTGAACAGTTCCAGCTGCTTGTAGGTTTCCGCCTTGATCGGCGGCTTGGCGTCCAGCGGCCGGGACAGGGGGCTTGCCAGATAGACCAGGGCCACGACGGCCACGGAGGTCAGCAGTTTCTTCATCTCACCCTTGTCCTTTACCCTCGGTGCCCGCGAAGCCGCGCAGGGGATTGATCGGCTGACCACCCCGCCGCAACTCGAAATACAATGTGGGGGTTCCGTCGCTGGCCATGGCGCCCATGGGCTCGCCGGTCAACACACGTTGTCCCACCCGCGTATCGATCCGACCCAATCCCGCGATCAGGCTATGATAGCCATTGGGGTGCTCGACGATCAAGATAAGGCCATATCCCTTGAAGGGTCCGGCGAAGACCACCGATCCCTCATACGGCGCCACCACCGGCGACCCGGCGCGGGCGCTGATGCGCACCCCGCGGCTGGTGGTGCCCACGGCGTCCTGCTCGCCATAACGCTGGGCCACCGGGCCGGCCACCGGCAGGGTCATGCCACCCAGCGCCGTGCCGCCCGGCACGTCCTTGGGCGTGCGGCCCATGGCGGCCAGCCGCTCCTGTGCCTTTTTCTGCCGCGCGTCCTCGGCCAGCTGGCGCTTCTGCGCCTCCGCCTGGCGGGCGCGTTCGGCGGCGGCCTTGCGCTCCGCCTCCAGCTTTTCCACCAGGTCGCGCAGGTCGCCGGCCTGGGCCGACAGCACGGCCATGTGGCCGGCCACGTCCTGCAGCTCGGCGTCGTTGGCCTGCGACAGGGCCTCGCGGCGCGACACCAGGTCGCGCAACTCCCCCTCGCGCTTTTCCAGGTCCTTCTTCGCCGCCAGGGCCTGGGCGCGCTTGTCCGCCAGCTTCTGGCGCAGGGCGGCCAGGTCGCGCAACTGTACGGCCAGGGCGTCCGCCCGTTTCTTCAGCTGGGGAATGGCCTCGCGCAACAGCAGGGCGCTCTTCACCATCTCGCCCGGTGCCTCCGGCCGGGCCACCATGGCCTCCGGCGGCAGGCGGGACAGGCGCTGCAGGGCGCCCAGCAGGTCGGCCAGCGCCGCGCGGTCGGCGTCTATACGGGCCACCTGCTCCTGCTCGTTGGCCGCCAGTCCGGCCAGCGACTGCTCCACCGCGCGCAGGGCGTCGTCCTGGCGGCGCTGGTCCTCCGCCACCGCCACGGACTTGGCGCGCAGGTCGGCCAGCTCGCGTTCCAGAGCGTCGTTCTTGGCATCCAGCTCGGCCTTGCGGGCCTGATCGGCCTTCAGGTCCTTTTCCACCTTATCCAGTTGGCGCTGGGCGTCCCGGGGGACAGCGCCGCCTTGGGGGGCCGTCTGCGCCACGGGCGTCAGCACCACCGGCGGGGCGTGCTCAGCCCACACCGATCCCGGCGCCAGCAGGGCCAGCGCCAGGGGGAACAGTCGGAACGGGGCCTTGTGCGGGATCACGCCGGGGCTGCGCTCACTCGGGTGTCGGCTTACTCAGCCGCCGCGCGCGCCGCGTCGCGGACCAGCAGGGAATGGCCCGTCATCTCCTCCGGCTGGGGCAGGCCCATCAGCTCCAGCAGGGTGGGGGCCACGTCGGCCAGCTTGCCCCGCTCCAGCCGCACCACGTCCGCCGGGGCGTTCACCAGGATGGCGGGCACCAGGTCCAGGGTGTGGGCGGTGTGCGGGCCGCCCGTCTCCGGGTCCTTCATCAGCTCGCAATTGCCGTGGTCGGCGGTGATCAGCAGGGCGCCGCCCTGGCGCTTCACCGCGGCCTCCAGCCGGCCGATGCTGCGGTCCACCGCCTCCACCGCCTTGACGGCGGCGGCCAGGATGCCGGAATGGCCGACCATGTCCGGGTTGGCGTAGTTGACCACCACCAGGTCGAAGGCGCCGCTGTCCACCGCCGCCACCAGCTTGTCCGTCAGCTCATCGGCCGACATTTCCGGCTGCAGGTCGTAGGTGGCCACCTTGGGCGAGGGGATCAGGATGCGCTCCTCCCCCTCGTAGACCTTTTCCTCGCCGCCGTTGAAGAAGAAGGTGACGTGCGGGTACTTCTCCGTCTCGGCGATGCGCAGCTGCTTCAGGCCCTTCTGCGACACGATCTCGCCCAGGGTATGGCGGATCTCCTTGGGCGGGAAGATGGCTGGCAGGTATTTCGCCAGGGTGGAGGAGTATTCCACCATGCCCAGCTGGGCGGCGAATTTCACCGGCGTGCCGCGATCGAATCCGCTGAACTCTGGCTCTACCAGGGCGGACAGGATTTCGCGGGCGCGGTCGGCGCGGAAATTGGCCATCAGCACGCCGTCGCCGTCCTTCATGCCGGCATAGTCGCCGATGACGGTGGGCAGGATGAATTCGTCATGCTTGTCGGCGTCATAGCTCTGCTTGACCGCCGCCTCGGCGCTGTCGGCCCTCTCGCCCACGGCCGACACCAGGGCGCGGTAGGCCTTTTCCACCCGGTCCCAGCGCTTGTCGCGGTCCATGGCGTAGTAGCGGCCGTCCACCGTGGCAATCCTGGCGCCCGGTGCATCTTTGAGGCCGGCCTCGATGGCCGCCAGCTGCTCCAGGGCGCTCTGCGGCGGCACGTCGCGGCCGTCGGTGAAGGCGTGCAGGGCGACGGGGATGCCGGCCTGGGCCAGGGTGCGGGCCAGGGCGACCATATGGTCCTGGTGGCTGTGCACCCCGCCGGGGGAGGCCAGGCCCAGGATGTGGGCGGTGCCGCCGGACTTCTTCAGGGCGGCCTTGAAGGCGCTCAGCGCCCCGTTGGTTTCGAACTCGCCCTGGGCGATGGCGCGGTCGATCATGGGCAGATCCTGGAACACCACGCGGCCGGCGCCCAGGTTCATGTGGCCCACCTCGGAATTGCCCATCTGGCCGGCGGGCAGGCCCACATCCTCCTCGCTGGCGGACAGCAGGCCGTGCGGGCTCTCCTGCCACAGGCGGTCGTAGTTGGGGGTGTTGCCCTGGGCGACGGCGTTGTCCGCCACCTCTTCCCGATAGCCCCAACCGTCCATGATGCACAGCACCACGGGGCGGGGGGCTTTGCTGGTCTTGTCGGTGGCGGCCATGGCTGTCTGTTCCCTGATCCTGGTGGGGGGTAGGAGATGCGAACCTATTGGGAAAATCGGGATTTCCGCGCGCGATGGCAAGCGGCGCATCCGAATTTCCGACCTGATAAACCGTTATAGGCGCCGGTGGTTCGCCCGTCCCGCCCCTTTCCCATGCCTCCGGCGCAAAGGCGGCAGGACAGAAACGGTGTGCCGGGCGCACCACCCGCCGCCCGGTTCTGTCGAGCCACTCGCGAACTTCGACCGTTTCGGCTGCGGCGCCCATGCCACCATTCAGGCAACGAGACCGGGATAAGGTGGAGGACATCATGGACCAGCGGCTGAACGGCGACATCGCCAATGCCTCGTCCCCGGGGGCGATCGCCCTGGAGGACCGGTGGTGCGCCCATACCTACAAGCCGCTGCCCGTGGTCATCACCCGTGCCCAGGGCGCTTGGGTGCACGACGACGCCGGCCGCCGCTACCTGGACATGATGAGCGCCTATTCCGCCGTCAACGTCGGCCACAGCCACCCCCGCATCCTGACGGCCCTGACCGAGCAGGCGTCCAAGGTGGCGGTCGTCTCCCGCGCCTTCCACACCGACAGGCTGGGGCCCTTCCTGGAGCGCCTGTGCGCCCTGACCGGCCTGGATGGCGCCTGCCCCATGAACAGCGGGGCGGAGGCGGTGGAGACGGCGGTGAAGGCCGCCCGCCGCTGGGGCTACCGCCATCGCGGCATTCCCGCCAACCAGGCGGAGATCATCGTGGCCAGCGGCAATTTCCACGGCCGCACCACCACCATCATCAGCTTCTCCTCCGAAGAGGCCTATCGTGAGGGCTTCGGCCCCTACACCCCCGGCTTCCGCGTCGTGCCCTTCGGTGACCTGGACGCCCTGGCGGCGGCCATCGGGCCCAACACGGCGGCCGTTCTGCTGGAGCCCATCCAGGGGGAGGCCGGTATCGTCCTGCCGCCGGCCGGCTATCTCAAGGGCGTGCGTGAGGCCTGCGACCGCACCGGCATCCTGATGATCCTGGATGAGATCCAGTCCGGCCTGGGCCGTACCGGCCGCTGGTTCGCCCACCAGCATGAAGGCATCAAGCCGGATGGCCTGTGCCTGGGCAAGGCGCTGGGCGGCGGCGTGCTGCCCGTCTCCGCCTTCGTCGCCCGCCGCGACGTCATCGACGTGTTCGATCCCGGCAGCCACGGCTCCACCTTCGGCGGCAACCCGCTGGCCGCCGCCGTGGGTCTGGAGGCCCTGGCGGTGATCGAGGAGGAAGGCCTGGTCCAGCGCAGCGCGGAGCTGGGCGCCCATCTGATGGACCGCCTGCGCGGGCTGAACAGCCCGCTCATCCGCGACATTCGCGGCCTGGGCCTGTGGGTGGGGCTGGAGATCGATCCCGCCCGCGCCACCGCCCGCCAGGTGGTGGAGGACTGGATGCGCCGCGGCGTCCTGTCCAAGGAAACCCACGACACGGTGGTGCGCCTCGCGCCGCCGCTGATGATCGCGCCGGAGGATCTGGACTGGGCGGTGGATCGCCTGGCCGAGACCCTGGCGGCGCTGGCCTGACACCCATTTGGCCTGACATCAACCGACAACAACATCCCGGGGAATCCCATCCATGCCCGATACCCGCCTGACCGCCGCCGCTTCCGCCGTGGCCGACGCCCTTCCCGGCGGCCGCATCCTGATGTGCGCTCCTGAGCATTTCGAGGTCAGCTACGCCATCAATCCGTGGATGCGGCCCGATCGCTGGCAGCAGGAGGGCGCCCTGCTGGGCGCCCGCTCATCCAGCGGCTGGGAGCGGTTGGTGGCGACCCTGCGCGGCCTGGGTGTGGAGCTGGAGTTCGCGGTGCCTCATGCGGGGCTGCCTGACATGGTGTTCACCGCCAACGCCGCCGTGGTGCTGGACGGCAAGGCGCTGGTCGCCACCTTCCGCCATCCCCAGCGCCAGGGCGAGACGCCGGTGTTCCGCCGCACCTTCGACGCGCTGAAGGACCGGGGCCTGCTGACCGAGGTGCACGACATGCCGGAGGGCGTGGTGCTGGAGGGGGCGGGCGACTGCGTGTGGGACCCCGTGCGACGGACCTTCTGGCTGGGCTATGGCCAACGCTCCGACAAGGCGGCCGCCCCCGTGGTGCGCGACCTGTTCGGTGTCGAGGTCGAGGCGCTGGAACTGGTTGACCCGCGCTTTTATCACATGGACACCTGCCTCTGCCCCCTGACGGGGGGTGAGGTGCTGTACTTCCCCGGCGCCTTTTCCGCCGAGGGCAACGCCCGCATTCTGGAGCGCTTCGGCGCCGAAAACCTGATCGTGGCGCCGGAGCCCGACGCCTGCACCCTGGCGGTCAACGCCGTGAACCTGGGCCGTGACATCGTGCTGGCCACCGCCAGCCCGGCCCTGCGCGGCATGCTGACGGAGCGCGGCTATCGCGTGCATGAAACCCCGGTCAGCGACTTCGGCCTGTCCGGCGGTTCGGCCTTCTGCCTGATCCTGAAGTTGGATCGCACCTCCAAGTAAAGCCTTTGGGCAAGTAAAGCCTTTGGGTGTGGAGGCGAGGGCGCTTAAGCTGGCGTCCTCGCTTTGGCCTTTTCGGACCCCGCCTTGAAGCCGCGCAAGCTCGACGCCATCGACATCAAGATCCTGACGGAACTGCAGGCCGATGGCCGCGTCACCAACCAGGCCCTGTCGGAACGGGTGGGCCTGTCCGCCCGCCCCTGTCTGGAACGGGTGCGCCGGCTGGAGCGCGAGGGCGTCATCGTGCGCTACCAGGCCCAGGTGGATGTGCGTCGCATCCAGTCCTGCGTCTTCGTCCTGGCCCAGATCTCCCTGGAAAAACAGGGGCGTGCCCGCACCAGCGCCTTCGAGCGCCGCCTGCGCGAGGTGCCCGAGGTCATCGAGTGCTTCGAGGTCAGCGGTCCCTACGACTATATCGCCAAGCTGGTCTGCCGCGATCTGGAGACCTACCAGGAACTGACCGACAGCTGGATCGACGATGCCGAGATGGGTGTCGCCCGTGTCGTCAGCAACGTGGTGCTGCGCCCCATCCGGGATTTCGGGACGTATCCGGTGTTCGAGGAGGAGGATAACTAGCTGGAACCGAACCGAGGCCCGTGCCACCTTGCTGGGTCTTGACTGGTATGAAAGAAGGCAAGGATCTGAATGATATGGTCGGTTGGCCTAAAGAGAAAGAAATAAGGGAAGCCGTGTATGCGGGCTCGGTGTATATTGGAATACAGAATAGGGAAATGTTGTGGGTGAGAGGCAATTCTGGTCAGTAGTTTCTCGTAAGCCGTTATAAAACGTGCGCCGACATTGCCGGAGAAACTCTCATACCAATCTTGGGCGTTTTCAATCTCCGTCAGCGCGTCCGGACTGAAAGACAGCTGGCGGATCAACGGCGCCTCGCTCGCAGTTTGGCCTGGACTACTTCCCAGGGGATCATTTCGACCGTGCCAGCATCAACTTCGGCGATCCGCCGTTCCAGCTCCACTCTTTGCGCGTCGCTCAGGGGAATGTCCCGCTGGTCCAGGCTATCCCATAACTCACCGATAAGCGTCAGCCGCTCCTCGGGTGTCAGATGGTCGAAGGGCAGTATGGTCATCGCTTTTGTCCCGGAGGGGCATTCAACATCTTAAAAATATGGCGGCTGGGTGGTCCCCTGTCCAGACAGGGCGCAGGGACATCCTCTGGGCCTTGTCCCAACAAAAACGCTTTCCCCCAACCATCCTCATGCGCTCAACTGCCGGCACCGGCGGCCCCAGGCAGGGGGCCGTTTACGGCGCGCCATATGGACCCATGAGGAAAATACCATGGAATATCGGCAACTTGGACGATCGGGCCTGAAGGTTCCGGTCCTCAGTTTCGGCACCGGCACCTTCGGTGGGGCGGGTGAGTTCTTCAACCGCTGGGGCAGCACCGACGTGGCCGAGGCCACGCGGCTGGTGGATTTGTGCCTGGAGGCGGGTGTCAATTTCTTCGACACTGCCGACGTCTATTCCCGGGGCGCGTCGGAGGAAATCCTGGGCCAGGCCGTCAAGGGCCGGCGGGACAAGGTGCTGATCTCCACCAAGGCCACCTTCACCATGGGCGATGGCCCCAATGACGTCGGCTCGTCACGCTATCACCTGATACGCGCATGCGAGGCCAGCCTGAAGCGGCTGGGCACCGATCATATCGACCTCTATTTCATGCACGGCTTCGACGCCACCACCCCGGTGGATGAGACCCTGCGCGCCCTGGACGACCTGATCACCGCCGGCAAGATCGGCTACATCGGCGCCTCCAACTTCTCCGGCTGGCATCTGATGAAGGCGCTGGCGACGTCGGAGAAGTACGGCCTGGCCCGCTATGTCGCCTACCAGGGCTATTACTCCCTGGTAGGACGCGAGTATGAGTGGGAGCTGATGCCCCTGGGCCTGGACCAGGGCGTGGGTCTGATGGTGTGGAGCCCCCTGGGCTGGGGCCGCCTGACCGGCAAGATCCGGCGCGGCCAGCCGGCACAGGCCGGCCGCATCGCCAGCGGTGGCGCCGCCGGCGGGCCCAAGGTGGACGATGAATACCTATATACGGTGGTCGATGCCCTCGATGCCGTGGCGGCGGAGACGGGCAAGACCGTGCCGCAGGTGGCGCTGAACTGGCTGCTGGCCCGGCCCGGTGTGGCCAACCTGGTCATCGGTGCCCGCAACGAGGACCAGTTGAAGCAGAACCTGGGCGCCGTCGGCTGGTCGCTGACGCCGGACCAGGTGACGCGCCTGGAACAGGCCAGCCAGAAGGAGCCCATCTATCCCTATTGGCACCAGAAGGACTTCAACCACCGCAATCCCAAGCCCACCACCTGGTAAGGCCTGAGGTTCTGAGGGAAGGGGCGGTCCTCACGGGGGCCGCCCCATTTCTATTCACCAGCCCGTGGCCAGCGCGCCGGCACCCAGGGCCAGGGCGCTGACGCCACCCACCACCAGGCCGAGGCGGGTCCCCCCCACCCATGCCGCCATCGCTGCCTTGGTCACCGTGTTGACGGCGGTCACGATCAGCACGCCTTCCATCGCCACCCTGAGGGTCAGGCCGTGTCCGCCCAGATGGGCCATGGACAGGGTGACGGCGTCCACGTCGGCCACGCCGGACAGCGCGGCCATGACCAGCACCCCGGGGGCGCCTATGGTCTGGGCCAGCACTTGGCTGGCCAGTGCCACGGCGGCGATGAAGGCGGCCATCTTCAGGGCCATACCCACCTCCAGCGGGTTGGCGATGTTCAGCTTGGGCACATGGTAGTGCCGGTTGCGCACGATCAGGGCGGCGGCGCCGGCCACCTGGACCAGCGCGGCGCCGGCCAAGGGGGGTGCTAGCGGCCGCAGCAGATCGGGGTTCAGCACCATGGCCAGCACACCCACCCGCGCCATCATCACGGCCCCGGCCAGCAGCACCCCGGCGCCCAGCAGCCGGGATGAGGCGGGATGCATCCGCCCCAGTCGCGCCAGCGTCAGCGTGGTGGCGGTGGAGGAGGCGAGGCCGCCGGCCAGCGCCGCCATCAACACCCCCAACCGGTCGCCCAGGCCACGGACGGCGACATAGCCCCCGAAGGAGATGGCGGCGACCATGACCGCCAGCAGCCAGATGGAATGGGGGTTCAGCGCACCCCAAGGATCCACCGCGTGGTTGGGCAACACGGGCAACAGCAGGAAGGACATGGCCAGCAGCGTCAGGATGGCCCGCACCTCATCCCCGCTCAGCGCCGCCACCCAGCGGTGCAAGGGGTCGCGCAAGGCCAGCAGGCCGGTCACGGCCACGCCGGCGGCGATGGCGACGCGCACGTCGGCCAGGATGGCCAGCGCCCCCAGCAGAAAGGTCACCAATCCCGCCACGACGGACGTGATGCTGAGATCGCGCTCCGGGTTGGGATCGATGTCGGCCTTGGCCTCCAGCCAGTGGAAGGCGGTGAAGGCGGCGGCATAGCCCAGGAATACCAAGCCCAGGATGTAGGGCTGCTGCGCCAAGGTCAGCGTGCCGGCGATGCCCCCCAGCAGGCCGGACAAGGCGAAGGTGCGCAGCCCCACCGCCCGCTGGTATTCCTGGCCGCTGCGGCTATGCCACCCCCGTTCCAGCCCCACCAGCAGCCCGATCGCCAGGGAAACCGCCAGGCGGCTGAGCAGGGTGGTGGGGTCGTCCATGAAGGCGGTCCTGGAAAGGGTTTGACCCGCCCAGTCGGCCCCAACCGTTCACCCGGCGCATTGATCCATCGCAACGGCGCGTCGCCGGGCCTTACGCGAAGGTGACGTGTGCCAGCATGTGGTCGCGCAGGATCAGCGCGGCCCGCTGCAGGGCGTCGGTGGCCTGCTCCATTCCCTGCGACAGGCCGCTCAACAGCTGCAGCCGGCGCGGGTCGTCCGGCACCGCCATCAACAGGGCGACCACGGCGCGGTGGCGTTCATCCGCCTGGTGTTCCAGGGTCACAATGCCGTCGGAGGCCTCCAGGAAATGCTGCACGGTGTCCTGGGCGGCGCCGTGCTGGACATGCTGGGCAAGGTCGACAGCGCGGCGATAGGCCTGCGCGCAGGCCACGATGAGGTCGGCGAGGTCCAACAGGGGTTTGGGAAGCGTTTCGGGCGGCACGGCCTCGAACAGCAGCCGTGCCTGGAACGCGGCTTCTTCCAGGTGGTCGGCCGCGTCGTCCGCCTCCTCGATCACCCGGCAGAACACCTCCGTCCCGGGGAGGCGGCGCGCCATGACGCGCAGCGCTTTCACCGATTCATCCGCCTGGCTCTCCCAGAGCTTGGCCTGGGTGGCGTTCTGGCCCGGTGTCAGGGGCTTATCCGAAAGGGACTCCCGAAGCATGGACCTCAGGCCCTCGGCCAGGCGCGATATCGCGGCGGCGTGGTCGGCGCAGATGGACAGCAGCCGTTGGTCGGCGGTGCGGAAATGGGTGAACAACTCCGCCCGGACCTGATCACGGATCAGGGCGTCCGATCGGCCCTGCAGCAAGCCGATGGCGGTGGTTTGCAGGACGAAGCATAGGTAGCCCCGCGCGACATCGACGCCCATCATCTCATGCAAGGGTTCGCCATAGCGCAGGGGCGTTTTCACCGCCTGCTCCAAGGCGTCGTAGATCAGGCGTTCGCCGCCCAGCGACAGGAAGGCGCGATGGCCGAAGTCGTGCGACGCGGCCCACGCCAGGATCTCCACCGCCACCTCGTTGGGGACCAGCAACCCCAGGCGCTTGCGGGCCTTGTTCCAGTCGATCAGGAAGACGATGCGCGATGCCAACCGGTTCAGTGCAAAGTGCAGGTCCTCGTCGCTCTCCAAGGTGGCGGTGCCGTGGGTCGTGTAGAACAGGTCCTCTTTCTCCAGCGCCGTTGCCTCGCGCGCCCGCACCTCCTGCCAGGCCAGGCCGCTGTCCCCGCTCAGCGTCTGCAGGAAGCGCAGGCGCGACAGGTGGACGTCGGTATAGATGACCGTCACCGAGCGGCCGACCACCTTGACCACCAGGACGTGGGCTTCGGTGGTGCCGATGTCGTTTTGAATCAGGAGGGTGTCGCCGTTGCGAACGGCGACCGTGTCCAGGCCCGGATGGTCGAATTTCAGGGGCGCCGTACGGTTCAGTCCGGCCATGAAGGCAGCGACGGTGGCGCGGTCCGCATCCCCGAGCCCGTAAGCCTTGGCGCCCGCGACCTCCTCACAGGCGATGGTTGCTTGCAGGTGGTTGAGGTCCCGGTGCAGGTCCATGATCAGCACATGCAGACCATCCCCGGTGGCCGGCCGGCCCGAGGTCATGGCGGCGATGGCCGCCCCCTCCATCATGTCACCACCGATGCTCGCCCAGGTCGCGGTCAGCCGGTCCAGACGGTGCGCATATTCCACCGCCGCCGGCTGCCCCGCCTTGTCCAGCGGGGCGATCATGGCCCGCAGCGCTTCCTGTAGGCGTGCCAGGATACGGCCCGACCCGGGAATATGGTAATGGCCGTCGCCGTCGTTTTCGGTCAGGGCGATGGTCCGGTCCAGGCTGGGCTCGTCGATGCCGCAGGCCTCGCGATCGTCCTTCAGCGTGGGAGCGGGGATTTGCGGACTCTCCGCCTGGGCGGCCGCCATCTGTAGCAGGGAAAGCAGGTACTTCGCTTGCTCATTGGCCGTCAGGGCCGTGGCGATCAGAGCCGGCACCACCAACGCCCGTTCGCCCAGCAGATCGACTATGCGGGTCTTGGTGCTCACGGCAGGACCTCGGGCACATGGGCGGGCGGTACGGGGGCCAGGGGCGGCCGCGGTCGGATGGTCTGGGCGAAATGGGCCACGGTCTCGGCGTAGGTGCCGCTTTTCATCTCGGCGGCGGTGATGGTCACGCGCGCCTTGGGCGGCTTGCCCACCCAGGCCTGCAGCGCGTCCAGCGACTGCTGGCCCGCGGACCCGCCATGGGTCAGCAGCAGGGCGGTCTCCAGCAGGTCCGCCCGCTCGCGCCGCACATAGGCGCGCAGGGGCGGACAGGGATGCCAGGCCCAGATGGGGCCAGCCAGCACCACCAGGTCATAGTTGCGGGCCGTATGGGTCGCCGGGGCGATGCCGGGCAGCCGCCCGCGCCAGCTGTCCGCCGCCGCCCGCCACCAGCCCCTGAAGCTGACGCCGTAACGCGCGCAGCGGATTTCCTCGATGTCGGCCTGCAGGTGCGGGGCCAACTCCGTCACCACGGTGCGGGTCGTTCCGGTCAGCGAGTAAAAGGCGATCAGCACGGCCATGGTCCCCTCCATTTCCGGTCGCCCTCACCGGGCGGTCGCACACGCTGGGGGAAGAATGGCCAAAGGGGACGGCGCGCGCATTGACGCACCGCAAGCGCGTCGCGTGTCACACCCGGCCTCACACCCGGTGGTAGGGATGCCCCGCCAGGATCTGCTGGGCGCGGTAGAGCTGTTCGGCCAGCATGCCGCGCACCATCATGTGCGGCCAGGTCATGGGGCCGAAGGCGATGAGCAGGCTGGCGCGGCGGCGCACCTCTTCGGCCAGGCCGTCGGCGCCGCCGATGATGAAGGCGAGGTCGGCCACGCCGCCGTCGCGCCAGGTACCGACCTGGCGGGCGAAGGCCTCGCTGGGTAGGGCCTTGCCGCGTTCGTCCAGGGCCACCAGGGTGGCGCCCGGGGGAATGGCTTCCAGCAGCAGCTGGGCCTCCAGCCGCTTCAGCTCATCCCCCTCCACCCGCTTGCGGCACTCGACCTCGCGCAGGGTGAAGGGCCAGGTGATGCGGCCCTTGTACTCTTCGAACAGGTCGCGGGCGGGGCCCGGCCGGCTGCGGCCGACGGCGATCAGCCAAACGCGCATGGGCCCGGTCCCGCCGACGTTCTTACTTAAACGGACAAAAAGTCGCCGGCGGGCGCGCCGAATCCGGCGAAGTCGGGCGGCAGTTCCACGCCCCACATCTTTTCCAGGTTGTAGAAGGCGCGGACCTCGGGACGGAACAGGTGGACCAGCACGTCGCCGGCGTCGATCAGCACCCAGTCACACTGGGGCGTGCCTTCGGCGTCCAGGCCGATGAGGCCGACTTCCTTCAGCTTGGACAGCAGATGGCCGGCCATGGCATCCACCTGCCGGGCGGAACGGCCCGAGGTGATGACGATGTAGTCGGCCAAGGTGGACTTGCCCTTGAGGTCGAGCACCACGGTGCCTTCGGCCTTGTCATCCTCCACACTGGCGACGATCAGGTCGCGCAGCTGCTCGGGGAAATCGGGGGCCGCCATGTCCGGAAGCGGCTGGGGCGCCGTCCGCCCAGCGGTCGGCGTCGGGAAATGGGCGATGGTGGAAATGATCGTTACCTCTAAGCAAAAAAGGGCGCTGAGGATCCGGCATGGCCGGCCCGCACCCTGATGATAGTCCGATGATGTTCGTGGGCAAGCCGCACGGGGCGCGCTTGCCTACGGGATTAGTCCTTGCAGTCCGCTTTTCCCGTCACCGGCCGGCCCACCACCCCTTCCGCCGGATTTCGGTGGCGGAGGCGGGATGCAGCGGCCCGTCCAGGAAGGTCCAGGCCGGTGCCGATCGTGCCGGCAGCCCGCCCGCGTCCCGTGGAGGAACCCGATTGCGGAGATAACGCCGCGCGGCCTTGCCGACAAGCGCCTTTAGGGAATAGGGGCGGCGCGGAAACACGGCAACCGGCATGTGACCCAGGATGCGCGTCCATCCCCGCCAGCGCGGAATCTGCAGCAGATTGTCGGCGCCCATGATCCAGACGAAGCGGGTGCGGGGATACCGGCGGCGCAAGGCCTCCAGCGTGTCCACGGTGTAGCGGGTGCCCAGCTGCGTCTCCAGGTCCGTCACCAGGATGCGCGGATCGCGGGCGGCGGCGCGGGCGGCGTCCAGGCGCGCGTCCAGCGTGGCCATGCCCCGCGTCTGCTTCAGCGGGTTCTGCGGGCTGACCAGCCACCACACCTGGTCCAGGTTCAGGCGGCGCAGCATCCATTGGCTGACGTGGCGGTGGCCGGCGTGGGCGGGGTTGAAGGACCCGCCCAGGATGCCGATGCGCCGGCCGGCCCAACTGGCCCCGGTCAGCGGCCGCGGTCGAATCCAATAGCGGCCGTGGTGGGAGGTTGACATGGGGGGACGCCGGCCGGTCGCTTACGGGCGCGTCTGGCCGTCGCCGCGCACGACGTATTTGTAGCTGGTCAGCTGTTCGGCACCCACGGGGCCGCGGGCGTGCAGCTTGCCGGTGGAAATGCCGATCTCGGCGCCAAAGCCGAACTCCCCGCCATCGGCGAACTGGGTGGAAGCGTTCCACAGCACGATGCCGCTGTCGACCCGGGCCAGGAAGCGCTCGGCCGTGGCGGCATCCTCGGTCACGATGCTGTCGGTATGGTGGCTGCCGTGGCGCTCGATGTGGGCGATGGCCTCATCCACGCCGTCCACCACCTTCACCGACAGGATGGCGTCCAGGTATTCGGTGTCCCAGTCGGAATCGTCGGCGGGCAGGACCCGGGCGTCCAGGGACTGCACCGTGGCGTCCCCCCGCACCTCGCACCCGGCGCCGATCAGATCCTCGATCAGGGCGGGCAGCTGGGCCGCCGCCACGTCGCGGTGGACCAGCAGCGTCTCCATGGCGCCGCAAATGCCGGTGCGACGCATCTTGGCGTTGAGGGCGATGGCGCGGCCCTTGGCCGGATCGGCCGCCCGGTCCAGGTAGACATGGCAGATGCCGTCCAGGTGCTTGATGACCGGCACGCGCGATTCCGCCGCCACCCGCGCCGTCAGGGACTTGCCGCCCCGGGGGATGATGACGTCGACGAAGTCGGTCATGGTCAGCAGGATGCCCACGGCGGCGCGGTCGGTGGTGGGCACAAGCTGCACGGCGTCGGCGGGCAGGCCGCCTTCCACCAGGCCCCGGCGCATGGCCGCGACGATGGTGGACGAGGAATGCAGGCTTTCCGAGCCGCCGCGCAGGATGGCGGCGTTACCGGACTTCACGCACAGGCCGCCGGCATCCGCCGTCACGTTGGGCCGGCTTTCGTAGATGATACCGATGACGCCCAGGGGGACCCGCACGCGCTGGATGCGCAGGCCGTTGGGCCGGGTCCAGTCGGCCATGACGGCGCCCAGGGGGTCGGGCAGGTCGGCCACGTCCTCCAGGCCCTTGGCGATGGCCTCCAACCGGCCTTCGTCCAGGCGCAGGCGGTCCAGCAGGGCGGGTGTCAGGCCTTTGGCCTGGCCGGCCGCCATGTCGCGGGCATTGGCGTCCAGGATGGTGGCGGCGTCGGCGCGCAGGGCGAATGCAGCGGCGCGCAGGCCCGCCACGCGCTGCTCCGGCGTGGTCACGGCCAACCGGGCGCTGGCAGCGCGCGCGCGCTGCCCGATGTCCTGCATCAATGCCGTAAGGTCGACCGTCTGCCCGTCCATGATCCCAACGCCCTGATATCCGTTACGCCGTCACGCCCCAGCCCCTAGCTCTTAGCGGGAAACACCCGGGCGTGACGGAAGTCCACAGTACACCAGCTGCCCACCTCCAGCGCCAGATCGCTCAACCGGTCGCGGGACAGCTGTGCTTCCAGCGCGCGGCCGGCCAGATCCAGTTCCAGCCGGGCGACGGGGCCGGCGGCGTGCAGGCTGCTGACCCGGGCGCTCCACTTGCCCTCCGGCACGCCGTCGGCCGGGGCCACGCCCAGTTCCACCTGGTGGGGGCGGACATAGATGACGGCCGGGCCGTCGGCGCCGACGGCGCCATCCACCCGCACGGCCTTGCCGTCCAGGCGCGCCACGCCCGCCTCGGTGACGCCGTTCAGGCGGTTCACCCCGCCCAGGAAGTCGAAGACGAAGCTGTCGGCCGGATGGTCGTACACCTCCGCCGGGGTGCCCACCTGGATGATCTGGCCTTGATTCATGACCACCACGCGGTCAGCCAGCTCCAGCGCCTCTTCCTGGTCGTGGGTCACGAAGATGGAGGTGATGTTCATGTCGTCGTGCAGGTGGCGCAGCCACTTGCGCAGATCCTTGCGCACCTTGGCGTCCAGCGCGCCGAAGGGCTCATCCAGCAGCAGCACCTTAGGCTCGATGGCCAGCGCCCGGGCCAGGGCCACGCGCTGGCGCTGGCCGCCGGACAGCTGGCTGGGGTAGCGGGTGGCCAGGTGTGACAGCTGCACCATGGTCAGCAGCTGGTCCACGCGGCGGCGGATGTCCATCTCCGCCGGCCGCTCCGCCTTCTTCTTGACGCGCAGGCCGAAGGCCACGTTGTCGAAGACGGTCATGTGCCGGAACAGGGCGTAATGCTGGAAGACGAAGCCCACCTTGCGGTCCCGCGCCGCGCGGTCGCGGGTGTCCTGCCCGTCGAAGCTGACCTCGCCGGCGTCGGCGTGGTCCAGCCCCGCGATGATGCGCAGCAGGGTGGTCTTGCCGGAACCGCTGGGCCCCAGCAGGGCCAGAAGCTCGCCCGAGCGGACGTCCAGGCTGACGCCGCCCAAGGCGGTGAAGGCGCCGAAGGTCTTTTCCACGTTGCGGATTTCAATGGCCATGCGCGCCGCCCGTTTGCTTGATCGTCATCGTCGCTGCTTCTCTCACCGGTCTGGTCTCACCGTTTGGCGGCGGCGATCTGGTCGGCGAAACGCCATTCCAGGGCCGCCTTGGCCGCCAGGGTCACCAGCGCCAGCAGCGCCAGCAGCGAGGCCACCGCGAAGGCGGCCACGAAGTTGTATTCGTTGTACAGAATCTCGACATGCAGGGGCATGGTGTTGGTCTTGCCCCGGATGTGGCCGGAAACGACGGACACCGCCCCGAACTCCCCCATCGCGCGGGCGTTGCACAGCAGCACGCCGTACAGCAGGCCCCAACGGATGTTGGGCAGGGTCACCAGGCGGAAGGTCTGCCAGCCGCTGGCGCCCAGCACGATGGCGGCCTCCTCGTCCTCCACGCCCTGCTCCTGCATCAGGGGGATCAGCTCGCGCGCCACGAAGGGAAAGGTGACGAAGACGGTGGCCATGACCACGCCCGGCACGGCGAAGATGATCTGCACCCCGTGGTCGCGCAGCCACGGGCCGAAGCTGCCGTGCAGGCCGAACAGCAGCACGTAGACCAGGCCGGAAATGACGGGCGAGACGGAGAAGGGCAGGTCGATCAGGGCCAGCAGCAGGCTCTTGCCCCGGAAATTGAATTTGGCGATGGCCCAGCTGGCGGCCACGCCGAACACCAGGTTCAGCGGCACGGCGATGGCGGCCACCGTCAGGGTCAGCCGGATGGCCGACAGGGCGTCGGGATCGGCCAGACCCTTGAAGAAGGCGCCGACACCCTTGGCCAGGGCCTGGCTGAACACGGCCGCGAGCGGCAGAGCCAGGAAGGCCGCCAGGAACAGGATGGCGATGCCGATAAGCGCCAGGCGCATTATCGGGCCTTCGCCCACGGCGGGGCGACGGGAATGCGGATCAGCGGGCATGGCGCGACCGGGTCCAACGCTGCAGGAAATTGATGCCCAGCAACATGAGGAAGGAAAGCCCCATCATGGCCGTGGCGATGACGGTGGCGCCGGCATAGTCGTATTGCTCCAGCCGGGCGACGATCAGCAGGGGCACGATCTCCGACACCGCCGGGATGTTGCCGGCGATGAAGATGACGGAGCCATACTCCCCCACGCCGCGGGCGAAGGCCAAGGCCACGCCGGTGATCAGTGCCGGCAGGATGGCGGGCAGCAGCACCCTGGTGAAGGTCTGCCAGCGCGTGGCGCCCAGAGAGGCCGCGGCCTCTTCCACCTCGGCGTCCAAATCCTGCAGCACCGGTTCCACCGTGCGCACGATGAAGGGCATGCCCACGAACACCAGGGCGATGACGATGCCCAGCGGGGTGAAGGCGATCTTGAACCCGGCCGCCTTGGCCAGGGCACCGATCCAGCCGTTGGGGGCGTAGATGGCCGTCAGCGCGATGCCGGCGACGGAGGTGGGCAGGGCGAAGGGCAGATCGACCATGGCGTCGATGATGCGCCGGCCGGGAAAGCGGTACCGCACCAGCACCCACGCCACCACCAGGCCGAACACGGCGTTGATCAGGGCGGCCGCCAGGGCGCAGCCGAAGCTGACGAGGAAGGCGTGCAGCACCCGGGGGGCCAGGGTGATGGCCCAGAACCGGTCCCAACCCACGTCCGCCGCCCGCAGGGCCATGTGGCCCAGGGGGATCAGGACGATCAGGCAGAGATAGGCCAGGGTGAAGCCGAAGGCGGTGCCGAAGCCGGGCAGGATGGTGGGGGCCAGAAAGGCCCACCCTCGCCTGGGCGGCTTGGTCGCCGTGGTCGACGTGGCGGCCGTCACGAGGCGTTCCCACCCACAAAGGGCCCGCCCGAAAGGGATAAGTCGACGTGAGACGAACCCGGTCGGGTCATGAGCGGCCTTTCCCCAAATTCGAGACGCGAGATTAATGCATAAGCCCCGGAGCGTGTACAACCTTCACGCCGTGGGGTGCAGGCACGTCTTTCACAACGGTGCCATGCATCTTCCAATAAATCACCATCACAAAAGTGTGAAATTTGATTCTATTGGGTAGGCGTGCGGGTGGGACGAGAATCCACCGCGGTAGCGGTTACATGACGTGTGACAGCGTTGTCCGGGATAGGGTAAAAGTCGTCCGGGGAGGAAGGGCATGACAAAAACCAAGCTGGCACTGTTTCCAGGCCGACGTATCGGGCCGGATCGATCACGCCGGCGCGCGCCCTGGCCTTGCCGTACAGCCGATACCGGAACCTGCCGTGGGATGAGCGTTCGCGGCGGGCCCCCGTGGGGATGAGGCGCCACCAAGGAACGGAGTGTTGAAAGCATGATGAATCGTCGCACCCTTTTGCAGGGCGCCGCCGCCCTGGCTGGTGTGGGCGCCCTGGGGGGGACGGCCGCGACCTGGCGGTCCGCGCTGGCCGCCACGAAGGCGGGCCAGGTGGTGTTCCCGAAGGACTTCCTGTGGGGTGCGGCCACCGCCGCCTATCAGGTCGAGGGTGGCTGGAACGCCGACGGCAAGGGGCCGTCCATCTGGGACACGTTCACCCACCAGAAGGGCCTGGGCCGCATCAAGAATGACGACACTGGCGACGTGGCCTGCGACAGCTATCACAAGTACAAGGAAGACGCGGCCCTCATCCGCCAGCTGAACCTGAAGAGCTATCGCTATTCCATCGCCTGGTCGCGGGTGCAGCCGCTGGGCAAGGGGGCGGTCAACCAGGCCGGCCTGGACTATTACAAGCGCCTGACCGACGCGGTGCTGGAGGCGGGGGCCCGCCCCCTGGTCACGCTGTATCACTGGGATCTGCCGCAGGCCCTGGACGATGAAGGCGGTTGGACCAACCGCGACACGTCCGACCGGCTGGCGGAATACGCCGACATCGTCGGCCGCGCCTTGGGCGACCGCATCAACCATTGGGCCATCCTGAACGAGCCCAAGACCTTCACCCACCTCGGCTATTGGGAGGGCATCTTCGCCCCGGGCCATAAGGACCCGCTGCAGATGCTGAAGGCCACCCACGTGGTGAACCTCAGCCAGGGCAAGGCCTTCCGCGCCATGAAGGCCATCAACCCCAAGTTCCAGGTGGGCAGCGTCTGCGACGTGGCCAACATGGTGCCGCGCACGGACAGCGAGGCCGACAAGGCTGCCGCCGAGCGCTACCACCGCTTCCTGAACCTGTGGTTCCTGCAGCCGGTGCTGGACGGAACCTACCCCGACGTGCTGCCGGCCGATCAGCGCGACGCCCTGCTGGGCTTCCAGCCGGGCGACGAGAAGGTCATGCGCGCCGACTATGACATGGTGGGCCTGAACTACTACACCCGCTGGGTGGTGGCGGATAAGCCCGAGGGCAACGGCGTCCCCGGCCTGAACACGTCCCACGAGTGGGGCGAGGGCCCGCACGCCAAGACGGACATCGGCTGGGACATCGACCCGGACGGCTTCCACGACACGCTGGTGCGCATGGCCAAGGCCATCGGCAACCGCCCCATCGAGATCACGGAAAGCGGTGCCGCTTACAACACGCCGCTGGTCGATGGCCATGTGAAGGATGAAAAGCGCATCGCGTACATGAAGGCTTATTTCGCGGCCCTGTCCCGCGCCATCCAGGACGGTGCGCCGGTGCGCGCCTATCACGCCTGGAGCCTGATGGACAATTTCGAATGGGCCCAGGGCTATACCCAGCGTTTCGGCCTGACTTACGTCGATTACAAGAATGACCAGAAGCGGACCATCAAGGACAGCGGTCTTTGGTACGCCAAGGTCGCCAAGAACAACGGTTTCTGATTGCCGTGGACGGGGCTCCGCGCCCCGTCCGCTCTTGTGCGCGATTTGGAGGTGATTCCAAATAAATGGTCCCAGAGTTAATCAATAAAATTGAGTATTAATCGGATGTAAATGCACTCATTTGACTACAGATGTATTAAATATCGAATTATTCTCCGGTATTAATCTTATCTTAAGTGAGTAAGGACAGAAAATCCCCCAGCGTTGACATTTCGTGTCGCACTCGTGATCCGAGGGGGATTTCATGTCTTTATCGAACATTCGTATTGTCCGTAAGATATTGATAATCGTTGGCTTGTTGTCCGCCATCTTGATTTATGTCGGTTATGCCGGATACCACAGCGCCGTCACCCTGGGCATGGCGGGGCAGGACATCGACGATGCGGATGGCCAGGCGCTGCGGGCCTCTCGCATGAACAATACCCTGTTGGCGCTCAACCGCTCTCAATACCGGGTGGGCCTGGACGCGTCGCAGGAATCGATGGCGACGGTGGAAAAGTCGGTGGCTGAAAGCCGCGCCCTTTTCGAACGCAGCCTGGATGACCTGCGGTCCAGCGCCGATCCCCAGGAACAGGAAATGCTGCGCGGGGTCGCCGACGGTTACGCCGCCTTCATGACCAGCCTGGAAACGACGATGCAGAAGGCGCGCGCCCTGGGCGCGGTCGCGCCGACGGCGGACCAGATGGCCCTTATCACCTCAGTCAAGGAAGGCCGGACCCTGGTCGATCAGCTGCAGCAGCGGATCCGGGCGCTGGCGGAACATTATGACAAGGCGGGGACGGACATGGCGCACCGGGGCCAGGTCATGGCGGACGGCGCCAAGCGCACCATGCTGATCGGCACGGCCGCCGGCACCCTTTTGGGCATCGCCCTGGGCCTGTTCATCGGTCATGTCGGCGTGGCCCGTCCCATCGCCGCCACCGTGGATTGCCTGCAGCGCCTGGCGGCCGGTGATGTTGGCTTCACCGTCTTCGGCATCGGCCGCAAGGATGAACTGGGGGCGGTGGCGGAGACCATGCAGGTCTTCAAGACCAACATCCTGCGCACGCGGGAGATGGAGGCCGCGGCCAAGGAACAGGAGCAGCGCGTCGCCGCGGAAAAGAAGAAGGCCATGGACGAGTTGGCCGACCTGTTCGACGCCAAGGTGGCCGGAGTGGTCCAGGCGGTTTCTTCCGCCGCCGAGCAACTGTCGTCCACCGCCAGCGCCATGTCGTCCATCGCCGAGGAGACCAATCGCCAGGCCACCACCGTGGCGGCGGCGGCGGACCAGACCACAGCCAATGTCCAGACGGTGTCCGCGGCCGCCGACCAGCTTTCCTCCTCCATCGGCGAGATCAGCCAGCGGGTGGGGCACTCCAGCGAGGTATCCAGCAGCGCCGTGGAGCGGGCGCGGCTGGCCAACGACATGGTGCGCGGCCTGGCCTCCAACGCCGAACGCATCGGCCGGGTCATCGAACTGATCAGCAATATCGCCAGCCAGACCAACCTGCTGGCCCTCAACGCCACCATCGAGGCGGCGCGGGCGGGTGACGCCGGCCGGGGCTTCGCGGTCGTGGCGGGCGAGGTCAAGACCCTGGCGACCCAGACCGCCAAGGCCACTGACGAAATCGTCGCCCAGATCGCGGAGGTCCAGGCCTCCACCCGGCAGGCGGTGGGCGCGATCGAGGGCATCGGCGCGGTGATCGACGAGTTGAGCCAGATCTCCAGCGCCATCGCCTCGGCGGTGGAGGAGCAGAGCGCCGCGACGCAGGAGATCGCCCGCAACGTCGACCAGGCGGCCCATGGCACCCAGGACGTGTCGCGCAGCATCGCCGGTGTCACCGTGGCGTCCGCCGAGGCGGGACAGGCCGCGTCCCTGGTGCTGGCGGCGGCCAGCGGCCTGGGCCGCAGCTCCGACATCCTGCGCACGGAGGTGGGCAGCTTCATCAGCCGCGTGCGTGCCGCCTAAAAGGGGGCGGGGCCGGCTGTGATGCCGCTGGCCCCGCTTTTTTTGCCGTCAGAACACATGCAGCTGGGGCAGGGCGTAGAGACGGGTGGGGGTGCCATCCTCCGCCGTGGCGCTGAGCTGCAGGGTCGGGTTGCGCCGGTCCAGCTTACGGCCGAATTCCAGAATGGGCCGTCCCTTGTCGTCGGCTTCCAGCGCTTCCCCCGTATCGAGAGCGGCATGGACGTGGCAGTGGGCGTCCGGCTCGCAACTGAAGTCCAGTTCGTCGATGCTAGGGACGAAGAAACCCATGACCGGCCCCACGAATTCCTCGATCGCCTGGTCCAGCACCTTGGCGCCTTGGCGCAACTCGCTGTAGGCGACGGGCTGCCTCCCGTCGGACAGCACCTCCAGCATCACCGTGGCGCGCAACGCGCCCTTGGCCTGATTGCTGACCAGCTTGGCGTCGGCGGCTTCCCAGTCGGCGCGGTAGGGAATGTAGAAATAGCCGTCGGGCGTGGATTCGATGGTCTCCTCCTTGCCGTTGTAGACGGCCCATAGCTGGATGGGCAGGGGGCCGGACTTGTCCTTGTCCAATTCGACCTTGAAGATCATGCGCAGGTGCCGGCCGCTGGCGCCCTCCATGCGGTCCAGCACCTTCAGGGCTTCCGCCAGCTTCCGGTAAGAGGTCTTGCCGAACTGCTCCCGCGAGGTGACCACCATTTCCGGCACCGCTTCCGCCGGTGGTTCGGCCTGCGCTGTCGCTGCTTGATCCGCCGCTGGCTGTTCCGTCGTCAGTTGCCCCGTCGTTTGGGCATCGGCTGGGCTGGCACAGCCCAAGACCAGGGCGATCAGCGCCGCCCGCCCGTAAAGTATGGCTTTCAAGGATATCCCCATCCTGTCCATCACTGGCCCCCATCGGCCGCCCTCTTACTAAGGGTTGTGATTGGGGCGAGTATAGGGCCGGTTGGCGGTCAATTTTAGTGGTCGCGCCGACTTGCCGCTGCGGGCCGCCGCGCGATTTCCTTATCAGGCGGGGACAGATGAGCGCTATATCAGACTGAATATAGCGCCGCGACAGGGAAGGGATCGGTCATGCTGCGGAGAACTGCGACAGGAGTGGTGGCGGTGATGATGGCGCTGACGGCGCCGGCCTGGGCCCAGATGGCCGACCCCTCCTGCAAAGGTGTCGCCGTGGAATGGCCGGCCGACCTCAAGGCTTGGGGGCTGGCGGCGGTGCCGGTGACGGCGGCGACCGCCCCGGGCGGCGCCCCCGCCCTGACGCCCGGCACGCCGGCACGGGTGACCCTGGCGGCCAAGGAAGGCGTGACCCTGGCCGTCACCCCACCCAAGCCGGCAGGGGAGAAGACCTACGCCGGCACCGTGGCCTTCACCGTGCCCGCCGCCGGTCCCTACCGCATCGCCGTCGATGGGGCAGCCTGGATCGATGTGGTGGCGGACGGCAAGTCGCTGGACAGCACCAGCCACAAGCACGGCCCCAACTGCTCCGGCATTCACAAGGTGGTGGATTTCGGTCTGGCCGCCGGCACCTATCAGCTGCAGCTGTCCAACAGCCCGGCGGCCATCGTCACCGTGCTGGTGGTGTCGCCGCAAAGCTGAACCCCGCGCCTTTCCGACGCGGCCCCCTGTGCCAGGGCCGGCGGCGATGCTATATTCCGGGGCATGACCAGCATCTCCGCCCCCAACCCCTACGCCACCGTGGCCACCGGCCTGCAGTCCAGCAGCGCGCGCGTGGACCGGGACGCCACGGCCATCGCGGCGTCCAAGGGCGGGGACATCAATCCCACCGACGTGGTCAGTCTCAGCAGCGACGCCCTGACCTTCAAGGCCCTGACCAAGGTCGCCCAGACGGTGGACCAGAACAGCCAGCGCCTGCTGGACATTTTCGCCTGAGGCGGCTTGTTCGGAAATCAGGGGTGACGGCGGCGCTTAGCGGGGCCGGGGTCCCTTTGCTCAGGCCTTGGGCGCCTTGTCGGCGGCGGGGGCCTTGGCCGGCTTGGGCGGCTGCGTGACCAGGGCGACGCGGCTCTGGAACTTCTCGGGCTCACCCTCGGCCATCAGGTTGAAATCGCTCACGACCGCGTCCAGGAAGGGAACCAGCCAGGTCTGCTCGGCCTTGGCGAAGTTGGACAGCACCCAGCCGTGCACCAGGTTCTTGTCCCCCGGATGGCCGATGCCCAGGCGCACGCGCCAGTAATCCTTGCCGATATGGTCGTCGATGGAGCGCAGGCCGTTGTGCCCGCCGTGGCCGCCGCCCTTCTTGGCGCGCAGCTTGCCCGGGGGCAGGTCCAGTTCGTCATGCAGGACGATGACCTGGTCGGGCGTCATCTTGTAGAACCGCATCGCCTCCCCGACCGATTGGCCGGACAGGTTCATGAAAGTCTGCGGTTTCAGGAGGTAGATCTTTTCGGGGCCGATCTGCCCCTCGGTGATCAGCCCCTGGAAGCGTTTCTTCCAGGGGCCGAACCGATGGCGCTGGGCGATCTCGTCCACCGCCATGAAGCCGACGTTGTGCCGGTGGTGCGCATATTCCGGGCCAGGGTTGCCCAGACCGACCACCAGCCGCATCGTCTATCAGGCCTCGGCAGCCGCCGCGGCGTTCTCTTCGGACTTCAGGCCCGAGGGAGCGGCAACGGTGGCGATGGTGAAGTCGCGGTCGATGACCGGACGGGCACCTTCCGGCAGCTTCACGCTGCTGATGTGGATGGAGGCGCCGACGTCAACGCCATCCAGGTTCACCGTCAGGTGCTCCGGAATGTTGTTGGCGCGGACGTGCATCTCCACCTCGTGGCGGACGATGTTCAGCACGCCACCGCGCTTCAGGCCAGGGCTGGCGTCATGGCCGGTGAACTCCACCGGGACCTTCACCACGATCTCGGTGGTGTCGCTGACGCGCAGGAAGTCGACGTGCAGGGGACGGTCGGTCACCGGGTCGAACTGGACGTCGCGCGGCAGGGTGCGGGTGGTCACGCCATCGACGGTCACGTCGTACAGGTGCGTGAAGAAGCCCGGCTTGTGCAGCACGCGGGTGAAGTTGACGGCCTCCAGGGAGATCGTCACCGGCTTTTCCTTGTTGCCGTAGATCACGGCAGGGATGCGGCCATCGCGGCGGGTCTGACGGGCGGTCCCCTTGCCTGCCCCGTTCCGCGCCTCGGCGGCGAGCGCGATAATCTGGGTCATTGGTACTCTCCTTAAGAAAATGCGCCAGCCTCCAGGGGTGCTGACGCGGTCGGAATGCGCGGGTGTATGCGCGCGACGGCCCGGAGTCAAGCCATAGAGTCAGGAAGGCGGCCATGAGGCCGCCTTCGAGGTACTTGGCACTGTCGATGGCGCGGCTGACCGTAGGTTCAGTCGAACAGGGAAGACACCGACTTCTCGTTGCTGATGCGCTCGATGGCCTCGGCGATCAGGGGGGCGACGGTCAGGTGGCGGACATTGCGCGAGACGCGGACGGCCTCGGTCGCCTGGATGCTGTCGGTGGTGATCAGCGCTTCCAGCGGGGACTGGGCCACGCGGGCGACGGCGCCGCCCGACAGCACGCCATGGGTGACGTAGGCGCGCACCGACTTGGCGCCCCGCTCCTTCAGGGCCACGGCGGCGTTGCACAGGGTGCCGGCGCTGTCGACGATGTCGTCCACCAGGATGCAGTCGCGGCCGGTGACGTCACCGATGACGTTCATCACCTCCGACACGCCGGCGCGCTCACGCCGCTTGTCGATGATGGCGAGATCCGCGTCCAGGCGCTTGGCGATGGCGCGGGCACGCACCACGCCGCCCACGTCCGGCGACACGATCATCAGGTTGTCACGGCCCATGGTGGCCTCGATGTCCTGCACGAACACCGGGGCAGCCACCAGGTTGTCGGTGGGGATGTCGAAGAAGCCCTGGATCTGGCCGGCGTGCAAATCCATGGTCAGCACGCGGTTGGCACCGGCGGTGGTGATCAGGTTGGCGACCAGCTTGGCCGAGATGGGGGTGCGGGGACCCGTCTTGCGGTCCTGGCGGGCATAGCCGTAATAGGGCAGCACAGCCGTGATGCGCCGGGCCGAGCCGCGACGCAGGGCGTCGATGGTGACCAGCAGTTCCATCAGGTTGTCGTTGGCGGGATAAGAGGTGGACTGGATGACGAACACGTCCTCGCCGCGGACGTTCTCCAGGATTTCCACGAAGACTTCCATGTCGCTGAAGCGCCGGATGCTGGCCTTCGTCAGCGGAACCTTCAGGCAGACCGAGATGGCCTCGGCAAGCGGGCGATTGCTGTTGCCGGCGATGAGCTTCATGGGGTCGCTCTTAATAATAGGAAGTGGGCGACGCCGGAGCGTCTTCATACCTTCATAAAGGCGCGCGGACCATATCAAGCAAGGCCTAGGCTGTAAACCGCCGCCCCCCGCTGTCTGGGCACGGGGGGCATGCGCCGACAAAAGGTGGCCGGCCCCCCGCCGGGGACCGTCTCACGGGGAAGGTTTCAGGGCTATCATGCTGATATGGCGGCCATAATCGCCCTCGCGCCGCAAAGTGGACCGCCGGTAGCTGAAGAACAGATCCTCCCGCTCAACCGTATCGTGGCCGGTATGCACCACCCTGGCCAAGCCGCATCCGGAAAGCCGGTGGCCGACGTAAGCCCCGATGTCGAACAGCGGATGATCCGCCCGCTGGCCGGGATGGAAGAAGCGGGCGTTGCCGGCGTCGTCCTCCAGGAAGCGGGCCTCGAACTCAGGCCCCACTTCATAGGAGGCGGCGCCGATATGCGGGCCGACGCCGGCGACGATGCGGGCGGGATCGGCGCCCAGATCCGCCATGGCGCGCACCGTGGCCTCCAGCACGCCGGTGAAGGCGCCCTTCCAGCCGGCATGGGTGGCGCCGATGACGCCGGCTTGCGAGTCGGCGAACAGCACCGGCACGCAGTCGGCCGTCAGGATGCCCAGCGCGACGCCTCGCCGGCGGGTGACCATGGCATCGGCCTGGGGCGCGTCCTCCCGCGCCCAGGGGTGCTCCACCGTCACCACCGTGGGGCTGTGCACTTGATAGACGGTGACCAGGCTATCCGCCGGCAGGCCCAGGTCGGCGGCGCAGCGCGCCCGATTTTCCGCCACCGCGGCCGGCGCGTCGTTGGAGCCGAAGCCGACGTTGCGCCCGGCATAGAGCCCGGTGGAGACACCGCCCCGCCGGGTGAAATAGCCGTGGCGCACGCCGGGCAGGTCCAGGGCGTCCAAGGTCAGGTAGGGGCGGTCTTCAGGGATCGGGGCGGCGGGGGGTGACATGGTCATGGGTCAGCCTTCGCTGGGTTCGAAGCCGGCGGGCGGCGGCGCGCCCGGGCTGGTCAGGGCCAGGGCCTTGAACAGGCGGCCCATCTGGTCGGGGGCGGTCAGGCGGTCCAGCGCCAGGTCGATGACACGGGCCTGCGGGGGCATGGCGCCCCGTTTCAAGGTGGCGGCGCGCTGCTGGATGCCCAGACGGCGTAGCAAGGCCCCCTGCTCGACAATGCCGTGGCACTGGGCGCCCGCTGCCACCGCTGTCGCGGCCAGGGTACGGAAATCGACGTGGGCCGTCAGGTCGGCCTGGCCGGGGTCGTCCAGCACGGGGGCGTAGGCGTGGCGGCGCACCGCTTGCAACGTGTCGCCCAGGGGGGGCGAGTCATAGCCATAATCGACCACCAGGGCGGCGCCCGGATGGGCGGCCAGGCGGCGCCCGATCTCCCCCGCCACGGTCAGCGCGGCGGGGCACAGCTCCACCACCGCGCCCTCGGGCGCGTCCCGAAGACCGGGCGGCACCAGCAGTTCGGCGCCGCCGCCGGCGTCCAGCGTCCAGGCGAAACGGTTTTCCGGCTCAAGCCAGGTGACGCAGCGTTCGGCCCAGCCGCGCGCCGTCCTCTGCATTTGGCGGATGGGCAGGGCGTCGAAGAATTCGTTGGCCAGCACCAGCATCGGCCCATCGGGCACCGCCTCCAGGCTGTCGGTCCAGGCGACGGGAAGGGGCGGCTGTGCGGCGGTGGGCAGGGCCGCCAGGGTGGCGTGCTGGCGGGCGCGCAAGGACGGGCTGGTCTCCACCATGTGGACGCGCAGGGCCTGGGTCAGGCCGGGAACCCGGGCCATGGCGCGCAGCGCATCGGCCATCAGCGTGCCGCGCCCGGGGCCCAGCTCCACCAGATGCAGAGGCGTGGGGGAGCCCAGCGTCAGCCACGCTTGCGCGCACCACAGGCCCAGCAGTTCCCCGAACATCTGGCTGATCTCAGGCGCGGTGGTGAAGTCGCCAGCGGCGCCCAGCGGGTCGCGGGTGGTGTAATAGCCCAGCGTGGGATGGCCCAGCGCCTCGGCCATGAAGGTGGACAGGCGCAGGGGCCCCTCGTCACGGATACGGCGGATAAGGTGGCCGGCCAGGGTTTCCGGGGCCGGAGTCGTTTCCGGCGTCAGGCCCGGCATCAGGCCGCCGCCGGCACGCGGCGGCGGGCCAGGGCCACCAGGGCCACGCCGATCAGCAGCATGGGCACCGACAGGATCTGGCCCATGGTGACGCCGCCGCCCAGCAGGAAGCCCACCTGCACGTCGGGCTCGCGAAAGAACTCGGCGGTGATGCGGCACAGGGCGTAGCCGATGAGGAAGGCGCCCGTCAGCGTGCCGGTGCGGTCGCGCACCGATGGGACGCGTGACAGCAGGAACAGCGCGGTGAACAGCACGATGCCCTCCAGCCCCGCCTCATACAGCTGGCTGGGGTGGCGGGGCAGGTCGTCGGCATGGGGGAAGACCATGCCCCAGGGCACGTCGGTGGGACGGCCCCACAGTTCCCCGTTCACGAAATTGGCCAAGCGGCCCAGGAACAGGCCGATGGGGGCGGCGACGGCGGCCAGGTCCCCCAGGGACAGCGGGTTGAAGCCGCGCCGCCGTGCGAACAGCAGCACGGCCAGCGCCACGCCCGTCATGCCACCGTGGAAGGACATGCCGCCGTTCCAGACCTTCAGCATGTCCAGCGGGTGTTGCAGGTAGAAATCCAGGTTGTAGAACAGGATGAAGCCGAGGCGGCCGCCGGCCAGCACACCGACCACGGCCCAGACCAGGAAGTCGTCCAGCTCCGCCGGGGTGGGGCGGCCGTTCATGCGCCGGGCCATGCCCAGCGCCAGGCGATAGCCCAGGGTGACGCCCACGATGTAGGCCAGCGCGTACCAGCGCAGGGCGAAGGGGCCGATCTCGACGATCGTCGGGCTGATGTTGGGAAAGGCGAGGGCCATGATGCTGCGGATATCCCCGTGGACGTCTTCTTCCAGCCTGTCATGCGGTGGGTGCCGGGCACATCGGCGCACCCTTGTCCCGGCGGGCGTCCGCCCCCACATGGCCGGCCGTGGAAAGAAATGGACTCGGCTGTTCCGCTTTATAGGGGCCCCAGGCCCCGGTCGCAACCAGCGGCCGGAATCCGTACGCGCAGGGACGCTCCCAAGCGACGCGCCCAAGCGACGCTCCCCCGGGGGGGCGCCTCGAAGGTGCTGTTGCACGTGCGAACGTGGGGCGCGATAATGGCGGCTTGATGGCCGTTCGCTTTCCGGGTCCCGCCGCATCGGTACCGGGGCGTCGGCGGTACTGCTTTGAGGATTGAGGCGATGCAGGTGGACAACAAGGTGCTGGACGATTTGGCCCGTGTGGCCGGGGGCGCCGTCGGTGCCGTGGCCGGGCTGAAGAACGAGGTCGAGGGCCATGTGCGCCAGCGTTTGGAACGCGTGCTCAGCGGCCTGGACATGGTCCGCCGGGATGAGTTCGAGGCCGTGAAGGAAATGGCCGCCCGCGCCCGCGCGCAGGAGGATGAGATCAACCGGCTGATGGCGCTGCAGCAGGCGCTGCTGGACCGCGTCACCCATCTTGAGTCGGTTGTGGCCAAGGCCGCGGCCGAGGCGGACAAGCCGGCCTGAGCGCGCACCCCCTGGCCGAAAGGGGTGCCTTGGACCGGAAACCCAAGGGATCCCGGGCTTCCGGTCCCGCCCACAAGGGTTGGGCGTCGAACGGGCCCGGCGGCGGGGTAGAAGACGGTTGCGGGGGCGGTTATCCTCTGGCACCGTACCCCTGGTAGCTCCCACGCCCGGCAGCACCAGATTTTGTTTTTGAGCGGATCGGACGTTTCCGGTCCGGCGCCGGGTGGGATGGGTCGTCCCTTGCCATCGCGCGCGACAGGAGGGCGTATCATGTCGGCACTTGCCGTCGAGACTAGCAGCACCACACACAATCCCCTTGATATCGTCGAGGAGATCGTCTCGGCCAACGAATGGCCGTTCGAGCGCGCCAGCGAAGACGAGATGATCGTCGAGATCAACGGCCGGTGGTGCGACTACCGGCTGTTTTTCGTTTGGCAGAATGAAGTCAGCGCCATGCAGTTCTCATGTCAGTTCGACATGAAGGTGCCGCCCGCCCGCAAGCTGGCCGTCACCGAGCTGTTGGCCGAGGTGAACGGAAAGATGTGGCTGGGCCACTTCGACGTGTGCAGCGAAGAGCACACGCCCATGTTCCGCCAGACGCTGCTGCTGCGGGGCACGCGGGCCGCCAGCGTGGAACAGATCGAGGATCTGGTCGAAATCGCGGTGGCGGAGTGCGAGCGCTACTACCCCGCGTTCCAGTTCGTCATCTGGGGCGGCAAAAGTGCCGCGGACGCCGTTTCCGCCGCCATTCTGGACACGCTCGGCGAAGCTTGATACAGCCCACACCCCGGGACCTCCGTTGGCATGTCATAAATTGGGTGCGGGGATGACGGCTGTGGATTTGTTGTTGGTGGGCTTCGGTAAGATGGGCGGCGCCATGCTGGCCGGCTGGCAGGCGGCGGGTACCGTCCGTAGTGTGGTCATCGTCGATCCCGTGGCCCCCGCCGCGTCCGCGCCGGAGGGGACGGTCCTGGTGTCTGACCCCGCCGCCATCCCGGCGGATTTCAGTCCCACCGCCGTCGTGCTGGCCGTGAAGCCCCAGATGATGGACCAGGCGCTGCCGGCATACACCGCGTATGCCGGCGGCGCCGTCTTCCTGTCCATTGCCGCCGGCAAGACCATCGCCTATTTCCAGAAGGTGCTGGGCGGGGGCGCCGCCCTGGTGCGGGCCATGCCCAACACGCCGGCCGCCGTGGGCCGGGGCATCTCCGGCGCCTATGCCACGCCGGCCGTCTCGGCCGGCCAGCGCGACCTGTGCCAGCGGCTGCTGAGCGCCGTGGGCGAGGTGGTGTGGGTGGAGGATGAGGGGCTGATCGACGCGGTGACCGCCGTGTCGGGCAGCGGCCCCGCCTATGTCTTCCATCTGGTGGAGGCCATGGCCGCCGCCGGCGCGGCCGTGGGACTGCCGCCGGACTTGGCGCTGCGTCTGGCGCGGGCCACCGTGACGGGGGCGGGCGAGCTGCTGTACCGCAATCCGGATACCACGGCCACCCAGCTGCGCATCAACGTCACCAGCCCCAAGGGCACCACCCAGGCGGCGCTGGACGTGTTGATGGACGAGGGGCAGGGCCTGGCGCCGCTCATGACCCGCGCGGTCGCCGCCGCCAATCGGCGGTCGCGGGAACTGGCGGGCTGACGCGTCATGGCCGGACCCCTCAGCCCCAGCGCACAGAAGATCCAGAACCTGCTGAACGACCTGGGCCAGCCCATCCACGTCGTGGAATTCGCCGCCACCACCCGCACGGCGGCGGAAGCCGCGGCGGTGATTGGTTGCGATGCGGCACAAATCGCCAAGTCAATCGTTTTTCGCACACGCGAAAAAAGCGCCTCCGTCCTGGTGGTGGCGTCGGGCGCCACCCGCATCAATGAGGCCCTGGTGGCCAAGGCCCTGGCCGACATGCTGAACGGCGACCGACTGCTGCGCGCCGATCCGGAGTATGTGCGGCTGACCACGGGTTTTCCCATCGGCGGCGTTCCGCCGCTGGGCCACGCGGTGACGCCTGTCACATTGTTCGACCGCCGTTTGCTGTCATTTCCCACGGTCTGGGCGGCGGCCGGCACCCCCAATGCCGTGTTCGCCATCGCCCCCGACGTGCTGGCCCGGCTGAGCGGCGCCCGGGTGGTGGACGTCGCCTAGGCGGAAGGACCGGGTTGCCACCGGTGTCTTAGCCGGTTCGACCTATGGCGGTGCTCGGCCGGCCTATACTAACCAAAAGAGTTTATTGTGCGGTGCACAAAAACGATTGACCGGCTGGCTTACCCCAAGCATTATCCCCCCGGAATTGCCGCACCGCAGCGGCGCAAGCCGTATAGGGATCTGAACACTATGGCGACCAATCCGTTCCTCGACTTCGACATGACGAAGTTCTTCGACCCGTCCAAGTTCGCTGAGTTCACCAAGGTGGACTTCACCAAGACGCTGGCTGACTACAAGGTGCCGGGCATCGACGTCGACGCCTTCGTCGCCGCCCAGCGCAAGAACATCGAGGCCGTGACGGCCGCCAACCAGCTGGCCGTGGAAGGCATCCAGGCCGTCCTGCGTCGCCAGGCTGAAATCCTGCGCCAGAGCCTGGAGGAGACCTCCTCCGTGGTTTCCGACTTCCTGTCCACCGGCACCCCGGAAGACAAGGTCGCCAAGCAGGCCGAGCTGGTGAAGACCGCTTTCGAGAAGGCCCTGGCCAACGTCAAGGAACTGGCCGAGCTGATCGCCAAGTCCAATAGCGAAGCCGCCGACGTGCTGTCCAACCGCGTGAAGGAAAGCATCGAGGAAGTGAAGGCCGCCATCGCCAAGGCCCAGACCAAGCACTAAGCCTGGTTCCAGCCTCGCGCTGAATGACAGACGGGCGGTACCCCACCGGGTGCCGCCCGTTTTCATTTCCGCTGTCCCGCTGCTTACACAGGCAGCCTGATCACCGCCCGCAGGCCGCCCCGGGGGCTGTCTTCCAGCAGGACGTTGCCGCCGTGACGGTTGGCGATGTCGCGGGCGATGCCCAGGCCCAGGCCGACGCCGCCCGTGGCCTGGTTGCGGGAGCTGTCCAGGCGGTGGAAGGGGCGGAAAACCTCCTCCCGCATCTCCGCCGGGATGCCGGGCCCATTGTCGTCAACCAGGACATAGAGGTGGCCGCCCTGGCGCTGCAGGGTCACCCAGGCACGGCCAGCGTAGCGCACGGCGTTGCCCACCAGGTTGGCGACACAGCGGCGGAAGTCGTTGGCGCGCAGCGGCACGATGATGGTGGCGTCCGGCAGGCTCAATTCCACCGACCGGCCCTCGCGCCGGGCGTTGGCCGCCACGTCGCTCAGCAGGGCGCCCACATCGGTGGGGGCGGGCGGTTCGGCGCCCTCGCCCCGGGCGAAGGCCAGGTAGGCCTCGATCATTCCCTCCATCTCGGCCACGTCGGCCTTCAGCTCCTCCACCTCCTGGGCCTCGGGCAGCATGGCCAGCTGCAGGCGCATGCGGGTCAGGGGGGTGCGCAGATCGTGGCTGACCCCGGCCAGCATCTCCGTGCGCTGGCTGATCTGGCGCTGGATGCGTTCCCGCATCTGCAGGAAGGCCGTGGCGGCCTGCCGCACCTCCGACGCGCCCTCCGGCTTGAACAAGGGGGTGTCGCGGCCCTTGCCGAAGGCCTCCGCCGCGATGGCCAGGCGGCGGATGGGCCGGATCTGGTTGCGCATGAACATGATGGCGATGGTGAACAGCAGCAGCGAGCTGCCGGCCATCCACAGGATGAACACCCAGCTGGTGAAGCTGAACAGCCGCCGCTCCGGCGACAGGACGTGCAGCACGCCGTCGGGCAGCTGCACGTTGATGCCGTACCATTCGTGGGCGACGTGGGTGTCTATGGTCCAGGGGCGGCCAACCTTCTCGTCCAGGGCCCGGCCCAGCGTGTGCTCCAGGATGCCGAACAGGTGCTGGCGGTGCCAGTTGGGCAGCCGTTCGCCCGGGCGGAAGGTCACCATCAGGTCGGTGGTGCGGGTCACCATGTCCAGGGTCGCGGCCTGGTCCTCCTCCGTCTGGTCGCGGCCCAGCTGCTCGATGACCATGGCGATCTCGCCCGCCACGCCGAAGGCCTGGTTGTTGGTCACCCGTTCCCAATGCTGGTCGTAGAAGTAGAAGGTGGCGATGGCTTGCGCCAGGATCACCGGTGTGGTGATGATCAATAGCGACCGGCCGAACAGCGTGCGCGGCAGCAGCCGCTTCACGACGCCGGAAGGATTGATCACCGGGGGCGCCCCCAAACCCTGGCGCCGGGCCGCCTGTTCACGCGTCATGCTCATGGGGCGTCCTTCAGCGACTAAAAAGGGGCCTCAGTCGGGCCGCAGCACATAACCTTCGCCACGCACCGTCTGCAGATAGCGCGGCTGGCGCGGGTCGGTCTCGATCTTGCGGCGCAGGCGCGTGACCTGCACGTCGATGGCGCGGGCGTTGCTGTCGATGCCGGCGCGCCCCAGATCCTCCCGCGTGAACACCACCCCCGGCTGGGCGGCCAGGGTGCGCAGCAGGCTGGCCTCGCCGCTGGTCAGGCGCACGGTCTCATCGCCCGACCGCAGTTCTTCCCGTTCGGCGTCGAACACCCAACGGCCCAGGCGCACCTCCGCCGCGGCCGACGCCGGCTTGGGCAGGCGGCGCAGGATGGAGGTGATGCGCAGCACCAGCTCGCGCGGCTCGAAGGGCTTGGGCAGGTAGTCGTCGGCCCCAGCCTCCAGGCCGGCGATGCGGTCGTCCGGCTGGCCGTTGGCCGTCAGCAGCAGGATGGGCAGGCCGCCATCGGCGCGCAAGCTGCGGGTCAGCTGCAGCCCCGACTCGCCGGGCATGCGCACATCCAGCACCATGAGATCGAAGTGCAGGGAGGCCAGCATGCGCCGGGCCGCCGCCGCATCCGCCGCGGCCGAGACGATAAAGCCGTTCTGCGACAAATAGCGCCGCAGCGCCTCGCGCAGGCGGTCGTCGTCATCCACCACCAGGATGTGGGGCTGCTCCTCGGGCAGGGCCTGCTGCGTCATCGTCATGGCCGAATGCTCTCCCTAACGGTCGCGGGGCGGCAGCATAGCACAATGCGGGCTCAGCGCTTCGCCAGCGCCGCCACGGCGGGCCGGGCCTGGGCGAACGTGTCCCGATCGCTGTCGTCCATGATGCCGACCATGACCTTGCGGAAGCCCTCCACCGCTTCCGCCCCGGCCCGGCGGTAGGCGCGGGCGATCAGCTGGCGCTGGGGCTCGGACAGCTGGCGTTCGAGTTCCTGGCCCTTGGGCGTCAGGTCCAGCAGGCGCTGGCGCCGGTCGCGGGTGCCCTGGCGCTGCACGATATACTCCTCACGCACCAGATCCTGCAGGACGCGCGACAGGCTCTGCTTGGTGATGCGCAGGATGCCCAGCAGGTCGGTCACCGTGATGTGGGGATGGCGTCCCACGAAGTAGATGACGCGGTGGTGCGCCCGGCCCAGGCCGATCTTCTCCAGCATGGTGTCGGGTTCGGCGGTGAAGTCGCGGTAGGCGTAGAACAGCATCTCCATCGCCTGCCGCAGCTCCTCCTCCCGCAGGAACAGGGGATTTACGCCGGTTTTCATGTCGGTCATACGATGCAGGCTTTCGGTACTGGCACGAATAATGGGCGGCATTATGCCAGTTGCGTCCGTGAAGGGGAGCGGTTTCACGGACGATCCGTCGCACCCCGCCCGGCTCGGCCCTTCGGCGGGATACCGCCTTTCGGGCTCTGGCTTTCGGGGGTCGGGCTTCGGCGGGGATTGCGCGGCGGGCGTCACCTTTGGCAAAAGGGGCGCTCAATCGGGGCGCCGTCGATATTGGGGGGCGTTTACCAGGGGATGCAGGAGCCAAAGGGATGAAGATGAAGCTGTCGGTCGCAGGACTGATGCTGCTGGCGCTGGCGGGTTGCGCCGCCAAGCCCGAGGAGAAGCCCGCGGCGCCGGCCGAGCCGCCGCCCGTCGAGGCGCCCAAGCCGCCACCCACGGACATCACGCTGGATGCCAGCGATCTGACCGCGCTGCAGACGGCGCTGAAGGAGGCCACGGGCAAGCCCATCCAGGAAACCGTGACCTGGACGAACCCGCAGACGGGCCGCCAGGGTACCGTGAAGATGCTGCGCGACGGCTTCGATGCCAAAAACCGCCCGTGCCGCGAATTCCACTCGGTGGTGTTCCAGGGCCAGCTGTTCCGCCACCAGACCGGTTTCATCTGCCGCCAGCCCGACGGCAGCTGGGAAGTGGTCGACGGCGTCGACTACCCGGTCCGCGAACGCAAGTAAGGCGGCCCCCGCCGACTCTCGCTGCCTTGGCCGTGCCACAGTCACGGCCAAGGCTTATGCCCGAGTTCGTGCCGGGCCGGCGCCCGGGCGGACCCGTCCGCCTTCGGGGAGCGTTGCGTACTGATGTCCCAGTCACCGAAATCGGGGGCCACCCCGCCCAAGCCCGGCGCCTCCAAGCCCGGCCCCTCCAGGCCTGGTGAGCCCCGGAGCGGCTACCTTCGGGTGGCCCTGCTGCTGGTGCCGGTGGCGGCGGTGGCCATCGGCGGCGGCCTGCTGCTGGCCCACTGGGGCAGGCGTGTGGAAACGCCGCCACCCCCGCCGCCGGCGGTGGCGGAGCCCCCCGCCCCCCGCGGTCCGGTGACGGTGGAGGTGGCGGGCGGCGACGGTCCGATCCTGACGGTGGCTTCGCCCGATGACCGCCAGATTTCGGATGAGGGCCTGAAGGCCCTGCACACTTTCGAGTCCAACACCGGCACCACGGCCCTGCTGGTCTGGTATCGCGGTGCCCTGCAGGTGGAGGACTACGGTCCCGGTACCCGCCCGGCGGACCTGATGGACGGTGCCGGTCTGCAGGCGGGCCTGCTGACCTTCCTGACCGGCAAGGCCATCCAGGATGGTTTCCTCACCTCCGCGGATCAGGCGCTGGGCCAGATCTTCCCGGACTGGAAGGACGATCCGCGGGGCCGGATCACCGTGCGCGACCTGCTGGTGGGCAGCAGCGGCCTTGGCTTCACGCCCGATAACGGCACCCCGGGCGGCCCGGCGGCGGCCGATGCCGGCGCCTGGCTGAAGGGCCTGGCGCTGGAGGCGGAACCCGGCACCCGCTACAAGCCGGCGGAAGGTGAGCTGCAGGTTCTGGCCCTGGTGCTGGAAAAGGCGACCCGGCAGCCGCTGGCGGCCTATTTGTCGCAGGCGCTGTGGGCCTCGATCGGCGCCCGCCCGGCGGAGATGCTGTTGGATGACAGCGGCCGCGCCACTCTGGTGGGCTGCTGTGTCAAGGCGACGGCGCGCGACTGGCTGCGCCTGGGCTTGCTGCTGAAGGATGGCGGCCAGGTGGAAAACCGCCCCGTCCTGCCCATGCCCTGGGTGGAGGAGATGCAGCGTCCCACGCTGTTCGCCCGTAACGAGGGCATGCGGGTGCGCCTGGCCTGGCCGCGGGAAAAGGGCGGCCCCGTCAAGGCGGCCGAGGCCTTCGCCGAGCCCGACACCGTTTTCATGGCTGGCGCCGGTGGCCAGCGGCTTTATGTGTCGAAAGCGGCCGATCTGGTGATCCTGCGCCTGGGCCGCGCGGTCGAGCCCTGGGATGACGCCACCCTGGTGAACTTGGTGACGCGCCACCTGGAACGTCCGCCGGAGCCTAAGCGCACGCCGTATTCTTCCATCGCCGTGCAGCCGCAAGGGCTGGCCATGCCGCCCATCGTCACGCCGCGCAAGCCGCCGACGGTGGTGACGGTGCCGCTGGACGCGGTCCCTTCCCGCGGAAAGGATGCCCAGCCGGCCTTGCCCGTCGCCCCCGCCGTGCCGGGAGGCACTCCCGGCCAGTCGAACGCAGGATCGCCGCCGGCGGACAAAACGCCGCACCGGCGGTGATGCGTCTTAACCATTATCCGCCACTGAAAGTCGTGCTCGGGTGTGGAATCCCTGTCGTCTGTCCGCCGGCCCCGGGAGGGGCGCGGCGGAAGGGCGGGCGTTAAGCTTTATTTGGATTTGAAGGCTTTCAACTGTTTGTTGAATTCGCTCGCGAGCTTCTGCATCTGGTCGACCGCGTCGTTGTACTTCTTCTGCCAGTTGCCGTTGCCGTTTTTGCCTTCGAACTCGACGCAGCTCATGTAGTCCTGGGTCTCCGCCATGAACTTCTTCACCGCTGCGGATGCCGCCTGCATCTCCGCTTCCGCCGCCTTGCTGCCGTCCGGCACGGCGGGGGGCGTGCCCAGCGAGCACTCCGCCCGCGCCACGCCCGCAACCCCCAATCCAGCCATCAGGACGATGGCTGCCACCCGCTTCTTCATCTGCACCAACCTCCCAGAGTCCAGTAAGTACACGGTCTAAAAAAGACTATCCGTCAAAGGTTTACGGATTGTTACCTACGTTTGTCTTCACTTCGGCCCGTCCGTTGCGGGTCCGCGCCCTGTTCACGATCAGCCACCGTCCCGGCCGCCCAGCCTCTGCCGGGGCGTGATCCGATATGACGGAGTGGTGACGTTTTTTGTCACCTCTGCTGAATTTTTATTACTTAAAATGCTAAGAAGAACTCCGGGGTCCAGCCCCTTTCCCCCCGTTTCGTTTATCTCACCCCGTTAGCGCCTTGGATTCCGGGGTTTTAACCAGAGTCTGACGCTAATGGATCCAGGCTGAAATCCTTTCCGCATTGCGAAAGATAAATTTCAGTCGTCATGGTCCTCGGCGGCGTTAACTGTAGTTGAGGTTATAAGTCAGTTTACAGGTCTGCGAAAGCATGTCTAGGTATTAGCCCAGGGCCCGGGCCGAGCCACTATCGCACTGTGGGCGAGGGGTTCGGGGGCGCGCACCGGTTTGATAGGGTGGTTGTCGGTCTTGGCGACGACAGCGGCGCGGGGCAACGAACAAAGCAGGGGTAGTTAATAATGTCGTATGAGGCGGATGGGTTTTTGGGGCGTGTCAGTGGCCTGGTGAAGAAGCCGGAAAATTCGAGAAGCTGGTTTACCATTGGGCGCAAGATCGCCCCTGCGGTCGCCATTCCCACGATTATCGGCCTGGGTGCTGTCATCTGGCTCAGCGCCAATCAGATGCATAAGGCCATGCTGGCCCAGTCCGTGGCGTCAGAGCGCCAGGAAACGGAAATGCTGGCGCAGCAGATGAGCGCCGCGGTCCGCTTCAAGCAGCAGGACTCGATCGCAGACGCCTATGCCGACCTCAGCACCCGCGCGGGCGGCAGCCTGGCGGGCGTGCGCGTGAACGACGGCGATGGCGAATCCCTGGACAGCTTCGACAGCAAGACCCTGCCGACCTACGCCATCGACAAGGACAAGGACCTGCCCAAGAAGGTCACCGAGACCAAGGCCTTCGATCGCGGCGACCACCTGATCGTCATGTCGCCGGTGAAGGCCGGCGCCAACCACGACCAGGTCGGCACCCTGATCGTGGCGTGGAGCCGCCAGGGCCTGAACGAGGCCATCTCCTCCACCGTCAAGGGCTCGCTGCTGACCGCCATCATCGTGCTGGCGATCCTGGTCGGCGGCCTGGCCGTGCTGCTGCACTTCCTGGTCAGCCGTCCGCTGACCACCTTGCAGACCGCCATGGGCCGTCTGGCCAGCGGCGACCTGACCGTGGACATCACCGGCACGGAGCGTGGCGACGAGATCGGCGCCATGGCCGCCTCCGTCCAGGTGTTCAAGGACAACGCCCTGGAAGTGGAGCGCCTGAAGAAGGTGCAGGAGCAGGCGGAGCGGGAGTCGGCGGAAGAAAAGCGCCGCACCATGAACCGCCTGGCCGACGAGTTCGAGAGCACCGTGAAGGGCGTCGTGGCCCAGGTGTCCGAGGCCGCCACCCGCATGCAGTCCAGCGCGCAGACGCTGTCCGGTTCGGCCGATGAGAGCCGCAGCCAGGCCGGCGCCGTCGCCGCCGCCACGCAGCAGGCCTCGGCCAACGTGCAGTCGGTGGCCAGCGCCACCGAGGAACTGGCCGGCTCGCTGGCCGAGATTTCCAACCAGGTCAACACCTCGGCCCGCATCGCCAAGGCGGCCGCCTCCACCGCCGAGAAGACGAACGAGACCGTGCAGTCGCTGGCCTCGCGCGCCCAGAGCATCGGCGACGTGGTGAAGCTGATCTCCGACATCGCCAGCCAGACCAACCTGCTGGCGCTGAACGCCACCATCGAGGCGGCCCGCGCCGGTGAAGCCGGCAAGGGCTTCGCGGTTGTGGCCAGCGAGGTGAAGAGCCTGGCCAACCAGACGGCCAAGGCGACGGAGGAAATCTCCGCCCAGATCTCCACCATGCAGGACGCCACCCGCGACGCGGTCGACGCCATCATCACGATTTCCAGGACCATCGCCGAGATCAACGACATCTCCGACATGGTCGCGGGCGCCGTGGAAGAGCAGGACGCGGCGACCAAGGAAATCGCCCGCAACGTCCAGCAGGCCTCCATGGGCACTATGGAAGTGTCGCGCAACATCGGCTCGCTGCAGCACGCCGCCGAGGACACCGGCAAGTCGGCCACCCAGGTTCTGGGTGCCGCCACCGGCTTGGCCCAGCAGTCCGACACCCTGGCCGGCCAGGTGGACCGCTTCCTGCAGCAGGTCCGCGCCGCCTAAGTCGGTCTGGTGCATCAAAAACCCCGCAGGAGCGATCCTGCGGGGTTTTTTGCTGAAAGGGCGCGGCAAGTTCTCAGGCTGTCACCCCCCACAGCTTTCGGGCCTCCTCCGCGATGATGTCCGGATATTCCTCGGGGAAGAACAGCTTGGCCTGGGGCAGGTGGCGCACGCCCTGGCAGTTGGGCAGGATGCCGGCCAGATAATCGCCGCCAGCACGGTCGAAGATGGTGTCGGCCGTGCCCCAGACGATGCGGGCCGGCACGGCCACCCGGCGCAATTCCTTCTCGATGCCGGCCAGGGGGTTGGGATCCAGGCCCAGGGTGTAGGCATGCACCAGATCCTTGCGCCGGGGGCTGCTGACCAGCGGACCCAGGTAATAGTCGATGGCCTCATCCGTGGGGCGGGTGGGGTCGCTGAAGGTCTGGCCGCCCAAGCCTGTCGGGCTGCGCGCCAAGTCCTTGTCCGCCACCCAGCGCGCCAGCCAGCGGTCGGCGAAGGTGCCGGCCCGCGCCATCTCCAGCACCGGCTGCAGGGCCGGGGGCGGGCTATCGGGCTCGGTATCGCAATTGGTCAGCAGCAGGCTGCGCACCCGCTTGGGGTATTGAGTGACGAACAGCTGGGCCACCGCTCCGCCGCTGTCGTTGGCCACGATGTCCACCGTGTTGGCGCCCACGCTGTCCAGGAAAGCGGCCAACATGCGCACCTGGACCATGGGAGTCACCGCCTGGCCGTCCGGCACCCGGCTGTAGCCCAGGCCCAGGAAGTCCGGTGCCAGGCAACGGCGGTGGGCCGACAGCCGGTCGATGGCGCCGCGCCACTGGAAGCTGCTCAGGGGAAAGCCATGCAGGAACAGGGCGTCGGGGCCGTTGCCCTGGTCCATGTAGGCGACATGGCCGAAGGGGGTGCCGGCATAGCGGCGCAAGCTGCGGTAGGCGGCAGCATCCAGCGGCCCGGTGCCGGACAGGGCGGCGGCGCCGGCACCGGGAGTCCCGAGCGCCACGGTGGCGCCGATCCCGGCCAGGCCTTGCAGGAAATGACGGCGGTCGAACGGTGCGGAAAGCATCTCTCATCCCTCAAGGGAAGGTTGTTCGGATGCCCCAGGGATACGCCCGGGTGCTACACGCGGTCGATAACCCGCCAGGTCATGGTTTCTTGACCTCCGAGGTCATGGCTTTTGTCCATGGCCGCCGTATCATTCCCCCACCATGACCCATGCCGCCGCCGCGACCGTGACCCCCATTCCCTCCCAGCCGACGCCGCTGGGCCTGCTGCTGCGCGAATGGCGGGCGGCACGGCGCATGAGCCAGATGGATCTGGCGCTGGAGGCCGGCGTCTCCACCCGGCACCTTAGCTGTGTGGAAACCGGCAAGGCCCAGCCCAGCCGCGAGCTGCTGGCCCGGCTGGCCGATACGCTGGACATGCCCCTGCGCGAGCGCAACGCCCTGCTGGTGGCCGCCGGCTACGCCCCGCGTTACAGCGAGGCGACTCTGGCCACCCCGGCCATGGCACCGGTGCGCCAGGCCATCGACTTCATCATCGGCCAGCAGGAACCCTACCCGGCCGTGGTGATGAACCGCCGCTGGGACGTGGTGCGCATCAACCGCGCCACCGCCCGCATCGTCAGCCTGGCGCGCGGTGGCATGCCCCGGCACAACAACATCCTGCGCCAGGTGTTCGATCCGGAGGACATGCGGCCCGTCATGGGCAACTGGGAAAGCCTGGCCGGCGACCTGATCCGTCATCTGCATAACGAGGTGGCGGCCACCCCGCTGGACCAGGGGCTGCGCACCCTGCTGGATGACGTGCTGGCCTATCCCGGCGTGCCCGCCCGCTGGCGGTCGCGCGACCCCGACGCCTATCCCCTGCCGCTGTGCACCACGGTGTTCGCCGGTGGTGCCTTGGACGGCGAGGGCCACCCCCTGCGCTTCTTCTCGACCATCACCACCTTCGGCACCGCCCGCGACGTGACGGTGGAGGAACTGCGCATCGAGTGCATGTTCCCGGCCGATGAGCGCACGGCGGAGCGGTGCAAGGCGCTGGCGGCTGGGTCCGCCTGATAAACAAACAGCGGCATGGGTCGCCCCATGCCGCTGCGGTAGACGTTGCGCCTGGTGGAAGGCTTATCCTTCCACCTTGCCGCCGTTGGCGGCCGACCATTCGGCCGGGGCGTGCAGGAACTTCTCCACTTCCAACATCGTTGCGGTATCGAAATAGTTGTGGTCGCGGGCCACTTTCAGCACGTCCCACCAGGTGGTCAGGGCATGCAGGGTCACGCCGATCTCGCGCATCGTCTCCACGCTCTTGGGGAAGATGCCGTAGTGGAAGACGACGAAGGCGTGCTCGCACACTGCACCCGCTTGGCGCAGGGCGTTGACGAAGCCCACCTTGCTGCCGCCATCGGTGGTCAGATCCTCCACCAGCAGGATGCGGTCGCCCTCGGCGAATTGGCCCTCGATCTGGGCGTTGCGGCCGAAGCCCTTGGGCTTCTTGCGCACGTACTGCATGGGCAGGCCCATGCGGTCGGCCATCCAGGCGGCGTAGGAGATGCCGGCCGTCTCACCGCCGGCGACACCGTCGAACGCCTCGAACCCGGCGTCGCGCATCACCGTCTGCACGGCGTAATCGATGATGGCCGAGCGGGCGCGGGGGAAGCTGATGACCTTGCGGCAGTCGATATAGACCGGGCTGGCCTTGCCCGAGGTCAGGATGAAGGGCTGGGCGGCGTTGAAGTGGATCGCCTTGATGTCCAGCAGGATGCGGGCGGTCAGGCTGGCGGCGGTCTGGGCGTCGATCATGGGGGACCTCGGGCGGAAGATAAATTGGTGGAGGTATTAGTCCTGCAGCAGGCGCCAGTCCAGCCGTTCGCCGGCGCGGAAGGGCAGGACAGCGTTGCTGCCGCCGGCGTCCACCAGGTCGGGAACGGTATAGCCGTCGCGCACCAGGGTGATGGTGTCCTCATTGGGGGCCAGGCCATGGAAGCGCGGGCCGTTCAGGCTGGCGAAGGCCTCCAGCGCGTCCAGCCTGCCTTCCTCATCGAAGACCTGGGCGTAGAGTTCGATGGCGCTGGCCGCCGTGTAGATGCCGGCGCAGCCACAGCCCGATTCCTTGGCGCTGGTGGGGTGCGGCGCGCTGTCGGTGCCCAGGAAGAACCAGGGCTGCCCGCTGGTGGCGGCGCGGCGCAGGGCCAGCCGGTGCTTTTCCCGCTTGGCGATGGGCAGGCAGTAGAGATGGGGCCGGATGCCGCCCGCGAAGATGGAGGAGCGGTTGATCATCAGGTGATGGGCGGTGATGGTGCAGGCGAGGCGCCCGCTGCCCCCGTGCGCCTCCACCACGGCCACCGCCTCTTCAGTCGTGGCGTGTTCCAGCACGATCTTCAGGGTCGGGTAGCGGTCCATCAGCGGCAGCAGCACGCGTTCGATGAACACGGCCTCGCGGTCGAAGATGTCGATGGCGGGGTCGGTCACCTCGCCATGGACCAGCAGGGGCATGCCAATGTCCTGCATGCGCGCCAGCACGCCGGCCACATTGGCGAGGTCGGTGACACCGTGGGCGGAATTGGTGGTGGCGTGGGCGGGGTACAGCTTCACCGCCCGGAACAGGCCTTCCTTATAGCCGGCGGCGATCTCATCGGCGCTGCTGCCGTCCGTCAGGTAGGCGGTCATCAGCGGCTGGAAGCGGGCACCCCCATTCTCCGGCAAGGTGGCCAGGACTTCCTCGATCTCCGCCTTGTAGCGCCGGGCGGCGGCGCGGTCGGTCACCGGCGGCACCAGGTTGGGCATGATGATGGCCCGGCCCATCTGGCGGGCGGAATGCGGCAGCACCGCGCGCAGCATGGCGCCGGTGCGGACGTGCAGGTGCCAGTCGTCGGGGCGTCGCAGGGTCAGGCGGGCGGCGGGGGTCGCGCTCATGGGGCATGGGTCCGGCTTATGATGTCCGGGCGCCAGTGGTACGCGCTCAGGCGCGCGGGCTCAACCCCCGTGGGTTTGAGGTTGCCCATGCCTGTGGCGCGCCACCGGGCAAATCGGGTATGAAGCCCGTCTTGTCCGTCTCTTAGATTCCGAGTTCGATCCCATGGCCCTGATCGCCCCCCGCACGCCGCCCGGCACGATGGAACTGCTGCCGTCCAAGCAGATCGCCTTCCAGCGCATGCTGGACACCATCCGGCGGGGCTATGAGCGTTTCGGCTTCCTGCAGATCGAAACCCCAGTGTTCGAGACCGTGGACGTCCTGCTGACCAAGTCGGGCGGCGAGACGGAAAAGCAGATTTATTTCGTGCAGTCCACCGGTGCCCTGGAACAGGCCAAGCGGCCCGATATCGCCTTGCGCTTCGACCTGACCGTGCCCACCGCCCGCTATGTGGCGGAGCATGAGCATGACCTGAGCTTCCCCTTCCGCCGTTATCAAATCCAGCGCGTCTATCGCGGGGAGCGGGCGCAGAAGGGACGCTATCGCGAATTCTACCAGTGCGACATTGACGTCATCGGCAAGGATAGCCTGTCCGTCGCCTATGACGCGGAGATGCCGGCCGTCATCTACACCGTGTTCCGGGATCTGGCCCAGGTGGGCATCGATGTCGGCCCCTTCCAGATCAACCTCTCCAACCGCAAGATCCTGCGCGGCTTCCTGGAAGGGCTGAACCTGAGCGAGGGCGAGGCTCAGGCCGCCGTGCTGCGCGAGATCGACAAGCTGCCCAAGGTGGGCGTGGATGCCGTGCGCACCACCCTGACGGGGGAGCAGGCACTGTCGGCCGAGATGGCCGATGCCATTCTGGCCTTTGTCGGCATCGATGGCACCACGGATGAGATGCTGGCCAAGGCCAAGGATCTGGGCAGCGCCAGCGCCCTGGCCCAAGAAGGCCTGGGCGAGCTGACCCAGGTGGTGGCGGGGCTGCGCGCCCTGGGCGTGCCGGACACCCACTTCCGGGTCAATTTCTCCATCACCCGCGGCCTCGATTACTACACGGGTACGGTGTATGAGACCTTCCTGACCGACTTCCCGCAGATGGGCAGCGTCTGCTCCGGCGGGCGCTATGACAACCTGGCCAGCCAGTACACCAAGAGCAAGCTGCCGGGCGTGGGGATCTCCATCGGCGCCACCCGCCTGTTCTACGTGCTGGACCAGGCCGGCCTGGTGAAGGACCAGACCAGCACCATCGACGTGCTGGTCACCCAGTTCGCGCCCGAGCTGCTGCCCGATTACCTGACCCTGGCGGGTGAGCTGCGCAGCGCCGGCCTGAACGTCGAGGTGCATCTGGAACCGGCAAAAATCGCCAAGCAGATGAAATATGCCGACCGCGCCGGCATCCCCATGGTGCTGATGATGGGCCCGGACGAGGCCGCCGCCGGTACCGTCACGGTGAAGCGCCTGGCCAGCGGCGAGCAGGCGACCGTGGCCCGTGCCGACCTGGCCGGCCATCTGCTGGCGGCGTTCGGCCGCGCCCGCTGAGATCACCGGAACCGGCACGGACCTTGCGTTAAAGGGCCGTGTTTGGCCACACCGGCGGCAAAACCTACCCCCAACAGGGGGCTGACCCTGATATCGCTTGATCGCGGGCAGGATAGGCCGCTTAGTTGAGACGGGGGGTGAGCCTCTGCCCGGTGGCCCATGACGGGTCTGCGCTGAGGGGGGTACCGCGTACGCGGGCGATGACGACCAGCACCGACAACAGCTTGGGCGGGGCTCCCCTAACGGGGGTTAGTGGGCGGGCCGATACCTTGGCCGCCTTGCGTCCGCCCGTCTCCCGCCTGGCGCCGGGCGCTGGGACAGCCGACGCCGCCCCCAAGCCGCCGAAGGTCCGCCGGCGGGGCACGCCGCTGTGGGTGCGTGTCCTGGGCTGGACCACCAGCCTGGCCATTCTGGGCTGCATCGGCGGGGCCGCCTGGCTGGAGACGGAGACATCTGGCTTCGAGTCCGTGCTGCTGGCCCGGGTCGGGCGTGACCTGCGCTATTCCGTCTACCCCGGCCCCACCACGGCTGTGCGCTATCCCACGGCGGGGCCGTATGACGAGCGGCTGGGCTATGCCCAGATGCCCAGCTTCCTGGAGCGGCTGACGGCCGGGCCCTATCGCGTCACCGCCCAGGCGCGCATGTCGCCCACGCTGCTGGACTACCTGGACCTCAGTTTCTATCCGCCCTATGCGGAGAAGACCTCGGCCGGGCTGCAGGTGCTGGACCGGGGCGGCACGCTGCTCTACGGCGCCAGCTATCCGGAGCGGGTGTTCACCAGCTACGCCTCCGTTCCGCCGCTGGTGGCGCAGACCCTGCTGTTCATCGAGAATCGCCAGCTGCTGGACCCTGCCCATCCCTACCGCAACCCGGCGGTGGATTGGGACCGCTTCGGCCTGGCCCTGCTGCAGATCCCGTTGCAGGTCATCAACCCCGGCGCCCAGCGCATTGGTGGCAGCACCCTGGCGACCCAGACGGAGAAGTACCGCCATTCCGCCGGCGGTCAGACGGCGGATGGGGTGGAGAAGCTGCGCCAGATGGCGTCGGCCAGCATGCGCGCCTATATGGACGGTGCCGACACCACGCAGACCCGCTACCGCATCCTGGTGGATTATCTGAACTCCACGCCCCTGTCGGCCCGGCCCGGCATCGGCGAGATCAACGGCCTGGGCGACGGCCTGTGGGCCTGGTATGGCACCGACTTCGCCGCCGCCAACCAGATCCTGCGGGACACGCCCCGGACGGAAGAGGATCTGGCGACCCAGGCGGTGGTCTACAAACAGGTGCTGAGCCTGCTGCTGGCCCAGCGGCGGCCATCCTTCTACCTCACCACCAACCGCACGGCGCTGGACGCCCTGTGCAACGAGCATCTGCGGGTGCTGGAGAAGGCGGGCGTCATCCCGCCGGCGCTGGCCGACGCGGCGCAGAACTTCAAACTGCGCTTCCGGGAGGAGACGCCGGACCCGCCCGACGTCTCGTACGTGGAGCAGAAGGCGGTCAACGCCATCCGCAACCGCCTGACCACCATGCTGGGCGCCCATACGCTGTACCAGCTGGACCGGCTGGACCTGACCACCGAGACGACGCTGGACCAGGCGGCGCAGGAGCGGGTGACCGGGGTGCTGAAGCGCCTGGCGGACCCGGCGGCGACGGCGGAACTGGGCCTGACCGGCGACCGGCTGCTGACCGGCGCCGACCCGGCCAAGGTGGTCTATTCCGTCACCTTGTATGAGCGCGCGCCGCACGCCAACCTGGTGCGGGTGCAGGTCGACACCCTGGACCAGCCGCTGGACCTGAACGAGGGCGCGCGGCTGGATTTGGGATCCACCGCCAAGCTGCGCACGCTGATCTCCTACCTGGAGATCATCGAGAAGCTGTACCGCGACTATCACCAGCGCGACGCCGCCTCCCTGCGCGACATCTCGGCGGCGGCGGACGACAACCTGACGCGGTGGGTGACCGACACGCTGGCGCAGACGGGCGACCAGGGCCTGCCGGCCATGCTGAACGCGGCCATGGAGCGCACCTATTCCGCCGGCACGGGCGAGCGTTTCTTCACCGGCGGCGGCCTGCACAGCTTCAACAATTTCGAAAAGTCGGACGACCACCGTATCCTGACGGTGTCCGAGGCGCTGCGCCGCTCGGTGAACCTGGTGTTCATCCGCCTGATGCGCGACGTGGTGAACCACTATATCGCGGAGGGGCCGGCGCGGAAGGACGACGTGCTGGACGACCCGCACCACCCGGCCCGCCAGACCTATCTGGCCCAGTTCGCGGACCGGGAAGGGAGCACCTTCCTGAACCATTTCTGGGATGAGTACGGCGGCCTCAGCCCCGACAAGGCGCTGGAGAAGCTGGCGGCCAAGGCCGGCACGCGGGAGGAGCGGCTGTCCGTCATCTACCGCTCCGTCCGGCCGAACTCGACGCCGGAGGATCTGGCCCGCTTCCTGGCCGCCCATGGCGCGGTGGAAAACGACACCCGGCCCGGTGCGAAGCGGCAGCCGCTGAAACCCGCCACGGTAGCCGCCCTGTTCGAGAAGGCCGATCCGGAAAAGTGGAGCCTGAACGACCGCGGCTACATGGCCGGCGTCCATCCGCTGGAGCTGTGGCTGGTGGCCTACCTGCAGGAAAGCCCGAAGGCGCCCAAGCGTCAGATGCTGAAGGAGAGCAGCACCTCGCGCCAGGAAAGCTACCAGTGGCTGTTCTCCACCCGCTACAAGCACGCGCAGGACACCCGCATCGGCATCGTGCTGGAGGAGGAGGCCTTCGCCCGCATCCATGCCGACTGGAAGCGCCTGGGCTATCCCTTCGAGGCGCTGGTGCCGTCCTACGCCACCTCCATCGGCAGTTCCGGCGACCGGCCGGGGGCGCTGGCCGACCTGATGGGCATCATCGTCAATGACGGCATCCGCCTGCCCACCGCCCGCGTCACCCGCCTGCATTTCGCCGCCGGAACGCCCTATGAGACGGTGGTGGGCCTGGACGACCAGATGAAGGGGGAGCGCGTGCTGTCCCATGACTTGGTTGAGGTGGTGAGGGCCCACCTGCTGGACGTGGTGCAGAATGGCACGGCCCAGCGCGCCAAGGGCGCCTTCCACGACGCCGACGGCAACCCGCTGCCCCTGGGCGGGAAGACCGGCACGGGCGACCAGCGCTTCGACCGCTTCGGGCCCGGCGGGGTGCTGCTGGAATCACGGGTGGTGAACCGCACCGCCACGTTCGTCTTCTATGCGGGCGACCGCTTCTTCGGCGTCATCACCGCCCATGTCCATGGGGCCCAGGCCGCCAACTACCACTTCACCAGCGCCCTGCCGGCCCAGCTGTTGCGCGTGCTGGCCCCGGCGCTGCAGCCCCTGATGCTGATGCCGCCGGACCAGGGGTAACTACAACCCCGTTTCCTCCAGGAAGTGGTCCACATCCTCCCACACCGCGCGGCGGATGGTGTCGTTCTCCATCATCAGCTCATGCCTGGCGCCGGGATACTGATGGAAGCGGGCGTCGGGCAGGCGGCGGGCCAGGGCGCGCAGGGCTGGGGAACTGACGATCCGGTCGGCGCCAGCCGCCAGGATCTGGATGGGCAGATCCAGGCCCGACATCGTGGCGTGGGCGAGATAATCGGTGGAGCGGTAGGCGGCTGCCAGCCAGCCATAGGTGACGCCGCCCAGGCAAAGGTCCTGCTGCTGGCGGCAGGCATCCAACGCCACCGTGAAGCGGCGCGGATCGCTGGTCAGGGGATTGCCCTCGAACCGTTGTGCGTCGGGGTCGAAATCGCGCTGGCCGGGGGCATAGGCCTCAGCCTTGCCTTGGCGGCAGGCCAGATTGGCGATCAGGGCGGCGACGCGGCCGGGCAGCGGGGCGGTGTTGATCCGCACCATGGCGGCCGACAGGATCAGGGCCTTCAGCCGCGGCACCTCCATCGCCGTGTCGCAGTCCAGCACATGACGCAGCATCAGGTGGCCGCCCATGCTATGGGCGAAGGCGACGACCGGCCCGGTGGGTGGGCACAGGGCGGCCATGACGGCCTCCAGATCCTCCAGGTAGGTGGAGAAGTCGTCAATGTGCCCCAGCTGGCGGTTGGACAGGGGCCGGGTGGACAGGCCTTGGCCGCGCCAGTCGAAGGACACGACGCGCCAGCCCCTGACGGCCCACTCCGACGCCTGCTCCGCATACTTTTCCAGGAATTCGCTGCGGCCGTTGACCAGCAGGCAAGTGCCGCGGCGGCCCTCTTCCCCCGCGCTCTGCCAACAGCCCAGGCGCAACCGCGCGCCGTCCGGGCGGTCCAGATACATGCAGGCCCATCCGGCGCCGCCCGACGGGTACGTCCATCCCGCCGGCGCGGCGCCCGGGGATATTTCGCCAGGGGTTGTTTCGACTGCGTTGTCCATGACGGCGACGGTTCCGGCCCGCATAGTTCTCGGCGTTATTGTCCCCATTGTCGGCGCGATTCGGGGCCACGATCAAGTCGCCGATCCACATCTGCACATTTTATCGGATTATTGGCGGGGTGCCGCTTTCCGCTATGCCCGTGCTCACAGGGCGGGTGGAAAAGTTTCATCCATCCCCTGGGGTTCGGCCACGGCAGGGCCCGCGTGGTTGATGAAGTTGCGCACCAGTACACGCGTGTCACCCCGACGCCAGGCCAGCGCCAGCCGGGCCGTCGGCTGGGCGACGCCCGGCAGTGGGGCCAGGGGCAGGAAGACCACGCCCGCCACCCGCACCTGGGACATCGACGCCGGCATGATGGACACGCCCAATTCGGCCGCCACCAGGTTGACGATGGAACTCATCTGCGGCGCCGTCTGGTACAACCGCGGCTCGAACCCGGCGGCGCGGCAGGCGGCCATGGTGGTCTCGAACATGCTGGGGCCGGCACCCTTGGGGAATAGGATGAAGGGGTCGTCCCTCAGCCGGCCCAGGTCGAGGACCGGGGTGCCCGCCGCCGGATGGCCGGCGGGCAGGACGGCCACCATGGGCTCCACCGCCAGCAGGCGGGTCTGCACCGGGCCGCCCGGGGGCGGATCGGTGCGCAGAAAGATGATGTCGACTTCTCCCCCTTCCAACGCCGCCAGCAAGGGAATGGAATTCGATTCAACCAGGCCCAAATCCACCTCGGGGTAAGCCCGGCGGAAGGACCGGATGGCGCCGGCCACCGCCGGGTTGAAGGCGGAGGAGGAGGTGAAGCCCGCCCGCAGGCTGCCCAGTTCCCCTCGCGCCGCCCGCCGCGCGCTGTCCAGCGCCTGTTGCGCCAGGGCGGGGAAGGGGCGCACGCGGTCCATGAAGGCGCGGCCCGCCTCCGTCAGTTCGGCGCCATGGGGCACGCGGTGGAACAGTGCCGCCCCCACCTCACGCTCCAGGTCCTTGACCTGCTGGCTCAGCGGCGGCTGGCCGATGCCCAGGCGGGCCGCCGCGCGGGTGAAGTTGCCTTCCTCGGCCACCGCCAGGAAATAGCGGATGTGGCGCAGTTCCATGTTCCTGGCCTCGGTTCCTGGCAGCGCCATTGCTAAAAGCGATCACCTTCGCCTGTGCCATATATTGGACCTCTGGCCTCGGCCGCGCCAGTTTCCGATGTAGGCCCGTTCCTGGGCGAACTGTTGTTTTTGAGGATGGTCTTCATGGAATCCCTGCATTGGCAACGGAACCTGTACGTCTGCCTGTTCGGGTCCTTCACCACCATTGCGGGCCTCAGCCTCATCCTGCCCTTCCTGCCCCTGTATGTGGAGCATCTGGGGGTGGCGGGGCATACCGCCATCGTGCAGTGGTCGGGCATCGCCTATGGTGCCACCTTCTTCGGCGCGGGCGCCACCGCGCCCCTGTGGGGCAAGTTCGCCGACCGCTATGGCCGCAAGGTCATCCTGATCCGCGCTAGTTTGAGCATGACGGTGGCCATCGCCCTGACTGGCCTGGTGCAGGACGTCTATCAGCTGGTGGCGCTGCGCCTGCTGGCGGGCCTGCTGGGCGGTTACGCCTCCGGCTCCATCGTGCTGGTGGCGACCCAGACGCCTAAGGCCCGCTCCGGTTGGGCGCTGGGTATCCTGTCCACCGGCATGCTGGCCGGCAGCCTGGCCGGGCCGTTGATCGGCGGGGCGCTGCCCGGCCTCATCGGCTTGCGCCAGACCTTTTTCGCCGCCGCCGGCGTCATCTTCCTGACCTTCATCGCCACCGCCACCCTGATCCGGGAGGAACCGCGGGCCAGGGCCGCCGGTCCCCACCTCACCGGCAGCCCCTGGCGCCAGATTCCCGACCGGCGGCCGGTCTACGCCATGCTGCTGACCGCCTGCATGCTCATGGTGGCCAACATGTCGATCGAGCCCATCATCACCGTCTATGTCGGCCAGATCGCCGCCCCCGGCAGCGACATCGCCTTCCTGTCCGGCCTGGTGATGGCGGGCGGCGCCCTGGCCAGCATGCTGGCGGCACCCCGCGTGGGGCGGCTGACCGATCGGCTGGGGCCGCGCACGGTGGTCATCGCCTGCCTGGCTGCCACCGGCCTGCTGATGATCCCGCAGGCCTTCGTCACCCATACCTGGCAATTGGTGGCCTTGCGCTTCTTCATGGGCCTGACCCTGGCCGGGCTGCTGCCGGCCATCACCACCCTGATCCGCCATGCCGTGCCCGACCGGGTGGCGGGCGCCATCCTGGGCTATTCCACCTCCGCCCAGTTCGCAGGGCAGGTGGCGGGGCCGCTGCTGGGCGGATTCATCGGCGGCCACGTCGGCATGCGCGCGGTGTTCTTCGTCACCGCCATCCTGCTGTTCGCCAGCGCCGCCCTGAACGCCCGGCTGAAGATTTATTCCGACCCCGCCCATGCGGTCTAAGGGCGGGGGGCTTGCGCGGGAAGGGCTTTGCACGGCGGGGCGTTAGCGCCTATATCCGGACACGTCGGATACCCGCCTGTTCACGGCCCACCTCAAGTCGACGGAAAGCCGCCGGTCATGAAGTTACTGCGCCACTATGAGGATGCGCCTGCCGAGTTGCGTGGGGCTGTCGTGGCCCTGGGCAATTTCGATGGTGTGCATCTGGGCCACCGCGCCGTCATCGGCCAGGCCCGCGCGCTGGCCGACGACCTGGGTCGCCCGGCCGCCGTGGTGACGTTCGAGCCGCACCCGCGCAGCTTCTTCCGGCCCAACGATCCGCCTTTCCGCCTGACGCCCCTGCGCATCAAGACCCACCTGATCGAGGCGTTGGGCATGGACGCCATGGTGGTGCTGCACTTCGACGCCGCCCTGGCGGGCATGACGGCGGAGGAGTTCGTGGAAACGGTGCTGGTCCAGGGTTTGGGCGTGCGCCATGTGGTGGCCGGCTACGACTTCCTGTTCGGTCACAACCGCAGCGGCGACATGGCGCTGCTGCGTGCCCTGGGCGCCCGCCATGGCTTTGGCGTGACCGAAGCGCGGCCGGTGGCCAATGGCGCGGGCGAGCCCTATTCCTCCACCGCCGTCCGCCGTCACCTGCAGGAGGGCCGGCCGCAAGAGGCGGCCGCCATCCTGGGGCATCCCTTCGAGATCGAGGGCCGGGTGGAGCATGGCGACAAGCGGGGCCGCACCATCGGCTTCCCCACCGCCAACATCGAAATCCACGATTATCTTCGCCCTCATTTCGGCGTTTACGCCGTGCGCGCCGGCGTGGACGAAGGGGCGGGCACCATCTGGCACAACGGTGTGGCCAATCTGGGCCGCCGGCCCACCGTGGGGGGCACGGTGGAACGGCTGGAGGCCCATCTGTTCGACTTCGACGACGACCTCTACGGCCGCCATGTCCGCGTGCAGCTGCTGGACTTCATCCGGCCGGAGATGAAGTTCGAGAATTTCCAGGCACTGAAGGACCAGATCGCCCGGGACGCGGACGAGTCCCGCCGCCGGCTGGCGGCTCTGCCCGGCACTTAAGTTGGCCATCGCCTTGACGCTTCCGGACACCATCCCATCTCGCTTGACCCACCGGGGCCGGCTGCTAACATCCGCCCCCATGTTGCCAACGCGCCAGATCAGGGTCATGGACCTGCGAATTATCGACCCGGTCTCCTGAGGGGGGCCGGGACCAGGGCGCGCTCATCCGCGTACCACCACCGCCGACTATCCCGCCGGCCTTACCCCCGGGGCGCCCGCATCCGCCTCCGGACAAGGGCAAGGCCGCCATCCGAACACCGGATTTCCTGACCCGCCATGACCCGCGATCTTAAAGACACCGTTTTCCTGCCGCGCACCGATTTCCCCATGCGCGGCGGCCTGCCGAAGAAGGAGCCGGAGCTGCTGGCCCACTGGGCGGCCATCGACCTGTACGGCAAGCTGCGCCAGGATGGGGCGGAGCGCGCGCCCTTCGTGCTGCATGACGGCCCGCCCTATGCCAACGGCAACATCCACATTGGCCACGCGGTCAACAAGATCCTGAAGGACGTGGTCATCCGCAGCCAGCAGATGCAGGGCCGCAATGCCGTCTACGTCCCCGGCTGGGACTGCCACGGCCTGCCCATCGAATGGAAGATCGAGGAGAAGTACCGCAAGGCCGGCAAGGACAAGGACGAGGTGCCCGTCCTGCAGTTCCGGGCCGAGTGCCGCAACTTCGCCGCCGAATGGGTGGGCATCCAGGCCGGCGAGTTCCGCCGCCTGGGCGTGGAAGGCGACTGGCAGAACCCCTACCTGACCATGGCGTTCGACGCCGAATCCGCCATCGTGCGCGAGATCCACAAGTTCCTGCTGAACGGCGGCCTGTACAAGGGCGCCAAGCCCGTCATGTGGTCGGTGGTGGAAAAGACCGCCCTGGCCGAGGCGGAGGTCGAATACCAGGACGTGACCTCGCCCATGATCTGGGTGCGCTTCCCCGTGGTGACGGCGCCCACGCCGGTGCTGAATGGTGCGGCGGTCGTCATCTGGACCACCACCCCCTGGACCATGCCGGGCAACCGCGCCGTGGCCTATGGCGAGGATATCCCCTACGCGGTCTACACTGTGACCGAGGCGCAGGAAGGCTCGCTCGCCAAGGTGGGTGAAAAGCTCATCCTGGCCCAGGCCCTGGCCGAGGGGGTGGCGACGTCGGCCAAGGCGACGTTCGCCAAGGGCGCGGACGTTGCCGCCGCCGACCTCAACGGCGCCATCCTGGCCCATCCCTTCCGTGGGCATCCGGAGGCCAACGGAGGCTACGACTACCCCGTGCCGTTGCTGCCGGGCGACCATGTCACGTCCGACGCCGGCACCGGTTTCGTCCACACCGCGCCCGGCCACGGTGCCGAGGACTTCGACCTGGGCCGCAAGTTCGGGCTGGAGGTGCCGCAGACCGTTGACGCGGACGGCAGCTACTACGCCCATGTGCCGCTGTTCGCCGGTGCCCGCGTCTACACGCCGGAAGGCAAGCCGGGCGACGCCAACGGCAAGTCCATCAGCGCCCTGATCGCGCAAGGGGCACTGCTGGCCAAGGGCAACCTGAAGCACAGCTACCCGCACAGCTGGCGCTCCAAGGCGCCGCTGATCTTCCGCACCACGCCGCAGTGGTTCATCTCCATGGACACCAACGACCTGCGGGCGCGGGCGCTGGCGGCCATCGATGAGACGCAGTGGGTGCCGCCGCAGGGCCGCAACCGCATCCACGCCATGGTGGAAAGCCGCCCCGACTGGTGCATCAGCCGCCAGCGCGCCTGGGGCGTGCCCATCGCCCTGTTCCTGTCCAAGGCGGACGGCCAGCCCCTGAAGGACGAGGGCGTGCTGAACCGCATCGCCAGCTTCTTCGAGACCGAGGGGGCGGACGCCTGGTACAACCGGCCCGCCGCCGACTTCCTGGGTCCGGATTATGATCCGGCCGATTTCGACCAGGTGTTCGACATCGTCGATGTCTGGTTCGAATCGGGCTCCACCCACGCCTTCGTGCTGGAGCGGCGCAACGACCTGTCCTCGCCCGCCGACCTCTACCTGGAAGGGTCGGACCAGCATCGCGGCTGGTTCCATTCCTCGCTGCTGGAAAGCTGCGGCACCCGGGGCCGCGCGCCCTTCAAGGCGGTGCTGACCCACGGCTTCGCGCTGGATGAGCAGGGCCGCAAGATGTCCAAGTCCCTGGGCAACGTGGTGGCGCCGCAGCAGGTGATGGAAGAATACGGCGCCGACATCCTGCGCCTGTGGGTCGTGGGCTCCGACTATTCGGAAGACCTGAAGGTCGGCAAGGAGATCCTGAAGAGCAACGCCGATCTCTACCGCCGCTTGCGCAATACCCTGCGCTACCTGCTGGGCGCCCTGGCCGATTTCACGGAGGCGGAGCGGGTGGAACCGGCCGCCATGCCGGACCTGGAGCGCTGGGTGCTGCACCGCCTGGCGGAGATGGACGCCATCGTGCGCCAATCCACCAAGGACTACGATCTGCACCGCCTGATCACCGAGCTGCATAATTTCTGCGCGGTGGACCTGTCGGCCTTCTACTTCGACGTCCGCAAGGACAGCCTGTACTGCGACGCGCCGGCCAGCGCCCGCCGCCGCGCCGTGCGCACGGTGCTGGAACGGCTGTTCGTGACGCTGACCGCCTGGCTGGCCCCCATCCTGTGCTTCACGGCGGAAGAGGCCTGGCTGGCCTTCCTGGCGGAGGGCGACGACGCCCGCCGCGCCGCCTGGCCGGAAAGCGTCCACCTGCGCCAGTTCCCCGATATCCCGGCGGATTGGCGTGACGATGCCCTGGCCGCCCGCTGGACCGTGGTGCGCGATGTGCGCCGCGCGGTCACGGGCGCCCTGGAACTGAAGCGCGCCGACAAGACCATCGGCTCTTCCCTGCAGGCGCACCCCACGGTGTACGTGCAGGAGGCCCACCACGCGGCCCTGGCCGGCCTGGACCTGGCGGAAATCAGCATCACCTCCGGCATCACCGTGACGGTGGGTGCGGCCCCCGAGGGTGCCTTCGCCCTGGCCGACGTGGCCGGCGTGGGCGTGGTGTTCGGCCCGGCCGAGGGCGAGAAATGCGAACGCTGCTGGCGCATCCTGCCGGAAGTCCCTGCGGCGGCGGAGGGCGTGGAGCAGCTGTGCCATCGCTGCGATGACGCGGTAGGACACCACGCATGAGCATGCTGACCCGCGTGTTGGGGCGGTTCGGCGTTCCAGGCCTACTGGCGGTGGCCGTGATCCTGGCCGCCGACCAGGCCAGCAAGGCCGCCATCCTGGGCCGCTTCGCCGAGGCAGGCGACGGCGTGACCCTGCTGCCCTTCTTCAACCTGGTGCTGGTGTGGAACCACGGCGTCAGCTTCGGCCTGTTTAATCAGGGCGGCGCGACGGGCACGGCCCTGTTGATCGTGTTAGCCCTGGTCATCACCGCCGCCATGGCGGTGTGGATGCGCCGCGCGGCCCGCCTGATCGAGGCGGTGTGCGCCGGCATGGTGATCGGCGGGGCTTTGGGGAACGTGATCGACCGGCTGCGCCTGGGCGCCGTCGTTGATTTTCTGGACTTCCACATCGCGGCGTGGCATTGGCCGGCATTCAACGTTGCCGATAGCGGCATCGTCGTCGGCATGCTGGTGCTGGTCGTGGATGGGCTGTTCGTCAAGCCCGCGACGCGGTAGGGTGTCGCCGTCATTGGGAACACCGCCATGGGGGGCGGTGGGGCCCGGCGATGGGGTTGGTTCCGTTTTTGGGTCAGGTTCACGGGGGTCCCGGGGTTCGGGGCCTACATTCGACGGACGAGGATATGGGCGAGAATTCTAAGGTGTTTAGCGCGCGGCTGATGCTCGCGGCGGCCGGTTTGGCAGCCCTGACGGGGTGTGACAGCCTGGACTACCTGTTCGGCGGGTCGCGCCCGACTCCGGACGAGTTCCGGGTGCTGGCGCGCGCGCCGCTGGAGGTGCCGCCCGATTTCAACCTGCGTCCGCCGCAGCCGGGCAGCCCGCGCCCGCAGGAAATCGTGAAGGAGACGCGGGCCACCAGCACCGTGTTCGGCGCCGCCACCACCGAGGCGACGGCCGTGGCTTCCGCCACCGCGAACCAGAGCAAGGGCGAGGCCGCCCTGGTGGCCAAGGCCGGCGGCGACCAGGCCGATCCCCAGATCCGCAAGATCATCGACAAGGAATGGCCGGGCACCGTGGTCGGCGACCGCGGCTTCCTGGACGGCCTGATGTTCTGGAAGGGCGATGACAAGCCGGCGGCGAACGGCCCGACCGTGCAGCGCGACAGCAGCTCCGCCGGTTCCCGCTAAGGGACCAGGGTTCAAAGGCCCGGACGGGATGCCCTCCCGCCCGGGCCTTTTATCATGGGCGTGAGCGCGGGGTGGCCAGGCGATGCCCGCGCCCCATCCCAACGGCCAGCTTCCCTTGGGCCCCCGCCGTACCCATGTTATTCCTTTGGGAAACGGGGCGGCATGTAGCGGGAGTGGCGGGGGCTTGGGCGTCTTTTGGCGGCCTTTCTGGGGGGTGCGGTTCGCGGCCCTGGCGCTTGCCCTCATGGCGCCGGCGGCGGCCCCGGCCCGGGTCTTCGATCCCGAGACCTTCACGCTGGCCAATGGCCTGCAGGTGGTGGTGGTGCCCAACCACCGCGCCCCGGTCGTCACCCAGATGCTGTTCTACAAGGCCGGTGCCGCGGATGAGCCGTCGGGCAAGTCCGGTGTCGCCCATTACCTGGAGCACCTGATGTTCCGGGGCACGGCAACCGTCCCCTCCGGTGCCTTTTCCCGCGAGGTGGCGGCGCACGGCGGGGTGGAGAACGCCTACACCAACCAGGACCAGACGGTCTATTTCCAGACCATCGCCCGCGACCAGCTGCCCCTGACCCTGCGGCTGGAGGCTGACCGCATGGCGAACCTGCGCATCCGGCCGGCAACGGCGGCGCCGGAACTGGCGGTGGTGCTGAACGAGCGGCGGCAGCGGACGGAGGCCAGCCCCGCCGCCCGCCTGCGGGAACAGGTGCAGGCGGCCCTGTTCCAGGCCTATCCCTATGCCCGGCCAGTGGTGGGCCGGCCGGAGGAGGTGGCGGCCCTGACCCCCGCCGACGCCCGGGCCTATTATATGGCCTGGTACGCCCCCAACAACGCCGTGCTGGTGGTGGCGGGCGACATCAGCGCCGCGACCTTGCGCCACCTGGCGGAGGCCACCTTCGGCCGCATCCCCGCCCGCCCGGTGCCCAACCGGGTGATGGCACGGGGGGCGGCGGTGGCCAGCGGCGAGGATCGTCGCATTGAACTGAAGGACGCCCAGGTGCGCCAGCCATCCCTGAGCCGGGTATGGGTGGCGCCTTCCCACGGCTGGGCCGCCGAGCCGGCGCAGGTCTACGCGCTGGAGGTGTTGCAAACCATCCTGGGCGGTGGCGCCACCGGCCGCCTCTACCAGGCGCTGGTGGTGCGCCAGGGCCTGGCGGCGGGGGTCAGCGTCGATTATCTGGCGGATGCGCTGGGGCCGGGACAGTTCAGCCTGGGCGTGGTGCCGGGGCCGGAGGTGGCGGTGGCGGACGCCGAGGCCGGCCTGAACGCCGAACTGGCCCGCCTGCTGCACGACGGGGTAAGCGCGGCGGAGGTGGCGGCCGCCATCCGGCGTCTGCAGGTCGGCGCCATCTATGCCCGCGATAGCCTGCAGGGCCCCGCCTCGGAATTCGGCGTGGCGCTGACCACGGGGCAAAGCGTGGCGGATGTCGAGGCCTGGCCCGACCGCGTCGCCGCCATAACGGTAGAGGATGTGAACCGCACCCTGCGCACCGTGCTGGGCGGCCGCGGCTCCGTCACCGCCCTGCTGCTGCCCGACCCCGACGCGCCGACGCCGGAGGAGGAGTTGGAAGACGTGGCGGCGGCGCAAGGCATGGCGCAAGGGGCCGTTCGATGAAGGCCCCGTGGGCGTTCCGATGGGCGTTCCAGTGGGCGTTGGTGTTGGCGCTGATGTTGCTCGGCCAGCCGGTGTGGGCCGCCATGGGGGCCCAGGCATCCCCGGCCCAGGCGTCTTTGGTGGAGCGCGTGGTCAGCCCCGGCGGCATCGAGGTCTGGCTGGTGCGCGACGCCAAGAACCCCATCATCGCGCTCGACTGGTCCTTTCGCGGCGGGGCCGCCACCGATCCCGCCGACCGGCTCGGCTTGGCCGCCATGGCGGCGGGTTTGCTGGACGAGGGGGCGGGCGACCTGGACTCCGCCGCCTTCCAGGATCGCTTGGCCGACCACTCCATCGGCCTGGCCTTCAACGCCAGCCGCGACTGGTTCTCCGGCGCACTGCTGACCCTGCGGGAGAATCGCCAGGAGGCGTTCACCCTGGCCCGACTGGCCCTGACGGCGCCGCGCTTCGACGCCGACGCGGTCGCCCGCATCCGGGGGCAGTTGCAGGTGGCGGTGCGGCGGGAGGAGGCGGATCCCGTCACGGTCGCCTACCACGCCCTGGCCCGCCAGCTGTTCCCGGACCACCCCTATGGCCGCCCCCTGCGCGGCACGACCGACACACTGGCCGCCATAACCACCGACGACTTGCGGGGGTTCGCCGCCCGGCGCCTGGCGCGCGACGGCCTGCTGGTGACGGCGGCGGGCGATATCGACCCGGCGGAGCTGGGGGCGGCGGTGGACTGGATCTTCGGCGCCCTGCCGGCCGCGCCCGCGCCCGCCGCCATTCCCGACGCCCGTCCCTCTGCTGACGTCCGGCCGGTCGCTGTGTCCTGGCCGGGGCCGCAGAGCCTGTTCGTGCAGGCGGGCGCGGGAATTCCCCCCGGCGACCCCGACTGGCCCGCAGCCCTGCTGCTGAGCCACATCCTGGGCGGTGAGGGTCTGGAATCGCGTTTGGCGGAGGCGGTGCGGACCCGGCGGGGGTTGTCTTACGATGTGCAATGCAATTTGCAATCCTATGCCCTTGCCGACCTGTTCATCGTTAGCGGCTCCACCGCCAACGCCACGGTGGCGCAGGCTTTGGGTCTGGTGCGCCACACCCTGGCGGAGGTGGCCGCCCACGGGGTGACCGCGCGGGAACTACGCGACGCCGAGACCTATTTGACCGGCTCCTTTCCCTTGCAATTCACCAACGACCGCGCCATCGCCGCGCTTTTGCTGGATATTCGCCGCGATGGCTACCCCGCCGGCTTCCTGGATCATCGTGACGCCCTGCTGCGCCGGGTGACGCTGGCCGATATCCGGCGGGTGGCGGCGCGGCTGTTGCGTCCCGATGCCATGGCCACGGTGGTGGTTGGCGGGGCCACCGGCCCGCTGCGTTGAGCAACGGTTCCCCGGCTAACCTTTGGCATAGGAGTTGCTGAGGTATCCCCGTCCGCGATCTTGGCAGCTGGGGGTTTCCGATGACGTTCACGTTCGAGGATTTCAAGGCACGCTTCTTCCCGGCCGCCGCCCTGGCGGGCCGCGCCGCTTCGGAAAGCCCGGCGCCCGTGGCTTTGCAGGACAACCCGGTGCCCAACGGCCTGGATCGGCGCCGTGGCGGTGCCCGCGCCGCGCATGTGCCCGATCACATCGACGGCATTCCCATCGCAGCGATCCTCGCCGCCATCAAGGCGGATCCTGCCGCCCTGCACCGCCGCCGCGAGGTGCTGGAGGGGGAAATCCGTTCCGTGTGGGCCACGCTGCAGGAACTGGTGCGGGAATACCGCGCCCTCAGTGACGACGCCATGCTGCCCCAGGGCGTCACCCCCACCCTGGCGACCAAGATGGCGGGCGGCCCCCTGCCCAAGGAGATGGCGGAGGCCCTGGGCAGCGCCATCGGCCTGCCCCTGACCGTCATGCCCAACGCCCTGCGGGCGCCCACGCCGGCCCCCGAGATAGCGGCGGTGGGGGCCAAGGACAGCCTGTTCGACGTGGATGAGGATGAGCCCGCCGCCAAGGCGGAACCGGTGCGCCTGCCCCGGTCCCGCACCATGGTGCGGCCCGCCCGCCGTCAGGCGCGGTAGGAAAGCGTCCGGCGGATCAGCGTCCGCCCGGATCAGCGTCCGCCCACGTGGACGCTGCCGCTGCCGCTGTGCGACTGGTCCAGCCGGCCGGTCACCTGGTCGATCTTCACGTCGCCGCTGCCGCTCAGCGAGAGGGTGGCGTCGGTGACCTTGACGCGCAGCACTTGGTCGCCGCTGCCGCTGATGATGGACGACAGGGTGCCGATCTCCCCGCCATCGATGGTGATGTCGCCATTGCCCGACTGCTTCAGCTGGGCGGTGGTGGCCGACACGGCGTGGATGGTCAGCGTGCCCGAGCCGCCCAAATGGGCCGACAGCGCCCCTTGCGCCTTGGCCGCCACCAGGTCGCCCGATCCGTCGATGGACAGGCGCAGATCCTGCACCGCCGGCAAGGTGACGTTGCCCGACCCGCTGAGCTTGGCCTGGGTGGTGCCGCCGCTGCCCCCGCCGATGGTGATGGTGCCGCTGCCGCTGCTCTCCAAGTCGGTGGAGGGGCCCGCCATCTGGATGATGCCGACATTGCCGGAGCCCGCCACCCGCACTTTTAGCGCACCCTCCAGACGGTCCAGCTGGGTGTCGCCCGACCCGTGGATGCGGACCTGGGCGCCGCCGGCCACCCGGTCGGCCTTGAAATTGCCGGAACCGTCGATCGTCAGCGCCAGGGCGCCGAAGCCGCCGCTGGCCTGGTAATCGGTCGATCCACCCTCCTGCACCTCCAGGGGCACGCCGGCCGGCACGGTGATGGCGATGCGCAGCGTCGGCTGCCAGCGCTTCCAATCGTCCCCCTCGCGGTAGCAGCGGCGGCCGCTGATGCCCAACTGGGCCGTCTGGCCACCACTGGCCGTCAGCTGGTCCAGTTCATTGGGATCATCCGCCGTGGCCTGGATGCGCACATCGCGCGCGCTGGACGACGCGGTGATGTCCACAGTGCGGGCGCAGGGCGTGGTTATCCGCAGTACCTGTCCCTCCAAGGCCCAGCTGCGCTCCCCCGCCCAGGCGGTGCCCGCGGCAGCGAATGCCGCGAGCGACAGGGGCAGGGCGAGGGCGATGCGGTGGGAACGGGACATGGGACCGGACTCGTCTATGGTTGCGGCATTGTCCCCATTGTCACCGCGCGGCTGTGGCGATCAAGGACGTAGCAGGCGATGGAACCGGTCCGGGCGGCCGACGCGCGCCAAGTGGCCCCATCCGGTCCGGCCGGGCCCGCCGCGCCAGACGTCAAAAACGAAGACAAATTCGCGTCAAATGGACGAAATCCCCATCCGAAACGCTGCTTAACCATCCTCAGCCGTGTTACACCCCAGGGGCTTTCCAGGGGCGGGATAATGGGATCCGGGCGCCCCTGGCCACAGGTCAGGAGAGAACGATGTCCGTCCCGCAGACCCCCACCCAGGACGCGACCCCCGTGGACACGCCTCTGGTTGAGACACCCGCCTGGCAGGCGCTGGCCCGGCATCGCCAGGCGATGGACGGCGTGCACATGCGCGACCTGTTCGCCGCCGATCCGGAGCGGTTCGACAAATACTCCCTGAAGCTGGGCACGCTGCTGCTGGATTATTCCAAGAACCGGCTGACCGATGAGACGCTGCCCCTGCTGCTGGACTTCGCCCGCGCCCGCGACCTGGAAGGCTGGCGCGAGGCCATGTTCGCCGGATCGCCCATCAACCTGACTGAAGGCCGTGCCGTGCTGCACACGGCCCTGCGCCAGCCCAAGGGCGCCACGGTGCTGGTCGACGGCCGCAACGTGGTGCCGGACGTGCACGCCGTGCTGGACCGCATGGGCGCCTTTGCGACCGCCGTCCGGGATGGGGAATGGCGCGGCTGGACCGGCCAGCCCATCACCGACATCGTCAACATCGGCATCGGCGGGTCCGACCTGGGCCCCGTCATGGTGACCCAGGCGCTGACCCCCTATCACCACCCGCATCTACAGGCGCACTTCGTTTCCAACGTCGACGGCACCCACATCGCGGAGGTGCTGAAGAAGGTAGACGCGGAGACGACGCTGTTCATCATCGCCTCCAAGACCTTCACCACGCAGGAGACGCTGGCCAACGCCCACACGGCGCGCGACTGGCTGCTGGCCCAGGGCGCCCCGGCCGAGGCGGTGGCCAAGCATTTCGTGGCCGTGTCGACCAACGCCAAGGAGGTGGCGGCCTTCGGCATCGACACCGACAACATGTTCGGCTTCTGGGATTGGGTGGGCGGCCGCTACAGCCTGTGGTCGGCCATCGGCCTGCCGATCATGCTGATGGTCGGCCCCGACCGCTTCGCCGAGCTGCTGGCCGGCGCGCATGCGATGGACGAGCATTTCCGCACCGCGCCCCTGGCCGCCAACATGCCCGTGCTGATGGGCCTGATCGGCCTGTGGTACGTGAACTTCTGGGACGCCCAGTCCTACGCCGTGCTGCCCTATGACCAGTACCTGGCCCGCCTGCCGGCCTACTTGCAGCAGGCCGACATGGAAAGCAACGGCAAGGGTGTGGACCGCGATGGCCGCCCGGTGGACTATGCCACCGGCCCGGCGCTGTTCGGGGAGCCCGGCACCAACGGCCAGCACGCCTTCTACCAGCTGATCCACCAGGGCACGCCGCTGATCCCGGCCGACTTCCTGGCGCCCATCGAGACGCAGAACCCGGTGGGCCGCCACCACACCCTGCTGCTGGCCAACTTCCTGGCCCAGACCGAGGCCCTGCTGCTGGGCAAGACCGAGGATGAGGCGCGGGCCGAGCTGGCCGGCCAGGGCCTGGATGGCGAGGAGCTTGAGGCCCTGGTGCCGCACAAGGTGTTCACCGGCAACCGCCCGACCAACACCCTGCTGTTCCAGAAGCTGGACCCGCACACCCTGGGCACGCTGATCGCCCTCTATGAGCACAAGATCTTCGTGCAGGGCATCCTGTGGAATCTGAACTCCTTCGACCAGTGGGGCGTGGAGCTGGGCAAGCAGCTGGCCAAGGCCATCCTGCCGGAACTGGAGGGTGGCGCCCGCCGGGGCCACGACTGCTCCACCGCCGGCCTCATCCGCGTGGTGCGCGAGGGCCTGCGCTGACCGCCGCGCTGGGAAGGCCGGACGTTCCCCGGGCCGTCCTGGGGGCGGCCGGCTTTTCCCGTGACGGCCTTTTTCCTACAGGCGTAAGCTTGCCGAGGAACGGCGGCGTATCCAGACTCCCTGGTATTGTCCGCCGGCAAGGTTGATGACATGGAAAGCGGCACGCGCGGCCTTGGTGGAACCGCCTCCGAACGACCGGGGGCGGTGCGCCTGACCCAGGAACAGCTGGACCTGGTGCTGAAGCGCCATGCCATGTTCCGTAACGCCAAGGTGGGTGGGGCCCGCGCCGTTCTGGCCCGCATGGACCTGTCGGGCCTCACCATGGCCGGCCGCGACCTCAGCCATGCCGACTTCACCCACGCCATCCTGCGCGATGTCGACCTCAGCGGCGCCTTGCTGGAATGCGCCACGCTGTTTGTCGCCGACCTGCGCGGCGCCAACTTGCGCAACGCGCGGCTGGTGAAGGCCGATCTGCGCGGCGCCTGCCTGCGTGGGGCCGACCTGTCGGGCGCCGACCTGTTCGATGCCGACCTGCGCGACGGCACCCTGGCCGCCCGCGCCCGCGACGGCAGCCTGCAGATCATGAGCGTGGACCCCACCAATGCCGACCTGGCCGAGGCCAACCTGCGCGGGTCCAACCTGACCAATGCCAAGCTGTCGGGCTCGGTCGCCATGCATACCGACTTCACCGATGCCATCATGCGCAACGCCAAGCTGGTGCGCGCCAATTTGCGCCATGCCAAGCTGGACGGGACCAATCTGGAGGGGGCTGATCTGTCGGGCGCCGACGTGCGCGGCGCCAGCCTGCGCGGTGCCGTGCTGATCGGCACCGTCATGAACCTGACGGAGCTGGGCGGCGCCGACATGACCGGCGTGCTGACGGAAAAGCCGCAGGGCCGTCCGGCGGCGGAGCTGGGCCGCTCCATGGCCGAGCTGCTGAACCTGCACGCCACCTGGGTGTGCACGGCGGCCAAGGAGGGCATGGCCCTGGACCTCAGCGGCGTCGACCTGCGCGGGTCCGGCATCCTGTCGCGGGTCATGCTGACCCGGGGCGTGGGGCGCGGCGCCGTGTTCTACGGCATGGACCTGACCGGCATCCAGATGCAGGTGGGCCAGTTCGACAACGCCGACTTCCGCACCGCCACCCTGGCCGAGGCGGATTTGCGCGGCGGCAGCTTCCAGGGCGCCAACTTCAACGCCGCCAACCTGCGCCACGCCACCTTGGATTACCTGCAGATCGATGCCGAGCGGCACGTGCGCACCAACCTGACCGGTGCCATCCTGCGCAACGCTGATCTCAGCGGTGCCCGCCTGCGCCGCATCCGCCTGGCCCAGGCCGACCTCAGCCACGCCGACCTGCGGGGCGCCGACCTGCGCGAGGCGGACTTGCGCGGCGCCAACCTCAGCGGCGCCCTGGTGCAGGAGGAACAGATGCGGGCGGTGGACTTCACCGGCGCTCGCGGCCTGCCCCGCACCTGGCACGTGCGCTATGTGGCGGATGAGTGAGCGCACCGGCGATTGAGGGACCGAGCAAGTGACCGCGCGCATTGCCCGCCGGCCCGGCCCCCCGCTACAATGCCACCATCATGCCTATCCGCCTTCTCCCTGAGACCCTGGTCAACCGCATCGCCGCCGGCGAGGTGGTCGAGCGTCCCGCCGCCGCCGTGAAGGAACTGGTGGAGAACGCGCTGGACGCCGGTGCCCGCCGCATCGACGTCACCCTGCGCGACGGCGGCAAGGCCCTGATCCAGGTGGTGGACGACGGCGGCGGCATGACGGCCGAGGAACTGTCGCTGGCGGTGGAGCGCCACGCCACCTCCAAGCTGCCGGGCGACGACCTGCTGAACATCCACACCCTGGGCTTCCGGGGGGAGGCGCTGCCCTCCATCGGCGCCGTCAGCCGCCTGACCATCACCAGCCGCCAGCCGGGCAGCGACAGCGCCTGGGCCCTGACGGTGGAGGGGGGGGCCAAGGGCCGGCCGGTGCCGGCGGCCCACCCCGTGGGCACCCGCATCGAGGTGCGCGACCTGTTCTACGCCACCCCGGCGCGGCTGAAGTTCCTGAAGACAACGCGGACGGAGACGGACCACGCCGTCGATGTGGTGCAGCGCCTGGCCATGGCCCACCCGGACGTCGCCTTCACCGTGGCGGACGAGGGGCGCACACCCCTGCGCCTGCCGGCTCAGACGGGAACTCTTAATGGTGAGGACCCGCTGCTGGCCCGCCTGGGCGCCATCATGGGGCGGGAGTTCCAGGAGAACGCCCTGCCCATCGACGCCCGGCGCGAGGGCGTGCGGCTCTACGGCCATATCGGCCTGCCCACCCTGAACAAGAACACCGCCGCCGGCCAGTACCTGTTCGTGAACGGCCGGCCGGTGCGCGACAAGCTGCTGCTGGGCGCCGTGCGCGGCGCCTACGCCGACTTCCTGGCCCGCGACCGCCATCCCCTGCTGGCTCTGTTCCTGGACATCCCGTGCGAGGATGTGGACGTCAATGTCCACCCGGCCAAGACCGAAGTGCGCTTCCGTGACCAGGGACTGGTGCGCGGCCTGATCGTGGGCGCGCTGAAGCATGCGCTCGCCGGCGCCGGTCACCGCGCCTCCACCACCGTGGGCCAGGCGGCATTGGCCAGCTTCCGCGCTGACGGCGCCAAGCCCATCCCCCAGACGGCCTTCCAGTGGCAGCCGCAGCCCCATTCCGGCGGGGGCGGCGGCTGGCCCGGCCTCGCCCGGCCCACGGCCGGACAGGTGGAAGCCGCGCGCGCCTTCCAGGCCCCCGTGGCCGCCTGGGACGGCCCCGCTCCGGCAGCGGCACTGACCTACGCCCCTTCGGCGCTGGCGGAAGTGCCCGCTTCCACCGACGCCGCGCCCGGCCCGATACCCCCCGGCCTGGCGGCCGCGGTGGCGGCTATGGCACAGACCGGCGCCGACGACGTGCCCGACTTCCCGCTGGGCATCGCCCGCGCCCAGGTGCACCAGACCTACATCGTTTCCCAGACCCGGGACGGCATGGTCATCGTCGATCAGCACGCGGCGCATGAGCGCCTGGTTTATGAGCGCATCAAGCAGTCCATGGTGGCCCAGGGCGTGAAGCGGCAGATGCTGCTGATTCCCGAGGTGGTGGAGCTGGAGGAGGCCGCGGCCACTCGCCTGGCCGAACGCTCCGACGAGCTGGCGGAACTGGGCCTGTGCCTGGAATCCTTCGGCACTGGCGCCGTGGTGGTGCGCGAGATTCCGGCCCTGCTGGGGGCCAAGGCGGATATCAAGGCCCTGGTGACCGACATCGCCGATGAGCTGGCGGAACTGGGTGACCAGCACGCGCTGAAGGAAAGGCTGGAGGAGGTATGCTCCTCCATGGCCTGCCACGGCTCCGTCCGTGCCGGCCGGGTGCTGACGGTGGGGGAGATGGACGCCCTGCTGCGCGAGATGGAGGCCACGCCCCACAGCGGCCAATGCAACCACGGCCGTCCCACCTATGTTGAGCTTAAGCTAACGGACATCGAGAGGCTGTTCGGCCGGCGGTAGCTGCCGTCGTGGTGGGGTCCTCGGTCAGCCCTCCATGCGGCGCGTCCTTTCCCGCCTTACCATTTCGGCGCGGTCGGGGCCGAAATAGGTTGGGGTGCGCACGAACGGCACAGGATCGGACAGCAGCCGCTCGATCTGAGTGATCATCTTCTTGGTCGAGAATGGCTTGCACAGGAAGCCGTTGATTCCCGCCGCCAAGGCCGCCGACAGGGTGTTCTGGGTGGCGTCGCCGGTCATCATGATGATGGGCATTGTCGATGAGGCCATGTCTTCGCCCAGCCGTATACGGCGCACCAATTTCATGCCATCGACGGGTAGCATCAGGTAGTCGATCAGCGCCAGATCAACCTTGGTGCTGGACAGGATATCCAATCCCTCCCGCGCGTCCATGGCGCGCAGAACGTTGACTGGGCCGACGCTGCGGAGCATGGGCCGGATCAACTGGTGGATAAGCGGCTGATCGTCGATGACCAGGGCCGTCAGCGCGGGCCAGTTGATCGTCATTGGTCCTCCTGCATCTGTTCCAGCGTATGAAGGACCAACATCGGATCCAGTCGCCGGCGGTAGTTGGCGTCAACGAAGGACGCGCGGACGGCCCCGTTCCGATCCAGCACGAAAGTCGCGGGTACCGGCAGTTCAAGCCCATCACCCCCGGTGACCTCGGACAAGTCCAGGCCATCCGCCCGATACAGGTCATACCATTCGGACGGCAGGCGGAAGACCAGGCCCCAGTCCCGCGCCACCGCCATCCCCTCGTCCACCAGAACCGGAAAGCCGACACCGTTACTTCGACGCGTGGCGCAGGCCTGGGCGAAACGTTCGGGGGTGATGGCGATAAGCGCCGCCCCGGTCGCCTCAATCTCGGCGCGCGCCGCCTCAAGTTCGGAAAGCTCCAGGGAACAAAATGAACACCAGCCGCCGCGAATGAAGCTGACCACCAGCGGTCTGCCACGAAAATCTGCCAGAGCGACCTCGCGGCCATCGGTATCCACCAAGTGGAACGCGGGGGCTTGAGCACCCAAACCTGGCGCCGCCGTTGTCACGTGCGCCAGCGTGGTCTCGATCACCTCGGCCAGCTGCGGCGACATGGCCGCACGTTCGTTTTCTTCCTCCAGTTCCAGTCCCATGGTCAGATACATCGGCGTCCATCTCCCCATCAGGCCCTGGATCTAGCCGGGAGAATGGGCGTGGTTCCATTGGCCATCAAGCCCAAACCTCGACCAATGACCGGTCCAGGATCCCTGGTTTCGGCTCCGCTGCGCCCTCCGGCGTCAAGGCCGAAGGTGCGGTTGGGTAACAGGAGGGGGGGCCTTGGGGTAGATCGCCGGATGCGGCCGGTCACCGCGCCCTGGGCTGATCGCCATCGGCCGGCCATGAGGCCTTGCGCCAAAACGACAACGCCCGGAAGGATGACCTTCCGGGCGTCTCGCCTCGGCCCCGAAGGGCCGCGCATTGCTTGGTGTTTCCTCTGTCCCTGTTCGCCCGTCCGGTGTTTTCCCGGATTTGCAGGCGGCACTCTCACTGGAACGGCCGGTGGGGCCGTTCGAACTCTAAGACCGGTCAGCGCAGTTCCCAGGCGAACTCAACCTTCACCGGGGCGCCGGCGACGCTGGCGATGGGGTTCTGGCGCAGCCAGTTGAAGAAATCATCGAAGGGCAGGGCGGGACGCGCCACCACCCGGCGGCCGGACAGACCGGTCGCGCGTTCGGACAGGGTACGGGTCACCTGCTCGTACGCCACTTCCGGGACGCCGTGGGATACCGCGATGGCACCCGTGGCCGGATCCTCCACCTGGAAGGAATGGGCCCCGTTCCGGAACGCATAGGCAACCTGAACCGTGTCAACCCGACGCATGATTTCCACTCGGCTTCGCAAAACGGAACTTTATGTATCATGCGGACGTGACATTGGAAAGGAAAAAACAGCAGGCACAGAAATGACGCAACAGAACGTCGTTTTCGCATTCCGTTCGCCCTGCGGCACCCGCGTCCCGCTGTTTTTCCAAGGGTTTACCTATGGGGTGATAGATTTATTCGATGACAAAGCGGGGGGCCGCCCTGCCACCGCCGGCCTTGATCTTCTCCGCCACGCGGGTGGCGATGGCGCGATAGGTCTGGGCGTGGACGCCGTCCGGCTGCTGGATGGTGATGGGCGTGCCGGCGTCACTGGTCTCGCGGATGGCGATGTCCAGCGGCACCTCGCCCAGGAAATCGATGCCCAGCTTGTCCGCTTCGGCCCTGGCACCGCCGTGGCTGAAGATGTCGCTGCGGTGGCCGCAGTTGGGGCAGCAGAAATAGCTCATGTTCTCGATGATGCCGAGGACGGGCACGTCAACGCGGCGGAACATGTTCAGGCCCTTGCGCGCGTCCAGCAGGGCGATGTCCTGCGGGGTGGAGACGATGACCGCGCCGGCCAGCGGCACGCTTTGCGCCATGGTCAGCTGGGCGTCGCCCGTGCCCGGCGGCATATCGACCACCAGCACGTCCAGCTCACCCCAGTTCACGTCGCGCAACATCTGGGTCAGGGCGCTCATCACCATGGGGCCGCGCCAGATCATGGGCGTGTCCTCGGCCACCAGGAAGCCCATGGACATGACCTTGATGCCGTAGTTGACCAGCGGGTCCAGGCGCTTGCCGTCGGCGCTGTCCGGCTTGCCGCTGAGGCCCATCATGCGGGGCATGGAGGGGCCGTAGATGTCGGCGTCCAGCAGGCCCACCTTCAGGCCGTTGGCGGCCATGGCCAGCGCCAGGTTGGTGGATGTCGTAGACTTGCCCACGCCGCCTTTGCCCGAGGCGACGGCGATGATGGCGGCCACGCCGGGAACGCCGGCCTTGGCGGGCTTGCCCGCGCCGGGCGCGCCGGTGCCCGGGGCGCCGCCGCCGGAAACGGCCTTGGGTGCGGGGCGGTGGGCGGTCAGCACCGCCGTCACCGACAGCACGCCGGGCAGGCGGTCCACCGCCTTCTCCGCCGCCTGGCGCAGCGGCTCCAGCGCGGCGCCCCGTGCCGGGTCGACCTCCAGGGTGAAGTGGACATGGCCGTCCTTCACCGCGACGCCGGAAACCATCTTGAGGCTGACGATGTCAGACCCGCGATCGGGGTCCGCCACCTGCCGGAGGGCCTCCAACACCTGGGACTCGGTAACCGCCATGATCAAACGCCTTCATCTTGTAAAGTGGGGGGCGGGGGGTCATATCGCCCGTGTCGGGCTTCCCTGCGAACGCCCGACTATATACGGTGCCGCCGAAATGGGGGGAAGCCCGGGGGAGAGATGGCCGCCATGGTGGCCGCGAGGCCGCCGGCGCCCTCTGTCTAGGGTGCCCTTCATATAGGGTATCGGTTTCCGAATAATCAGATCTTCCAAACAGATCTTGTGGGAAGCGGGAAAGGCGAACATGCCCTGGTCCAATCAAGGGTCGAACGGCGGCAACAACGGATCGGGGGATGGTCCCGGCAAAGGCCCCGACAAGGACAAACCCTCGGACAAGCCCGCCTCGGGCGGATCGCCGCCGCACAATCCCTGGGGCCAGAGCGAGGGCATCGCCAGCGGCTCATCGTCGTCCCAATCATCTGCCGGCAAATCACCCGCAGGTAAGCCCGGCTCCCGCCCCCAACCGGGGCTGGAGGACGCCGTGCGCCAGAGCGGTGAGCGCCTGCGCGTCCTGTTGGGCGGCGGCGGGCGGAACGGCAACGGCGGGGGCAATGGCGGGCGTTCGCGCCCCTCCGGCCCGTCCGGCAGCCCCTTCACCCTGAATGGCTGGGGTACCGGCCGCGTCATCGGCGTCGGTGTGGCGGCAGTGGCGGCCCTGTGGCTGGCCACGGGCGTCTACCGCGTGGCGGCGGATGAGCAGGGCGTGGTCCTGCGCTTCGGCAAGCCGGTGCGGGTGGAACAGCCGGGCCTGCGCTATCACCTGCCGGCCCCCATCGAGCAGGTGCTGCTGCCCCAGGTCACCCGCGTGAACCGCATCGAGATCGGCTACCGCAGCCAGGGCGACGGCCGGCGCAGCATCAGCGACCGCGACGTGGCCGACGAAAGCACCATGCTGACCGGCGACGAGAACATCGTCGACATCGACTTCGCCGTCTTCTGGGTCATCAAGGACCCGGCCAAGTTCCTGTTCAACATCCGGGAACCGGAAGAGACGGTGAAGAAGGTGGCGGAAAGCGCCATGCGCGAGATCATCGGCCGCACGGAGATCCAGCCGGCCCTGACCGACGCCCGCCAGCGCATCGAGAACGACAGCCGCCAGCTGCTGCAGACCATCCTGGACCAGTACCAGGCCGGTATCGAGATTACCCAGGTGCAGTTGCAGCGGGTGGAGCCGCCACCGGCGGTGGTGGAGGCGTTCAACGACGTGCAGCGCGCCCGCCAGGACCGTGAGCGCCTGCGCAACGAGGCGGAGACCTACCGCAACGACATCATCCCCCGCGCCCGGGGCGACGCGGAGCGCCTGAACCAGGAAGCGCAGGCCTACCGCGACCAGGTTGTGGACTTGGCCCAGGGCGACGCCAAGCGCTTCCAGCAGGTGCTGGAGGCCTACGCCCAGGCCCCTGATGCCGCCAGCCGGCGCCTGTACATCGAGACTATGGAGCAGATCCTGAAGGGTACCCACAAGATCCTGCTGGACGACAAGGCCGGCGGCGGCGCCGTGCCCTACCTGCCCCTGAACGACATGCTGAAGACGCCCACGCACCCTGCCACGCCGGCCGCCCCGGCCACGTCGGCCAAGTAAGGGAGGGCTGCATCATGGAAAAACGCTGGATCCTTCCCCTGGGCCTGCTGGTGCTGGCCGCCATCCTGCTGCAGGGCAGCTTCTTCACCCTCAATCAGACGCAGCAGGCCCTGGTGCTGCAGTTCGGCGAGCCCAAGCGCGTCATCCGCGAGCCCGGCTTGTGGGTCAAGATCCCCTTCGTGCAGAACGTGGTGATCTTGGACCGCCGGGTGCTGGACATCGACCCGCCGGTGGAGAGCGCCATCCTGGCCGACCAGAAGCGGCTGGAGGTGGACGCCTACGCCCGCTATCGCATCGCCGACCCGCTGATGTTCTTCCAGACCCTGGGCAATGAGCAGCAGGCCCGCCTGCGCCTGTCGGTCATCGTGAACTCGGCCATGCGCCGCGTCCTGGGCAACGTCAACCTGCCGGCCGTGCTGTCGCAGGAGCGTGAGAAGGTCATGGCCGACATCAAGGGCCAGGTGAACCAGGAGGCACAGCGCCTGGGCATCGAGATCGTGGACGTGCGCCTGCGCCGCGCCGACCTGCCGGAACAGACCAGCCAGGCGGTGTTCGCCCGCATGCGCTCGGAACGCGAGCGCGAGGCGGCGGAGGCCCGCGCCCAGGGCCAGGAACTGTCGCAGCAGATCAAGAGCCGCGCCGACCGCGACCGCACCGTGCTGCTGGCCGAGGCCCAGCGCCAAGCCCAGATCACCCGGGGCGAGGGCGACAACCAGGCGATTCGCATCATGAATGAGGCGATCAGCCGCAACCCCGAATTCTACAGCTTCTATCGCAGCCTTCAGGCCTACCGCGACACGCTGAAACCCGACGACACCACCCTGGTGCTGTCGCCCGGCGCCGACTTCTTCAAGTACTTGGGCGCGGGCGATCACCGGCGCGCGGATAAGTAAGGCGCGGGCCATGCGCCAGGGAGCGGGGAGCCTAAGGTTTTGAACGACTTGATGACTGGGGCGGCGCTGGCCTTGGTGCTGGAGGGCGTGTGCTACGCCCTGATGCCCGGGACCATGCGGCGGCTTGCGGCGCGCATGGCCGAGACATCGGCGGAGCGTCTGCGCTGGGCGGGGCTTGCGGGGGTCTGCATTGGTGTCGGGCTGGTGTGGCTGTTGCGCCGCTAAGGGGTCAAATCGGTGGCCACCCGCCCTATCCCCTTGCGATATCACAAGCCATCCCCCTTAACAGGCGCGACATGACCCCCCTATAGTGGGGCCCTGAAACGGGAACCCGAAAAGGGGCCCTAACAGGAATATGGAATATGACGGGCGGATGCCATTCTCGGGGCGTCCCCCTGCCAGGAGTGGCCCCACAGTGACGTCCCCCGCCTTCACAGCATCCTCGCCGACGGCTTCCTCTGCCAAGAAGGAAGGGCTCCGCCGGTTCCCGGCCCTGCGCCGGTCGCTGATGGTGCTGGGCGTCCTGCTGCTGCCCACGGCCTGTGGCGACCCCGCCCCCGCCCGGGCGGAACCGCCGCCCCACAGCTTCGCGCCCCTGGTGGAAAAGATGCTGCCGGCGGTGGTGAACATCTCCACCACCCAGACGATGAAGAACAAGAAGCAGGGCCAGCTGCCCATGCCGGAGTTCCCACCCGGCTCGCCTTTCGGCGACTTCTTCCGCGACTACCAGCAGCGGCAGAAGGAGAATGACCAGGGCGGCGGTGACGACAAGGGCGGCGCCACCTCGCTGGGCTCGGGCTTCATCATCGACGCGTCCGGCTATGTGGTGACCAACAACCACGTCATCGAGGGCGCCGACGAGATCACGGTGCGCCTGCAGGACGACACCCAGATGAAGGCGACGCTGGTGGGCACCGACAAGGCCACCGACATCGCCCTGCTGAAGGTTGAACCGTCGACCAAGCTGCCCGCCATGGTGTGGGGCAACAGCGACGCGCTGAAGGTGGGCGACTGGGTGGTGGCCATCGGCAACCCCTTCGGCCTGGGCGGCACGGTGACCGCTGGCATCATCTCCGCCCGCGGCCGCGACATCGGCGCCGGCAAGTACGACGACTTCCTGCAGACAGACGCCTCCATCAACCTGGGCAATTCCGGCGGCCCGCTGATCAACCTCAACGGCGAGGTCATCGGCATGAACACCGCCATCTTCTCCCCGGGGTCCAACGAGGGGGAGGCCGGCTCGGTCGGCATCGGCTTCGCCATTCCGGCGGTGGTGATCAAGAACGTGGTGCAGCAGCTGCGCGAGACCGGCAAGGTGCGGCGCGGCTGGCTGGGCGTGCAGATCCAGGACGTGACGCCCGACATCGCCGACACCCTGAACCTGAAGCAGCAGCGTGGCGCCCTGGTGGCCGTGGTCAGCCCCGGCGGGCCGGGCGAGCAGGCCGGCCTGAAACAGGGCGACGTCATCATCAGCATCGACGGCAAGGACGTCACCAACGGCCGCATGCTGCCCCGCATCGTGGCGGAGGAGCCGGTGGGCCACAAGGCGGCCCTGGTGGTGCTGCGCAAGGGCGGCAAGACCAACGTGACCGTGTCTCTGGGCGAGCTGAAGGAGGATACCGAGGGCGGGGCCGCGACCGCGGCCACCGGCAACGGGCCGGCCGAGGCCGAGGGCACCATCGACAGCGTGGGCCTGACCCTGGACGCGCTCAGCCCCAAGGTCCGGCAGAAGTTCAGCGTGCGCGACGATGCCCAGGGCGTGGCCGTGGTGCGCGTCGCCCCCAACAGCCCGGCCGCCAAGCGCGAGATCAAGGCCGGCGACCTGATCGTCGAGGTCGGCCAGGAGGAGGTCAGCACCCCCAATGACGTCGCCACCCGCGTGGCCAAGGCCAAGGACAACGGCCAGAAGGCGGTGCTGCTGCTGGTGGAACGCGCCGGCGACCTGCTGTTCGTGGCCCTGCCGCTGGAATAAGTCTTCCTAGGCCAGCCCCAGATATCCAAGCACGGCGCGCCCGATCCGCTTTTGCAGGTCGGGCGCGTTTGTTTCGCCCCGCTCGCCGGCGCTGTCGGTCATGGCGCGCACCATGGCGAAGATGTCCGCCTGGGCCGTTTCCGGCGCCAGGCCGGCGGGCAGGGGCGTGCGCGCCAGCACCTGGGCCAGCAAGGCCTGTAGCTCTGTCACCCGGTCATGCTGCGCCGGCCCCAGGGGCAGGCGGGTCTCCTGCGCGTCCAGCAGCCGGGCCAGGGCGGGACGGCGCATCTGGTGGGCCACGGCCGCTGCGATCATCCCAGACAGGGCGTCGCGGGGATCGGGCAGGACCGCCGCCGCCGCGACATCCGTCCGCAGCATTTCCCCGTCCCGCTCGATGAGGGCGGCGGTCAGGGCGTCCTTGCCCGGGAAATACTGGTAGAGCGAGCCGACGCTGACGCCCGCCCGCTCCGCCACCGCGTTGGTGTTGAACCCCTCCAGCCCCCGCGTCTCCAGAATGCGAGCAGCGGCCTCCAGGATGATGCGCACCGTCTCCGCCGCGCGGGCCTGGGTGGGGGATTTCCGGGGTTTCAGGTCGGGTGTCTTGCTCATGGGGATGCGAGTAGGGGCGGGGGACGTCTCCCCGCATACTGACGCCATCGCAACCTATTGCAAAGGCGAACAAAATGACCACTCAGCCCCCTGAAGCCTTCCAGCCCGTCCTCACCGTATTCATGCTGGTGAAGAGTCTGCCCGAATGGCTGGCCATACCGGGCGACCAGCGGCACGAGGCGCTGGCCCGCCATGTCGAGCCGGTGCTGGCCCGCTACCAGGATGAGGTGCGCGTCCGCTTCTATGATGTCGAGTTCTATTCCGCCAATGTCACCGACGTCTGGATTTGGGAGGCCCGCAGCCACCAGGCCTATCAGCGGCTGGTAGAGGATTTGCGCGACACCCCGTTCTGGGATCGCTACTTCCAGATCGTCGATATCCTGCCAGGTGTGGCCAACACCTATGGCGCCAAGCCGCTGGCGGCGTGAAAGCAGGTTTGAGATCGTGGCGTCAGCCGGCCACGATCTCGCTTTCCCGATAACCTTGGGCGTAGAGCAGGGCCGTCAGGTCGCCGTGGTCCACCTTGGCCCGCGCGGCCGCCGCCACCGCCGGCTTGGCGTGGAAGGCGATGCCCAGGCCGGCGGCCAGCAGCATGGGCAGGTCGTTGGCGCCGTCACCCACGGTGACGGCGGCGGTCAAGGCCACGCGCCGCTGGGCGCAGATGCGGGTCAGGGCCGCGGCCTTGGAATCCTTGTCCAGGATGGGTTCCACCGGCTGGCCGGTCAGCTTGCCCTCCTGGATCACCAGATCGTTGGCCTGGTCCTCGTCAAAGCCCAGGATGCCGCGCACATACGCGGTAAACGGCTTGAAGCCGCCGGACACCAGGGCGCAATAGGCGCCGTGCTTGCGCATGGTGGCGACCAGGGACTTGGCCCCCGGCATCAGGGTGACGATGCCCTTCAGTTCCTCGATCACCGCCGCATCCATGCCGGCCAGCAGGGCCACGCGCTCACGCAACGCGCCCTTGAAGTCGATCTCGCCGTTCATGGCGCGGCGGGTGATCTCGGCGATGGTGTCGCGCCGGCCGATCAGGGCGCCCAGCTCGTCCAGCATCTCCTGGTGGATGATGGTCGATTCCATATCGGCCACCAGCACGGCCTTGCGCCGGCCGGCCGACTCCTGCGTGACGGCGTCCACCGGCTGGCCCAGCAGGGCCTGGGCGCAGGCCGCCTGGGCCTGGTCGGGATGCAGGCCGGCGAAGGCGATGTCGCAGGCGCGGCCCGGGGCCAGCCAATCGGGTGTGCTGGTTTCCGCCCCCAGCGCCTGCAGGGCGGCGCGCGCCGCCCGGACCATGCTATCGTCCAGCGTCGCCGCCGCGGCCTCCGCCTCTGTCAGGGGGGCGCCGGCGATCAGGGTCACCACATGGGTCATGGCATGTCCGAAGGGTTTGAGGGGGCTTCCGCCGGTCTTGATACGGGGGGCGGGGCCGACAGGCAAGACGCAGTGGGGCATCCGGCCCCTGCGATCAGTGCTGTTGCGGGCCCGGATCTTGTAACAAATGAACCCAAGCCCGCCCCCAAGGTGGTGATCGTCATCGGTGGCCCCACCGCCTCGGGCAAGTCGCGCCTGGCCCTGGACCTGGCGGTGCGCCTGGGCGGCACCGTCATCAACGCCGACAGCATGCAGGTGTACCGGGGCCTGGCCCTGCTGACCGCCCAGCCCGGCCCGGACGACCTGGCCCAGGCGCCCCACCGCCTCTATGGCGCCGTGCCGCCGTCGCTGCGCATGTCGGCGGCGGCTTGGCGCGACCTGGCGCTGGCGGAGGTGCGGGCGGCCGAGCGGCCCATCCTGGTGGGCGGCACCGGCCTCTACCTGCGCACCCTCATGAGCGGCATCGCCGACATCCCCGCCATCGACGACGCGGTACGGGATCAAGCCAAGGCCCTGCATGCGGAACTGGGCGGCCCCGCCTTTCACCAGGATCTGGCGGCCAGGGATCCGGAGGGGGCGGCGAGGCTGTCCCCCGGCGACACCCAGCGTCTGGTGCGGGCGTGGGAGGTGGTGGTGGGCACGGGCCGCACCCTGGGGGACTGGCAGCGCGCGGCCGAGTCTACGGCGCCGGCCGACCTGGCCTTCCACACCATCGTGGTCGATACGCCGCGTGACCGCCTCTACGCCAATGGCGATGCGCGCTTCCTGGCCATGATGGAGCAGGGGGCGCTGGATGAGGTGCGGGCCTTGCTGGATCTGGGCCTCGACCCCGACCTGCCGGCCATGAAGGCGCTGGGTGTGCCGGAACTGGCGGCCCACCTTTCCGGTGCGCTGTCGTTGGAAGAGGCGGTGGCCTTGGCGCAGCGCCACACGCGCAATTACGCGAAGCGACAGACCACCTGGTTCCGTCACCAAATGGCGGAAGCCCGCCGGGTTGATCCCGGTTTCAGTCAGACGCATACCGGTTATGAGAAATTAATCGAAAGTCTGTTGAGTGAAATCTTTGCGATAATTCGCAAAACCGGTTGACCCTGGGTACAGTTCCGTCTACGGTCCCGATCCGCCCGGCTTTCGCGTTTGCGAAGGGGGCTGGGGTATTCCCGAGCGGGTCCGGTGAGCGGGCCTGACGGGGTGACTGGAAACCAGGATTTTTGGGAAATGAGTGCTGCCACGAACGAGACCAGTCTGACCGGTGCCGACATCGTCCTGAAGGCGTTGCGGGACCAGGGCGTAGAGGTCATTTTCGGTTATCCGGGCGGTGCCGTACTTCCCATCTACGACGCGCTTTTCCAGCAGAACGACATCCGCCACATCCTGGTCCGCCATGAACAGGCGGCCTTGCATGCGGCCGAGGGCTATGCCCGGTCCACGGGCAAGGTCGGTGTCGTGCTGGTCACTAGCGGTCCTGGCGCCACCAACGCCGTCACCGGCTTGACCGACGCGCTGATGGACAGCATTCCCATCGTCTGCCTGTCGGGCCAGGTCGCCACGCACCTGATCGGCAACGACGCCTTCCAGGAATGCGACACCACGGGCATCACCCGTCCCTGCACCAAGCACAACTACCTGGTGAAGGACGTCAACAACTTGGCGCGCACGCTGCACGAGGCCTTCTACGTGGCCAAGAACGGCCGCCCGGGTCCCGTCGTCATCGACATCCCCAAGGATGTGCAGTTCGCGGAGGGGACCTACCGCTCCCCGGCCGATAGCATGCCCAAGAGCTACCGCCCGCAGGTGAAGCCGGACCTGAACCGGGTGGAAGAGGCCATCGACCTGCTGGCCAAGGCCAAGCGGCCCATCTTCTACGTCGGCGGCGGCGTCATCAATGCCGGCCCCGTGGCCAGCCAGCTGCTGACGCAGTTCGTCCGCATGGCGGGCTATCCCTGCACCACCACCCTGATGGGCCTGGGCGCCTATCCCGCGTCCGACCGGCAGTGGCTGGGCATGCTGGGCATGCACGGCACGTACGAGGCGAACCTCGCCATGCACGGCTGCGACGTCATGGTCTGCATCGGTGCCCGCTTCGACGACCGCGTCACCGGCAAGGTTTCGGAATTCTCGCCCAACTCGGTGAAGATCCACGTCGATATCGACCCGTCCAGCATCAACAAGAATGTGCGCGTGGACGTGCCCATCGTCGGCGACGCCGCCCATGTGCTGGAGGACATGATCCGCATCTGGAAGGCGCGCGGCAAGCAGGCGGACAAGGCGGCGCTGGCCGAATGGTGGGAGCAGATCGAGTTCTGGCGGGCGCGCGACTGCCTGCGCTACGATAAGACTCCTAAGATCATCAAGCCGCAGTACGCGCTGGAACGCCTGCGCGCCGCCATCTCCGGCCGGGACGATGTCTACATCACGACCGAGGTGGGCCAGCACCAGATGTGGGCGGCGCAGTTCCTGCCCTTCGACAAGCCCAACCACTGGATGACCTCCGGCGGCCTCGGCACCATGGGCTATGGCCTGCCGGCCGCCATCGGCGCCCAGGTGGCGCACCCCGACGCCCTGTGCATCGACGTGGCGGGCGAGGCCAGCATCCTGATGAACATCCAGGAGATGGCGACCGCCCTGCAGTATCGCCTGCCGGTCAAGGTTTTCATCCTGAACAACCAGTACATGGGCATGGTCCGCCAGTGGCAGGAACTGCTGCACGGCGGCCGCTACTCGGAAAGCTATTCCGAGGCGTTGCCCGACTTCGTGAAGCTGGCCGACGCCTTCGGCGGCGTGGGCCTGCGGGCGACCGAGGTCAGCCAGGTGGACGACGTCATCGCCGAGATGATCAAGGTGAAGCGCCCGGTCATCGTCGACATGTGCGTGGACCAGAAGGAAAACTGCTTCCCCATGATCCCCGGCGGCCGCGCCCACAACGAAATGCTGCTGGGCCCGGACGAGAAGGTGGAGAACGCGACGCCGGAGGACGGCATGGTGCTGGTATGAGCGCCGTCCCTCCCTTCGCCGCCACGTCCAACACCTTGCCTGACCGGAGCCCATCTTGACCGCCCGTCCTTCGCCCTTCGCCAGCACCGCCATCGAGCGCCACACCATCTCCATCCTGGTGGATAACGAGCCGGGCGTGCTGGCCCGCGTCATCGGCCTGTTCTCGGGCCGTGGCTACAATATCGAAAGCCTGACGGTGGCGGAGGTTGACCGCGACGCCACCCTGTCGCGCGTCACCATCGTCACCAGCGGCACGCCCATGATCATCGAACAGATCAAGGCGCAGCTGGGCCGCCTGGTGCCGGTGCACCGGGTGCACGACCTGACCCTGGAAGGCCCCTTCGTCGAGCGCGAGACGGCGCTGGTCAAGGTGGCCGGCACGGGCGAGAAGCGGGTGGAGGCCCTGCGCCTGGCCGACGTGTTCAAGGCGCGGGTGGTGGACGCCACCATCACCAGCTTCGTCTTCGAGATCACGGGGCAGGGTGAGGAGCTGGACCGCTTCATCGGCCTGATGGCCGAACTGGGCCTGGTGGGCGTGTCGCGCACCGGCGTGGTGGCCATGTCCCGCGGCCCCGGCGGCATCTGACCGGTTTTTTCCAAACCGCTTTTCCCGGGTGACCGGGACGGCGACAATCCATGAGAGCGCGCCCCCAAGGGTTGGCGGGCGCAACCAACAAAAGGCTGAGACCCATGCGCGTTTATTATGATCGTGACGCCGACGTTAACCTGATCAAGGGCAAGAAGGTTGCCATCATCGGTTACGGCAGCCAGGGCCACGCCCACGCCCAGAACCTGCGCGACAGCGGGGTGAAGGAGATCGTGGTGGCGCTGCGCGCCGGTTCGGCTACGACCAAGAAGGCCGAAGGCGCCGGCTTCAAGGTGGTCACCCCGGCCGAGGCCGCCGCCTGGGCCGATGTCGTCATGATCCTGACCCCGGACGAGCTGCAGGCCGACCTGTACCGTGACGAGTTGGCCGCCAACCTGCGCCAGGGTGCCGCCATCGCCTTCGGCCATGGCCTGAACGTGCACTTTCGCCTGATCGAGCCGCGGCCGGACCTGGATGTGTTCATGATCGCGCCGAAGGGCCCCGGCCACACCGTGCGCGGCGAATACCAGAAGGGCGGCGGCGTCCCCTGCCTGGTGGCCGTGCACCAGAACGCCTCGGGCAACGCCCTGGAAGTGGCGCTGTCCTACGCTTCCGCCGTGGGCGGCGGCCGCTCGGGCATCATCGAGACCACCTTCAAGGAAGAGTGCGAGACCGACCTGTTCGGTGAGCAGGCCGTGCTGTGCGGCGGCCTGACCAAGCTGATCCAGGCCGGCTTCGAGACCCTGGTCGAGGCGGGTTACGCCCCGGAGATGGCCTACTTCGAGTGCCTGCACGAGGTGAAGCTGATCGTGGACCTGATCTACGAGGGCGGCATCGCCAACATGCGCTACTCCATCTCCAACACGGCCGAGTATGGCGACTACGTCACCGGTCCGCGCATCGTCACCAGTGAGACCAAGGCCGAGATGAAGCGCGTGCTGGACGACATTCAGTCCGGCCGCTTCACCCGCGACTGGATGCTGGAGAACAAGGCCGGCCTGCCCAGCTTCAAGGCCACCCGCCGCCGTGAGGCCGAGCACCCGATCGAGGAAGTGGGCGGCAAGCTGCGCGCCATGATGCCCTGGATCGCCAGCAACAAGCTGGTGGACAAGAGCCGCAACTAAGCGGGTCTTACCACCCGGTAGCCAAGCGGCCGGATGGCCGCGCCTGGCGACCGAGGGGACCTTCCAGAAGATTAAGCCGGTGCCTGCGGGGTGCCGGCTTTTTCATTTCGCTGGTGCAGCATATTTTGCGCATTCGTTTCCGCAGGATCTGTCCTGCGGCAACAAAACGCCTGTCCGCCGTTGCCACCGGCCGGATTGCGGCGTAGATCAGACGAATCCGGCTTGGCTTGTTGTCAGTCCCCCTATCCGTCCCGTCCGCACCCGGCGGCGGCAGCGCAGGATTTTTCGCCATGACCCACCCGTCTTCCGACCGCGTCATCATCTTCGACACCACCTTGCGCGACGGTGAGCAGTCACCCGGCGCCTCCATGAACCTGGAAGAGAAGATCCGCATCGCCCAGACGCTGGAGGAAATGGGGGTGGACGTGATCGAGGCGGGCTTCCCCGCCGCCTCCAATGGTGACTTCGAGGCGGTGCGGGAGGTGGGCCGGGTGGTGCGCAACGCCACCATCGCCGGCTTGGCCCGCGCCCATCGCAACGATATCGAGCGTGCGGCCGAAGCGCTGAAGGGGGCGGCGCGCCAGCGCATCCACACCTTCATCTCCACCAGCCCGCTACACATGAAGTACAAGCTGCAGATGGAGCCGGACGCCGTGGTCCAGGCCATCTGGGACAGCGTGACCCTGGCCCGCAACCATGTCGAGGACGTCGAGTGGTCGGCCGAGGACGGCTCCCGAACCGAGCTGGACTTCCTCTGCCGCTGCGTGGAAACCGCCATCAAGGCCGGTGCCACCACCATCAACATCCCGGACACCGTGGGCTATGCCGTGCCGGAGGAGTACGGCGCGCTGATCCGCGCCGTGCGGGAAAAGACGCCCAACAGCGACCAGGCCATCTTCTCCGTCCACTGCCACAACGACCTGGGCCTGGCCGTGGCCAACTCCCTGGCGGGTGTCGCCGGCGGTGCGCGGCAGGTGGAATGCACCATCAATGGCCTGGGGGAACGCGCGGGCAACGCCGCCCTGGAAGAGATCGTGATGGCGCTGCGCACCCGCGCCGACTATCTGCCGTACAAGACCGGCATCAAGACCGAGGCCATCACCCGCGCCTCGCGCCTGGTGTCCACCATAACCGGTTTCGTGGTGCAGCCCAACAAGGCCATCGTCGGCGCCAACGCCTTCGCCCATGAGTCCGGCATCCACCAGGACGGCATGCTGAAGCACGCCGGCACCTATGAGATCATGACCCCGGAATCGGTAGGCCTGAACCGCTCCACCCTGGTGATGGGCAAGCACTCCGGCCGCGCCGCCTTCCGCGCCAAGCTGAAGGAGCTGGGCTACGAGGACATGGGCGACAACGCCGTGAACGAGGCGTTCCGCCGCTTCAAGGATTTGGCCGACCGCAAGAAGGATGTGTTCGACGAGGACATCATCGCCCTGATCGATGACGAGGTGGGCCGCCAGCACGACCACATCCAGTTCGTCTCGCTGCAGGTGGTGGCGGGGTCGCGCGGGCCGCAGCACGCGGTGCTGGAGGTGACGGTGGGGGGCGAGGCCGTGCCCCCGGTGGTCAGCTTCGGCAACGGCCCGGTGGACGCCGTGTTCAACGCCATCAAGCAGGTGTTCCCGCACGAGGCCCGGCTGCAACTTTACCAGGTGCACGCCGTGACGGCCGGCACCGACGCCCAGGCCGAGGTGACCGTGCGCCTGGAAGAGGGCGGCAAGACGGTGAACGGCCAGGGGGCGGACGCCGATACCCTGGTCTCCTCCTGCCGCGCCTACCTGCACGCTTTGAACAAGCTGCTGGTCAAGCGGCAGAAGACGGCGCCGGCCGCGATCAGCGCCTGAGGAGATACATTTATTAACCGCTTAATCCCGAGTCCCGCGCGGGGCTGGGCGATGGGGCGGTGCAGGCGGCACGCTAGTGCGCCCGCAGGTTGCCGGGACGGGGCCGGTGAGCGGTGAAGGTGCCCGGGGGCACCGGAACCGCCCCCCGGGCGTCCCTTGGTCTGCAAGCATTCCGCGCCGCGGCGATAAAATCACGGGTGGGCTGTCATCAGGGCTTGAGCGACCTAGCGATTCTGTTCTATGCAACCCCTATGGCGGTGCGATGCTCGTTTCCCACGCGGAAACCGCGGTGCGCAGGGCCACCTTCCCGCAACCCACTAACCGATGTCCTACGAACTTGCTTGGCATTTTCTCCGCCGATATGGCGATCGACCTCGGCACGGCCAATACACTGGTCTACGTCAAGGGTCGCGGTATTGTCCTGAACGAACCGTCCGTGGTCGCGATTGCGAACGTCCGCGGCAAGAAGCAGGTCTTGGCCGTCGGTGACGAGGCCAAACTGATGCTGGGCCGTACGCCGGGCAACATTCAGGCCATCCGTCCGTTGCGCGATGGTGTCATCGCCGACTTCGAAGTTGCGGAAGAAATGATCAAGCATTTCATTCGCAAGGTGCACAACCGCCGCAGCTTCGCCAGTCCGCAGGTCATCATCTGCGTGCCGTCGGGCTCGACCGCCGTCGAGCGCCGGGCCATCCAGGAATCGGCCGAGGCCGCCGGCGCCCGCCGCGTCTTCCTGATCGAGGAGCCCATGGCCGCCGCCATCGGCGCCGGTCTTCCGGTGACCGAGCCGACGGGCAGCATGGTGGTAGACATCGGTGGCGGCACCACCGAGGTGGCCGTCCTGTCGCTGGGCGGCATCGTCTATTCCCGCTCGGTCCGCGTGGGCGGCGACAAGATGGATGAGGCCATCATCGGCTACATCCGCCGCAACCATAACCTTCTGGTGGGCGAAGGCTCGGCCGAGCGCATCAAGAAGGAAATCGGTTCCGCCTGCCCGCCCGAGGATGGCGAGGGCCGGGTGATGGAGATAAAGGGCCGTGACCTGATGAACGGGGTTCCCAAGGAACTCATCATCAGCGAGCGCCAGATCGCCGAAAGCCTGGCGGAGCCGGTAAGCCAGATCATCGAGGCCGTCAAGGTCGCGCTGGAACACACGGCCCCCGAACTGGCGGCCGACATCGTGGACAAGGGCATCGTGCTGACCGGTGGCGGCGCGCTGCTGTCCAACCTGGACTTCGTCCTGCGCCATGCCACGGGGCTGCCGGTGTCGATCGCCGACGATCCCCTGTCCTGCGTGGCGCTGGGCACGGGCCGGGCGCTGGAGGAGATGAAGACCCTGCGCAACGTGCTGATCAGCATGTATTGACCAAGGGCCTCCGGGCGCCCACATGGGCGCCTGGGACGTTTTTGTGGGACGGGGCCGGCATCGTATCCAAACCGGATGCATTGCCGGGCCCCCTGTAGCGGGACGGGGACTGCCTGTGAAGACGCGCAGCGGTGGCACCGCGCTCAGGATCGCAGCACCCATGCGGGCGCTGCTGCAGCGATTCTCATTTCTGCTGATGGTGCTGGCCGCCATCGGGCTGATGATGATGACGCGCGCCGACCCTGTGTTTATCGACGCCGCCCGCGCCCGTGTCACCGACGCCTTCGCCCCCATCCTGGGCTTCATCGCCCGCCCCGCCGGCGCCGTGGCCAGCGTGCTGGAGTCCGGCCACCAGCTGACGGCGCTCTATGCCGAAAACCAGCGCCTGCGCGAGGATAATGAGCGCCTGCGCCAGTGGCAGCAGACGGCCTTGCGGCTGGAGGCGGAGAACAACTCCCTGCGCGGCCTGCTGGCCTACAAGCCCGACCCCGCCGCTTCCTACATCACCGCCCGCGTCATCGCCGATCCCGGCGGGGCCTTCGTCCGCACCCTGGTGGTGATGGCGGGGCAGCGCGACGGCGTGCGCCGGGGCCAGGCCGCCATGGCCGGCCAGGGCGTCATCGGCCGCGTGGTGCAGGTGGGCGAATGGTCGTCGCGCATCCTGCTGGTCACCGACCTGAACGCTCGCATTCCCGTGGTGCTGGAAACCACCCGCCAGCGCGCCATGCTGTCGGGCGACAACTCCGACCAGCCGCGCCTGATGTACATCCCGCGCGGGGTGGAGCCGACGGTGGGTGAGCGGGTGTTCACCTCCGGCCACGGCGGCCTGTTCCCCGCCGGCCTGCCGGTGGGCATCGTCGCCGCCACCCATGATGGGGAGACGCGGGTGACCCCCATCGTCGACCTGTCGCGCATCGAATATGTGCAGCTGGTCGATTTCGGCATTCCCGGCGGACTGGCGGCTGAGGCGGCCCAGCCCGGCGCCATGCAGTAACGCCGCCATGGCGGTTGGCATTTGGCAGCGGCTGGACCAGGCCGGACGGAACTCGGTGCCCTTCAGCACCACGGTGGCGGCCATGCTGGTCGGGATGATGCCCTTGCAGTTGCCCGACTATTCCTTCGTGGCGCCGCCCCTCACCTTGATGGCCATCTACTACTGGGCGATCTACCGCCCCGACCTGCTGAAGCCTTATATGGCCTTCGGCATCGGGGTGCTGCAGGATCTTCTGGCCGGGTCGCCCCTGGGCATGAGCGCGCTGGTCTATGTGCTGGCCTACTGGCTGGTGCTGACCCAGCGGCGCTATTTCCTGGGGAACTCCTTCTGGTTCCTGTGGCTGGGCTTCGCCCTGGTGGCGGTGGGGGCGGGGGCCGTGCAGTGGTTGGCCTACAGCCTGATGACCGCGCACCTGGTGGCCCCGGGCAATGTGATCGCCCAGGCGCTGCTGGCCATCGTGCTGTTCCCGCTGCCGGCCTGGTGCTTCAGCAAGCTGCACCGCAGCCTGCTGAGCTGAATTGGCGGCCTTTGTATTTTTTAGGACGCGACCCATCATTTAGGTGAAAGGGCCGCCGGAAGTTTTAGAGCGGCGATGCCGCTCTTGAACTGAGGAAGCCAAGCCCGCGGAAGCGGGCGCCCGGCGTTTTAGGGAACGGTACCCACTTATGTTCAATGCGATCGATAGGGACGCCGAGCGCCAGCGCGTCATGAACCGCCGCACGCTGGTGCTGGGCGGGCTGAAGGCCGGTGCCTTGTCCGCCCTGGTGGCGCGCCTCTACTACCTGCAGATCCTGGAAGGCGACCACTACACCACGCTGGCCGAGGACAATCGCATCTCCCTGCGCCTGCTGGCGCCGTCGCGCGGCATCATCGTCGACCGCAGCGGCGTGCCCCTGGCGGTGAACGAGCAGAACTTCCGCGCCGTGCTGGTGTCCGAGCGCACCGACGACGTGGATGAGACGCTGGACAAGGTGGTCAAGCTGCTGCCGCTGACCGATGCGGACCGCCGCCGCATCCTGCGCGATGTCGACCGCCTGCGCTCCTTCGCGCCCGTGACCCTGCGTGAGAACCTGACCTGGGACCAGGTCTCGGCCATCGAGGTGAACCTGCCCGACCTGCCCGGCGTCTCCATCGAAGTAGGGCAGGTGCGCTCCTATCCCTTCGGGGAGCAGGCGGCCCACATCCTGGGCTATGTCGGCGTGGTGTCGGAGCAGGAACTGCAGAACGCCCGCGATCCGCTGCTGTCCCTGCCGGGCTTCCGCATCGGCAAGAGCGGCATCGAGCGCAAGCACGACCTGGCCCTGCGCGGCACCGCCGGCACCAGCCAGTTGGAGGTCAACGCCGTGGGCCGGGTGGTGCGCGAGCTGGCGCGCAACGATGGTCAGCCGGGCCACCAGGTGACGCTGACCATCGACGCCAAGCTGCAGTACTACGCCCAGCAGCGCCTGGCGGAGCATGAGAGTGCCGCCGCCGTGGTGCTGGACGTGCAGACTGGCGGCATCCTGGCGCTGGCCTCTCACCCCAGCTTCGACCCCAATCAGTTCGCCATGGGGATCCCGCAGGACCTCTATGACAGCCTGATCAAGAACGAGGCCTCGCCCCTGACCAACAAGGTGGTGGCCGGCCACTACGCCCCTGGCTCCACCTTCAAGCCCATGACGGCCCTGGCGGGCCTGGAGGCTGGGGTAGACCCCACCCACCGGGTCTTCTGCCCGGGGCACTACGATTTCGGCGGCCATACCTTCCACTGCTACAAGAAGGGCGGCCACGGCTCCGTCGATATGCACGACGCCATCCGCATGTCCTGCGACGTCTATTTCTACGACTTGGCGCGGCGCATCGGCGTTGACCGCATCGCCGACATGGCCCGCCGCTTCGGCCTGGGTGACCGCACCGACCTGGACCTGCCGGGTGAGAAGACGGGCATCATCCCCGACACCAAGTGGAAGCGCCGTACCTACAAGGAAAATTGGTACGATGGCGAAACGTTAAGCGTGGCCATTGGCCAGGGCTACGTCACCGCCACCCCCATCCAGCTGGCGGTGATGTGCGCCCGCCTGGCCAGCGGCGGCAAGGCGGTGAAGCCCCACCTGACCAAGGCGGTGGAGCAGGAATACACCGAGCAGACGGCCTGGCCCGACATCGGGGTGAAGCCGGAGTTCATCCAGCGCGTGCTGGCCGGCATGGCGGGCGTCACCTCGGCCGGCGGCACCGCCTACGCCGCCCGCATCACCCAGCCGGGGTTCGAGATGGGCGGCAAGTCGGGCACCGCCCAGGTCAAGCGCATCACCATGGCGGAGCGCAACGCCGGCCTGCTGAAGGCCGAGCGCCCCTGGAAGGACCGCGACAACGCCCTGTTCATCGCCTTTGCGCCGGTGCAGGCGCCGCGCTACGCCTGCGCCATCATCGTGGAGCACGGTGTGGGCGGCAGCTCGGTGGCCGCCCCCATCGCCCGCGACCTGCTGCTGGAAATCCAGCTGATGGAAGCGGCCCGGGCCCAGCAGGCCGATGCCGGTGCCGCCGCCCCCGCGGGCGATGGCGCGGCGGCCGCCACCCCGTCCACACCGACCCAAGTCACAGCCGCCCCCGTCATGCCGGGGGAAGGAACGCCGCGATGATCAATCTCGACATGGGTCTGGACCCCCAATCCAACATGAGCCTGGGGGAGAAGCTGGGCCAGATCAGCTGGAGCCTGGTGCTGCTGATCACGGCCGTGGCCTGCATCGGCTTCGCCATGCTCTATTCCGCCGCCAACGGCAACTTCGACCCCTGGGCCACGCGCCAGATCATGCGCTTTGCCGTGGGCCTGGTGCTGATGCTGGTGGTGGCGCTGATCGACATCCGCCTCTGGCTGAAGTTTTCCTACTTCCTCTACGGCATCGCCTTTTTCCTGCTGATCGTGGTCGAGGTCATGGGCCATGTCGGCATGGGCGCCCAGCGCTGGATCGACCTGGGCTTCATGCAGCTGCAGCCGTCCGAGTTGATGAAGGTGACGCTGGTGATGGCGCTGGCGCGCTATTTCCACGGCGCCTCGCTGGAGGACACCGGCCGCATCACCTTCCTGATCCCGGCCCTGGTCATGATCGTGGCTCCCGTCTGCCTGGTGTTGCTGCAACCCAACCTGGGCACCTCGCTCATGCTGCTGATGGTGTCGGGCGCCATCTTCTGGCTGGTGGGCGTACGGCTGTGGAAGTTCGCCCTGGTCATCGGCAGCGTCCTGGCCGCCATCCCGGTCATCTGGCATTTCATGCACGACTATCAGAAGAACCGGGTGAACACCTTCCTGAACCCCGAGAACGATCCCCTGGGGCATGGCTACCACATCATGCAGTCCAAGATCGCCCTGGGCTCCGGCGGCATGTTCGGCAAGGGCTTCCTCATGGGGTCGCAAAGCCACCTGAACTTCCTGCCGGAAAAGCAGACCGACTTCATCTTCACCATGCTGGCGGAGGAGATGGGCATGGTGGGCGCGCTGGTGTTCCTGGCGATGTATGCCCTGCTGCTGGTCTACGGCTACGTCATCGCCATGCGTTGCCGGCACCAGTACGGCCGCCTGGTGGCCATGGGGCTGACGGTGAACCTGTTCCTGTACATGTTCATCAACATCGCCATGGTCATGGGCCTGATCCCCGTGGTGGGCGTGCCCCTGCCGCTGATCTCCTATGGCGGATCGTCGGCCCTGACGGTCATGATCGGCTTCGGCCTGCTGCTGTGCGTCCATGTACATCGGGACGTGCGCATGTCCCGCCGCGGCATGAGTGATTTCTGACCATCCCGGCGGGGAGGGGCACGGCACCCGCTTGCCGTCCCCTTTGTTCCTGCAAGGGCGCCATGTCGATGCGCCGATGCATTTTTCTATCGACAAGCGCCGGCTATCGCCGTATGAAACCGCCCTCACCGGGACGCAAGACCCGGCAGGCCGGCGCCACGGCGGCGGCCTTCGAGGGGCGGGTGTATAGCTCAGTTGGTAGAGCAGCTGACTCTTAATCAGCGGGCCCAAGGTTCGAGTCCTTGTACACCCACCACTCCTCTTCCCCATGACATCGCCGTCTTTGCGCGCCGGGCCTCCAAGGCTGGGCTGTTGGCGTTTGGGCTCGCGCTAAGCCTTTAAGATTCCCTATACTTCCAGCTGTCGAACCCGCATGGGTGCCATTCGCCCGCGCCGGGCGGCATAGCATTTTTCCTGTCATTTTTCTGTCGACAAGCCTGCGGCGGGACGCTACAAAGCGCGCCTCACCGGGACGCAAGACCCGGCGGCCGGCGCCACGGCGGCGGCTCATGAGGGGCGGGTGTATAGCTCAGTTGGTAGAGCAGCTGACTCTTAATCAGCGGGCCCAAGGTTCGAGTCCTTGTACACCCACCACTCCTCTTAAATCCTCGCATCGCTGACATGAGACGCCCTGTCCCGTCGGGATAGAGGGCGTTTTCGCATGTGCGTCGAGCGCGCCTGCCAAGGGGACGGCCGCACACCTGAATTCGCCAAACGAAAAAGGGCGCCCGGAGGCGCCCTTCTGATCCATCGCGACCTGATGGCCTCGACCGGCTTACCAGCCGCCGAACAGCCAGCTGGTGGGGATGTGGTAGTACAGGGTCACGATCTCGGAACCAGGGTTCACTTCGCCGATGCCGGCGTTGGAGATATGGCCGAAGGACAGGCCCACGCGGCTCTGATTCTCGAACTTGTAGGAGATCTCGGCGGTGGACCGGAATTCCACCCAGCTGCCCAGGTTCTTGCCGCTGCCGGTGCCGTAGACGCCGACGCCGAAGTTGGGCGTGAAGTCGAAGGAGCTGCCCAGCGGAATGTCGAACAGGATGCCACCCACGCCATACGCGCCGCCCTGGCCGGTGAATTCACCGCCCACCCACGGGCTGATGCGGATCCAGCTGTTGCTGAACAGCGAGGTGTTGGGGCGGTACTCGACGCGATAGTCGGTCGTGTTGTGCTTCGGCCCGGTCCGCAGCACGTCGTACTCGCCGATGCCGAAGCTGAGGAAGCTGGGGGTGTCCTCGGCGAACGCCGGCGCCGCGGCTGTGACCAGCCCCAACGCCAATACCGTGGACTTCAGAAGACGCCGTATCACGACCGCGATCCTTATTAAGAAGTTTTCAGGATGATTCCCGAATAGGCCAGGCAACTCAACGACCAAAGCAGTGACCGCTACCTTTTGCCTCGCATAGCCGACGACTGTTGCGCATATGCGACAAACAGGCGTTCAGCCACCCAGGCTACACACGCGCAAGGCCATACGCACACCCTGGGCGTCGCCTTGATAGGGCGTCCCAGTTACGATTTCATGAAGGTGCGCCGCATAGGCGCAATGCCCTCACCTTATATGGTTTCGCGGCTGCACAATATCAGGGGTATAGGCCGCAAGGTGGGGGTGGGGGCGATGTCGGGCATCACAGGCCGGAAAAATCGGCGTGGGGCGCACGATAGCCTGTCATAAAACGCCTTTAAAATCAGGACATGGATCTGTGTCCGGCGCCCGCGAACCCGACCCTGATGGACCAGGCCGCCACGATCGCCCTGCTAGGCGATCCGGCGACCCATCAGGGTTTGGCGGTGGAGCGAATCGATACCGACAGCGCCATCATCTTCCTGGCCGGGGACCGCGCCTACAAGATACGGCGCGCCGTCCACTTCCCCCATCTGGACCTGTCCACGCCTGATCGCCGGCGCCGCGTGGCCCTGGCCGAGGTCGCCGTCAACCGGCGCACGGCGCCGGGTCTGTATGAGGGCGTGCTGGCGGTGGTGCCGGGGCCCCACGGCCGCCTGGTGCTGGCGCCCGCCGGTTCCGGTGTCGGCACGACGCCAACGGACTGGGGGGCGGCGGACTGGGCGGCGGTCGATTGGGTGGTGGTCATGCGCCGCTTCGCCGAATCCAGTCTGTTCGACCGCCAGGCGGAGGCCGGGTTGCTGACCCGCGACAGCATGCGGGCCGTGGCCGACGCCGTTGCCGCCCTGCATGAGAGCGCCCACGACGAGGGCGCCGGGCGCGCCGGGGGGCCGCACCCCGGCGGGGTGGAAGTGGTGCGGGCGGCGGTGACCGGCGCCCTGGGCGCGTTGCGCCAGCATCCCGACCTGTTCGATCCTCCAGCGCTGGACCGGCTGGAGCGTGGATTGATGACAGCCGTGGCCCGTCAGGAATGGCTGATCGAACGCCGCCGTCGCTCCGGCTATGTCCGGCCCTGCCATGGCGACCTGCAGCTGGGCAACATCTGTCTATGGGGCGGCCAGCCCACCCTGTTCGGCGCCGCCATCCTGTTGGACGAAGCTAGCGCCCCCTGGGACGGGAAGGTGGTGGACGGCGGCCCGGCGGTCATCGACGTCTTCCACGACCTCGCCTACCTGCTGATGGATCTGGAGCACCGCCGGCTGCGGCCTTTCGCCAACCTGGTGCTGAACCGCTATCTGGAACAGACGGGCGACTTCGCCGGCTTGGCGTTGCTGCCCCTGTTCATCAGCCTGTGCGCCGCCATCCGCGCCCACATGACGGCCAGCACGGCGGCGGCCCGGCGGCCGGTGGGGGCGGGCGCCTCCTTCCGGCGCGAGGCGGCGGCCTACCTGGACCTGGCCCTGTCCGCCCTCAATCCCCGGGCGCCCCGCCTGATCGCCATCGGCGGCCTGCCGGGGACGGGCAAGTCCACCCTGGCCCGCATGCTGGCACCGGAGATCGGGCCCATTCCCGGTGCCATCATCCTGCAGTCCGAGGCGCTGCGCCGCCGCCTGCTGGACGCGCCGGAGGAGGGGACGCTGGCGGCGTCCGGCTACAGCGAGGCGGTGACCACCCGCGTCTATGGCGAGATGGCGGGACGCGCCGGACTGGTGCTGGAGGCGGGTCATGCCGTGGTGGCGGATGCCGTGTATGCCCGGCCGGACCAGCGGGCGGATATCGAGGCGGTGGCCCATGCCGCACCCGTGCCCTTCCTGGGCCTGTGGCTGGTCCTGAACCAGCAGCAGGCGGCCGATGAAGGCCGCCCCAAAGGGGAGCGTGGCGGCCGCGGCCTGGGAGAGATGCGTTGGGACATCCTGTCGGTGCTGGGCTCCGCCGCCGACGTGGCCCGCCGCCTGTTGAGCCAGCTGGCCCGGCCGGAGCCCTGGCGGCCCGACGCCTGAGCCGCCGCCTTCGGCCCTTGCGCCTACGCGGCCGCGGGTCCACGCTTGAGGCACGTCAATGCGGGCGCCCGCCCGAACGGTGAAGCTTCTCCATGATGTTCCGGCCCGCGCGGGCGCGGATGACAAGAGGAGAACGGCCCCATGTCCAATGCCCCCGTGGCTGCCCCCGTGGCTGCCCCCGTGGCTTATGCCAAGATCCTGTCCGTGCTGACCGGCGGCGCCGGTGACCGCGCCGCCCTGGCGGCTGCCTTCGCCCTGGCCCGGCCGGCCGGCGGCCACGTCCTGGGCCTGGTGCCCAACCCCGACCCGCGCGAGGCGGTGCCGGCCCTGGGCGAAGGGGTGTCGGGCGCCCTGGTCGAGGAGATCATGACCATGGTGGAGCAGGAGTCGCGCAACCACCGCACCCGCGCCCGCCAGGCCTTCGACGCTGCCCTGGCAGAGGCCGGCGCCACCCTCGCCGAAACTCCGGATGCTGCCCCCGATGCTTCCCTGACCGGCGACTTCCGCGAAGTCGTTGGCAGCCAGGAGGATGTGGCCGTCGTCGAGGCCCGCCTGGCGGACATCAGCGTCATGGCGCAGGTGGGCGAGACGGTGGGGGGTGAGGCTCTGCTGATGCTGGAGGCCATTCTGCTGGCCAGCGCCCGGCCCCTGTTGATCGTGCCGCCCGCCTTCCGGGCGGAAACGGGCCTGGGCCGCCGCATCCTTCTCGCCTGGAATGGCAGCCGCGAATCGACCCAGGCCGTGGCCCAGTCCTTGCCCCTGCTGAAGGCGGCGGAGGCGGTGACCGTCATCGCGGTCGAGACGGACAAGACCGAGGGCGCGGCCGGACGCGACTTGGCCAGCTACCTCGCCTGGCACGGCATCAAGGCCCAGGTGCGGCAGCCCATGGCGGAGGGGCGGCCGGTGGGGGCCTTGCTGCTGGCGGCCGCGGCGGACGCGGGTGCTGATCTGATGGTGCTGGGCGGTTACGGGCACAGCCGTCTGCGCGAGATGATTCTGGGGGGCGTCACCCGCCACGTGCTGTACAACGCCGCCCTGCCGGTCCTACTCGCGCATTGAGGCATCAGCCGGCCAAGCTCTTCGACGCGATCTCATAGACATCGCGCGACAGGCCGGTGGTGCCCACGATGCGCTCCAGCGCCGCCTTGGCGTGTTCCTGCCGGCCGGAATCGTAGGGGCGCCAGCGGGCCAGGGGCTTCACCATGCGGCTGGCCACCTGGGGATTCAGCTTGTCCAGCGTCAGCACCGTATCGGCCAGGAAGGCGTAGCCGCTGCCGTCGGCGGCATGGAACTTGGACGGGTTGGCGGCGAAGCTGCCCACCAGGGCATAGACCTTGTTGGGGTTGCGGATGGAGAAGGACGGGTGGTCCATCAGGCCCCGCACCCGGTCCAGCGTGTCCGGCCGGTCGCTCAGCGCCTGCACCGCGAACCATTTGTCCATCACCAGCGCCTCATGCTTCCAGCGATCGGCGAAGTCCGCCAGGCAGCCCGCCCGCTCATCCATGGCGCTGTCGGCGATCAGCGCCAGCGCCGCGATGGCATCTGTCATGGTGGTGGCGCCCTGGTACTGCGCCAGGCACAAGGCGCGGGCCGGAGCGTCGTCCAGCGCCATCAGGTAGGCCAGGGCGGCGTTCTTGAGCGCGCGCCGGCCCATGGCGTCGGGCGTGATGGTGAAGGCGCCATCGGTGCGGTTGCCGTCATAAGCCTTACGAAAGGCGCCGTTCAGCTCGCGCGCCAGGGTGCGGCGCAAGGCCAGGCGGGCGGCGTGGATGCCGTCCACGTCCACGGTGGCGCGCTGCTGGCCCAGATAACCCTCCGTGGGCAGGGCCAGCGCCAAGGCGGCGAACGCCCGGTCCTCCCCCGCCCGCGCCAGGGTCTGGGCGGTGGCGTCGATGTAGGCCCGGGGCACGGCGGCTTCGGCGCCGCTGGCCCGGGCATCGACGTCGGCCAGGATCAGGCGGGTGGCCAGGGTCTGCCCCGCCTCCCACCGGTTGAAGGCGTCGCTGTCGTGCGCCATCAGGAAGGTCAGTGCGGCGTCATCCTGCTTGAGGTCCAGCCGCACCGGGGCGGAGAAGCCGCGCAGCAGGGAGGGCACGGGCGCCTGCGGGACGCCGGTGAAGGTGAAGCTTTGCTCTGCCTCCGTCAGGGCCAGGGTGCGGGTGGTGGCGCCGGTTTCGGTTTCGCCCTGGAGGGTGAGGGGCATATCCTTGCCGTCCGGGCCCACCAGGCCCAGGGCCACGGGGATGACCTGGGGAAGCTTGTCCGGCTGGCCCGGCGTGGCCGGCACCGCCTGGCGCAAGGTCAGTGTGTAGGTGCCGGCGGCGGCATCGTGCCGGCCCTCGCCCGACACCACCGGCGTGCCGGCCTGGGAATACCAGCGCTGGAACTGCGCCCACAGCGGGTCGGTGGGCTTTTGGCCGTTGGCCTCCACCATGGCGGCCAGGAAGTCGTCCGTCGTCACCGCCTGGCCGTCATGGCGGGCGAAGTACAGGTCGATACCCTTGCGATATCCCGCGTGGCCCAGCAGGGTGCGGTACATGCGCAGCACCTCCGCCCCCTTCTCATAGACGGTGGGCGTGTAGAAATTGCTGATCTCGATATAGCTCTCCGGCCGCACGGAATGAGCGGTGGGGCCGGCGTCCTCGTTGAACTGCACCTGGCGCAGGCGCTGCACGTCCTGGATGCGCTTCACGGGCGCGGAGTTCATGTCGGCGGAGAATTCCTGGTCGCGGAAGACGGTCAGGCCCTCCTTCAGGCTCAGCTGGAACCAGTCGCGGCAGGTGACGCGGTTGCCCGTCCAGTTATGGAAGTACTCATGGGCCACCACCGTCTCGATGCCGAGGAAGTCGGTGTCGGTGGCTGTCTCCGGCTGGGCCAGGATGTACTTGGTGTTGAAGACGTTCAGGCTCTTGTTCTCCATCGCCCCCATGTTGAAGTCGGACACGGCGACGATGTTGAAGATGTCCAGGTCGTACTCCAGGCCATAGACGTCCTCATCCCATTTCATGGATTTCTTCAGGGACTCCATGGCATGGCCGCACTTGGCCTCATTCCCCGGCTCGACATAGATGCGCAGCGCCACCTCGCGGCCGGAGCGGGTGGTGAAGCGGTCCTCGATGTGCACCAGCGTGCCGGCCACCAGCGCGAACAGGTAGCAGGGCTTGGGCCAGGGATCCTCCCACCGCGCCCAATGGCGCCCGGCCTCGGTCGCGCTGTCGCCGCTGGCCGTCAGGTTGCCGTTGGACAGCAACACGGGATAGCGCGCCCGCTCCGCCTCGATGGTGGTGGTGTAGCGCGCCATCACGTCCGGGCGGTCCAGGAAATAGGTGATCTTGCGGAAGCCTTCTGCCTCGCACTGGGTGCAGTAGTTGCCGGATGACTTGTACAGCCCCTCCAGCGCCGTGTTGTCCTGCGGCCGGGTGCGGGTGGTGATTTCCACCGTGGCGTGGTCGGCGAGGCCGGCCAGGGTCAGCCGTTCGGGCGTCAGGGTGTAATCGTCGGGTCCCAGCAGGCGGTTGTCCACGCGCACCGCCAGCAGTTCCAGTTCCTGGCCGTCCAGGTCCAGCGCGGCGGCGGCGTTCCCCGAGGCCGGCCCCGAGGCCGGCCCCGAGGCCGGATTGCGCCGCACGGACAGGGTGGAGCGGATGGTGGCCGCCTCTTCCCGCAAATCGACATGCAGGTCCACCGTGTCGATCAGCCACGCCGGCGGGGCGTAATCGCGAAGGTGGATGGCGTGGGGCGTGGCCGTGTCGAGGCGGCTGTCCATGGGGTGGGTTTCCGTTGGAATTATGGTTGGCGGCCAGGATAGGGGAGGGGGCCGCACGACGCCAACCCCCCTTCGTCCAGGGGGGCGATGGGGCATCCTGCGGGCGCCGGCGGTGACCCGAATCATCCGCCCTCCCCGGTTGGGCAGGGGGCCTGTCCTGATGACTTAGACGGGTATTTTGGGCAGGCCGCCTACGGCCTTAGGCTGTATCGTTCGGACATGAGCGGGAGAGGTAAGTCAGGGTAGGTCCCCGTGCAGGTCGTGCAGTCGGATCTGGTGGTGTTGTCGGTCGCGGGCGCCGTTGTGGCCGCCATCGCGCTGCTGGAAGTGCTGCGCCTAGTAATCGTGGACATCTACGAATGGGCGGCGAAATACCGTCGCATCAAATACGAGATCCAGCAGACCCGCCGTACCACGGAAAACCTGTGGGCGACCAACCGGGCCAACGCCGCCCTGCGCGACCGGCGCAACGCCGAGCGCTTCCGCCTCAACACCATCCTGCACCGCATGGAGCAGGAGCGCGAGGAGCTGGAGCGGCGGCGGGTGGAGGTGTGGCATGAGGTGGGTGACGCCACCCTGGACGACCAGCTCTATCTGGCGGATCTGAATTGCCGCAGCCTGATGGAACGGGCGGCGGCAGGGATGGAGGAGATCTGTCCCATCTGGCGCTACACCCACCGCGTCCGGGTATGGGCGGGGAATGAGCGGCAGGCCCGTTCCCGCCTTCTGCTGGCCTTCAGTCCCAAGGATGGCTTCACCGTCAACAATCTGCGCGCCGCCCAAGGCTTCAAGGCGGTGGCGGAGGCGGCGGCCGCCGGCCGGTCGGCGGCGCAGTCCCGCCTGGTGCGACCGCACCGGCGCATGGTGCGCTGATGACGGGCGGCTACAGCAACCTCAACTTCATGGTCTTCATCATCCTGGCCATCGGCGGGGCCTTCCTGGCCTTCTCCGTCCGCCGCATCCTGTTCAAGATCCGGGAAACGGAGCGGCGCATCGCCGCCACGGTGGATGAGAAGAACGAAGCCGCCGCCGACTTGCGGGTCGCCCGCCAGCAGGAAGAGCAACTGCTCCAGGCCCTGGAGGAGGGGGAGGAGGCGCTGCGCGAGATCGCGCGCCGGACGGAGGAGGTGCAGAACCGCATGGCGGTGCTGCGCCAGGCCACGCCCCGGCCGCTGAACCTGGTTTCCTTGGAGTGGGCGCAGGGCGACCACCTGTATGAGGCGCACCTGCGCAACGTGGTGGCGCCCCGCCATGTCGGCGGCCATGGGGGCCGCACCGCGGGCGGCATGGCCGAGGCCGGGGTGGTGCACGGCTACGCCCCCACCGAGGCCGATTTCCGCGCGCTGGTCACCAACCGCCTGGCCAATGAGGGTGGCTATATCATCAGCAGCGTGCTGCCCATCTCGCTGGGTGACGAGGGGCCCGCCCTTGACGGCGCCGGCGTCGCGCCGGTGGAACCGCCGGCGGAGGATGAGCCCCTTGGTGACTTGGTGGGAGGCGATGTGGCGGGGGATGGCGCGGCGGCGGAATCGCCGGCTCTCGCCGGGCCCAAGCCCCTGCCGGTGCGCCCGCCCGCCGCGATGCAGGGCATGCCACGCGGCATGGGCCTGACCCCCGCTCCGGTCGCCGGCGGCTGAGGCCGCGCGGGCCGCAGGTCCCGCTGGGCGATCATCCGGCGCCGAAGATCACCCATGCCACTGCAGCCGCCTCAGGGGGCTTGCGTCCGCCGCCGCCAGCGGTTATCCCTCTGCCCCGTGCATCAAGAGTTGAGCTGACGCTCAACGCCAACCTGCTGTACCCGGCAAGGTGGCGCTTCCCCCAGAGGGGAAGGATGTGGCCGATCCGGCAATGAACGGGAAGCAGCCACGTGAGTCCGTTTCGCTCTTGGTCGAGACTTGAGACCATGAAGGCTGCGTTCCCCATGACCACCGATACGCTACCCGCCCAATTCGCCGCCCAGCAGTTCGCGAGCGACAATTATTCCGGTGTCTGTCCGGAGGCCTGGGCCGCCATGGCGGAGGCCAACAGCGGGCACGCCGCCGCCTATGGCGAGGATGTGTGGACGGCGAAGGCCGCCGACGCCTTCCGCCAGCTGTTCGGCACCCCCTGCGACGTGTTCTTCGCCTTCAACGGCACGGCCGCCAACTCGCTGGCCCTGGCCTCGCTGTGCCAGTCCTACCACAGCGTCATCTGTTCGGCCTCCGCCCATGTGGAGACGGATGAGTGCGGGGCGCCGGAGTTCTTCTCCAACGGATCCAAGCTGCTGGTCGCGCAGACTGCGGATGGCAAGCTGACGCCGGATGCCATCCGGGCGCTGGCCACCGGCCGGTCGGACATTCATTTCCCCAAGCCCCGCGCCGTCACCATCACCCAACCGACGGAGACTGGGCAGGTCTACAGCCTGGATGAGATCCGCGCCATCTCCGCCGTCTGCCGTGACCTGGGCCTGCGCCTGCACATGGATGGCGCCCGCTTCGCCAACGCTTGCGCCAGCCTGGGCTGTTCCCCGGCGGAGATGACCTGGAAGTCCGGGGTGGACGTGCTGTGCTTCGGCGGCACCAAGAACGGCATGGCGGTGGGTGAGGCCATCCTCTTCTTCGACAGGGCCCTGGCGGAGGATTTCGATTACCGCTGCAAGCAGGCGGGCCAGTTGGCGTCCAAGATGCGCTTCCTGTCCGCCCCGTGGGTGCGCATGCTGGAAAATGGCGCCTGGCTGCGCAACGCCGCCCATGCCAACGCGGGGGCCCAGCGTCTGGTGGCGGGCCTGGCGGGGGTGCCGGGCGTGGCGCCCCTGTTCCCGGTGCAGGCCAACGCCGTGTTCCTGACAGCCCCGGCGGCGGTGCTGGAGGGCCTGCGGGCGCGCGGCTGGCGCTTCTACACCTTCATCGGCGGCGGCGCCCGCTTCATGTTCGCCTGGGATACCCAGCCGGAGCGGGTGGACCAGCTGGTGGCCGACATCCGCGACGTGGCCCACGCGGCCGCCGCGTAGGTTGCTTCTGACAAAGTGTGACGGGTCCTATACGGAAGATTTTATTTAAAATTTCGGATTTAGGGCCCGTTAACGGCTAATTGACCGTACAACCTTGAAGTGGACTTCCATACGATAGCGCGACCGCTCATTCCCCGACATCCGAGGCCCTGGTGCACATCGAGAAACCGGATCTGGTGATCATAGCCATCGTGGGCGCCATCCTGGCGGGGGTGGTGCTGCTGGAACTGCTGCGCCTGGTCATCAACGACGTCTATGAGATGATTGCCCGCCACGCCAAGGTGAAAAAGGAAATCGACCAGATCCGGCGCACGGCGGAAAAGGTGGCGGCAGCCAACCGGGATACCGCCCGGGTGCGCGATGCGCGCATCGCCCTGCGCTTTCGCGAGACCAGCAACCTCCAACGCCTGGAGAAGGAATGTGAGGAGTTCGAGCGGCGGCGGGTGGAGGTCTGGCACGATCTGGGCGGGCCCTCGGCCAGCGGCCTGGCGCTCTATTCCGCCGACATCAGCAACAGCGCGCTGACCAACGGCGTGGTCGCGGGCATGGAATCGATTTGCCCGCTGTGGCGTCACCTGCACCGTGCCCGCGTCTGGGCCCGCACGGAGATGGAGGCCCGCACCGCCCTGCAGCAGGAATTCGCCCTGGCCGACGGCTACAGCGTCACCAACGTGCGGCAGGTCCAGGGCTCGGGCGCTCCCGGCGCGCAGCGCGGCGTTGTGCGACCGAGCTGAGGCGACCCCTTGAGGAACACTATCCCATGATGCTGTCCGACGCCCTGGCGGAAGCCTACGCCAACCCCAGCCCCGGCCACGTCTGCGCCTTGGCGGTGGGCGGTGCCATCATGGCCTGGTCGCTGAAGCGGCTGATCACCGAGGTGCGCAAGACCGAGCGGCGCGTCAGCGCCGCGGTGGAGGAGCGCAACAAGGCGGCCGCCAGCCTGCGGCAGGCCCGCCTGCAGGAAGGGGAATTGCGCACCGCGCTGCAGGACCTGGATGGGGAGCTGGAGGAGATATCCGTCCGCGCCCGCGATGTCGAGGCCCGGCGCGGCACGCTGCAACAGGTCATCCCGCGCCACCTGAACCTGTTCTCCCAGGCCTGGTCGCAGGGCGACACCCTGTTCGAGGCGCGGATCAGTCTGGTGACGGGCCTGGGCGGTGGCAAGAGCGGCGCACGGGTCGTCCACGGCTACGCCGCCGGTCCCCGCGACTTCCGCAACAAGCTGATGGCCCGTTTCCCGCCCGCTTCCTATGTCGTGGTCGAGATGGCGGCCGTCGACCTGGGCGAGCTGGACATGGCCGTCAGCAATCTGGGCAGCGCCAACCAGCCCTGACCGGACCAGCCCTCAGCGCACAGGAAAAGGGCCGGCGATGGCCGGCTCTCCCCACGCGAACTGGTTTCGGGCGTGCCGCCGTCAAGCGGCGCGCAGTACCGACAGGAAGCCGTCCACCTGGGCGCGCAGGGCGCCAGCGTCGGTGGACAGGCGTTCGGCGGTGCCCAGCATCTGCGTCGCGGCGCCGCCGGTGTGGGTTGCGGCCTCGGTGACGCCGGAGATGTTGGAGGCGATCTCCGTGGTGCCCACGGCGGCCTGCTGGACGTTGCTGGCGATCTCCCGCGTGGCCGCACCCTGTTCCTCCACTGCCGAGGCGATGGTGCTGGCGATCTCGTTGATGCGGACGATGGTGCTGGTGATGCTGGTGATGGAGGTGGCGGCGTCGCCGGTGGCGGACTGGATGGCGGAAATCTGGGCGGAGATTTCCTCGGTCGCCTTGGCGGTCTGGTTGGCCAGGCTTTTGACCTCCGACGCCACGACGGCGAAGCCCTTGCCGGCGTCACCCGCCCGGGCGGCCTCGATGGTGGCGTTCAGGGCCAGCAGGTTGGTCTGGCCGGCGATGGTGGAGATCAGGGTCATGACCTCGCCGATGCGGTTGGCAGCCTGGACCAGGAACTCGACCTTGGCCTGGGTGCGGCTGGCTTCCTCGACCGCTTCGCCGGCGATGGCGGTGGAGCGGGTGACCTGCTGGCCGATCTCGTTGATGGAGGCGGTCAGCTGCTCGGCGGCGGCGGCCACGGTGTGCACGCTTTGCGAGGCTTCTTCCACCGCGCTGGCGGCGGAGGTTACCTGGCGGGTGGTCTGCTCGGCGGTGGCGGACAGGCTCTGGGCGGCCTGCTGCATCTCGGAGGAAGAGGTGGTGACGCCGTTGACCACGCCCATGACGGTGCGCTCGAAATCGCCGGCCAGGCGTTCCATGGCCTGGCGCTTCTCCGCCTCGGCGCGGGTCTTGGCCGCGGTCTGCTCGGCCTCCAGCCGGCGGACGGCCAGGGCGTTGTCCTTAAAGACCAGCAGGGCCTTGGCCAGCGCACCCACCTCGTCCCGGCGCTCCGCGCCCGTTACCTCCGTCTCCAGTCGGCCATCGGCGATCGCCCCCATGGCGGCCGTGACGCGGTTGATGGGCCGGACGGTCAGGAACAGCACGATGACGGCAGTCAGGCCAAAGGCCAAGGTCAAGCCCGCCCCCGCCATGGTCAGCAGGGTGGAATTCAGGTGGTCTGCCAGCGCCTCCGCATCCCGTTTCGCCTGGGCGAGTTCCGCCCGGTTGCGCTCCACCCGCTCCTTGAACGCCGCCACCAGGTTCTGGCGAGCCTCCCGGGCGGGCCCGAGGGAGATTTTGATGGCGACGTCATTTTCATTTTTTATGCCGGCCTGCACGGACGGCTCATTGGCGTCCGCGTATGCTTGGAAAAGCTGTTTCAGGTGTTCGTTGATCTGGCGCCGCTCCGGTGTATCGGCTACGGCGATCAGCTTATCGATGTTGGCCGCCGCGGTCGCCATATCCGATCGGTAACCCTTTAAGAACAGAGCATTATTTTCGTCCGAGGTCACCAAGATCAGGTTCTTGGCCGCGATGGAGGCGCTGTTCAGCAGCGCTTCCGTTTCCAGGACCAGGGTCAGGCGCGCGGCGGAAACATCCACAACGTGGGTGGTGGTGTCGCGCAGGCGCACCAGCCCGTTTTCCGCCAGCGTGACCAGGCCAATGGACACGAGGGCGATCATGCCAAGCGGCACGGTCAGTTTGAGAACCAGCTTCAGGTTAGCGAACCAGCGGATCATCGAAATTCTCCTACGCGATGTACCCCGGAAAGGATGCGTCAACCTGCCGCACTGGTGCTTAACGACACCTTAATGATGAAGACTTGATGAAGTGATCATGGCCTATCTTTCGTATATATCGATGGTGTGGAAAGGAGAATGTACCGATATGTATGATAACGCGGCTCAATGATGATCATTAGTATTGGAAAATGAGAATGAATATCAATTTATATTAACTATTCATGCTAATGGAATAATTCTTCGGCTGAACTATCCTTGCCAGCCGACGCCTGGAGGGGTTCGCGGTGGATAGCAAAAGGGCGCGGCGGGCTTTCACGCCCATCCGCGCCCCTGGCGCCCGTCTGGTGACCGATCTGAAGTCGCGTTGGCGGAGGTGCCCCGCCGGTCAGACCGTGAAGCTCTCGCCGCAGCCGCAGCGGCCCTTCTCGTTCGGGTTGGTGAAGACGAAGCCCGACTGGAACTTGTCCTCCTGGTAGTCCATCTCCGTGCCCAGCAGGAACATGGTGGACGCGGGGTCCAGCAGCAGGGTGACCCCCTTCTCCTCCACCACTTCCTCGAAGGGCTTCTTGGCGTCGGCGTATTCGACGAAATAGCTGAGACCGGAGCAGCCGCGCGCCTTCACGCCGACGCGCAGGCCCACGGCCGGCGTCTCACGCTGGGCCATGATCTCCTTGACGCGGGTCGCGGCGGCGTCGGTCAGACTCATCGCTTTCGGGCGTTCCATGCGGCTCATGATTCTCTCCACACGTCAGAACATATTGAGGGCGACGCGCGCCTCGTCGGACATCAGGCTGGGGTTCCAGGCGGGTTCCCAGACCAGGTTCACGATCACATCCTTCACGCCGTCGACGCTGCCGACGACGCCCTGCACCTGGCCCGGCATCTCGCCCGCCACGGGGCAGCCGGGGGCGGTCAGGGTCATGTCGATCTCGACCTGGCCTTCCGCGTCGATGTCGCAGCGGTAGATCAGGCCCAGCTCATAGATGTTCACCGGGATTTCGGGGTCGTAGACGGTCTTCAGCGCCTCCGTCACGCGATCCGCCAGGGGGGCGTCCGGGGGCAGTTTGTCCTCATCCGGGATGGTGGCCGGCGCCTGCAGCGTAATATCCGGCGCGATGGGTCGTTCGGCTCCAGACATCTCGCTTACTCCGTCGTCGTCTTTTCATCGCCGTGGATGGCGGCATTCATGGTGTGCCAGGCCAGGGTCGCGCACTTCACGCGCATGGGGAATTCCCGCACGCCCGACAGCACGTCCAGCTTCTCCACCGCCTCCGGGTCCAGGTGCCCGTGGTCGGTGTGTTCGTGGTCGTCCTTGGTGCACATGTCGTGGAAGTGGCCGAACAGGGCCTCGGCCTCCGCTTCCGTCTTGCCCTTCAGCGTCTCTGTCATCAGCGAGGCGCTGGCCTGACTGATGGCGCAGCCGCGGCCGTCGAAGTGGGCATCATTGACCAGTCCGTCAGGCCCGATGGTCAGGTAGACGTTGATCTTGTCACCGCACAGCGGGTTCTCGCCCCGGGCCATGCGGTTGAAGCTTTCGGGCTTGCCGAAGTTCCGGGGATGCTTGCCATGGTCCAGGATCACTTCCTGGTACAGGTCGCGCAGATCGTCGAACATCAGTTGAAGAACTCCCTCACCGCGCGGACGGCGTCCACCAGGGCGTCGGCCTCGGCCTCGGTGTTGTACAGGGCGAAGCTGGCGCGGGCCGTGGCGCCCACGCCGAAGCGGTCCATCAGCGGCTCGGCGCAGTGCCGGCCCACCCGCACCGCCACACCGGCCCGGTCCACCAGGGTGCCGATGTCGTGCGGGTGCACGCCCTCGATGGTGAAGGACAGGATGGCCGCCTTGGTGGGCGAGGTGCCGATGATGCGCAGGCCGTCGATGGCCTGTAGCTTCTCCGTGGAGTAGGCCAGCAGGCGCTGCTCATGGGCGTGGATGGCGCCCATGCCCAGCGCGGTCACATAGTCGATGGCGGCGCCGAAGCCGATGCCCTCCACGATGGGCGGCGTCCCGGCCTCGAACCGGTGCGGCATCTCGCGGAAGGTGGTCTCCTCGAAGGTCACCGTCTGGATCATGTCGCCGCCGCCCTGGTAGGGGGGCATGGACTCCAGCAGCTCGGCCTTGCCGTACAGCACGCCGAAGCCGGTGGGCCCGTACAGCTTGTGCCCGGTCATGATGTAGAAGTCGGCGTCGATGGCCTGCACGTCCACCGGCATGTGCACCGCCGCCTGGCTGCCGTCGAACAGCACCTTGGCGCCGGCCGCATGCGCCATGCGGGCGATCTCCGCCGCCGGCGTCACCGTGCCCAGCACGTTGCTGCCGTGGGTGATGGACACCAGCTTGACCCTGGGGCTTTCCAGCAGCCGGGCCAGCGCCTCCAGGTCCAGGGTGCCGTCGTCCAGCACCGGCGCCACCTTGATGACGATGCCGGTGCGGCTGCGCAGCAGCTGCCAGGGCACGATGTTGGCGTGATGCTCCATCACGCTCAGGATGATCTCATCACCCGCCTTCAGGTGGGCGCCGCCCCAGCTGCTGGCCACCAGGTTGAAGGCCTCGGTGGCGCTGCGGGTGAAGACGATGGTGTCGGGCGAGGGCGCGTTCAGGAACGTGGCCGTCTTGACGCGCGTCGCCTCATACAGGTTGGTCGCCACCTGGGACAGGTAGTGCACGCCGCGATGGACGTTGCTGTAGTCGTGCGCCATGAAATTGGCCATGGCGTCGATGACGGCGCGCGGCTTCTGCGCGCTGGCGGCATTGTCCAGATAGACCAGGGGCTTGCCCGGACGGCCCGGCTTCTCATGCACCAGGCGCGTCAGGATGGGGAAGTCCTGGCGGACCTTCTCCACATCGTACGGGGCGTTCGTCAGAATCCGGGTGTCCATGAGGTCACTCCCCTAACACCGTGGCGTCGGTGTCGACTGTGATGCCCGTCAGACGGCCGATGCGCTCCTGGATGCGCGCCATGGCATAGCCGCGCAGGTGCTCGTCGCCGATCTCCTCCGCCACCTCGTCCAGGAAAGCGGCGATCAGCAGGGCGCGGGCGGTGTCGGCGGGGATGCCACGGGCGCGCAGGTAGAACAGCGCCTCCTCATCCAGTTCGCCGGCGGTGGCGCCGTGGCTGCACTTCACGTCGTCGGCGTAAATCTCCAGCTCCGGCTTGGCGTCGATCTCGGCGGTGTCGGACAGCAGCAGGGCGCGGTTCAGCTGGTGGCCGTCCGTTTTCTGCGCGTCCGGCCGCACGATGATCTTGCCCTGGAACACGGCGCGGCCCTTGCCGTCGATGACGCCCTTCACCACCTCGCGGCTGGTGCAGTTGGCGGCGACATGGTCGATCAGGCTGGTGAAGTCGGCGTGCCGGCTGCCATCCACGCCATAGGCGCCGGAGACGCGGGTCTGGGCACCCGACCCTTCCAGGCGGACCTGGACGTCGGTGCGGGCCAGGCGGCCACCGGTGGTCAGCACGAAGGTCTCGTACGTGGCCGAGGCCGCCACCGTGGCGGTGACGCTAGCCAGGTGCAGGGCCGTCTCCGCCTCCTCCTGGAACTTGGCGTGGCGCAGGATGGCGCCTTCGCCGACGCGCACACCGCTGACGATGTTGGCGAAAGTGGCGCCGCCACCCCGGGCCACATGGTGCTCGGCCACGGTCACCTCGGCGCCGGCGGCCACGTCGATCAGTAGGCGGGGGTGCCAGGCGCCGTCGGCGGCGGTGGCGATGAAGACGAACTCCACCGGCTGGGCCAGCTTCACGCCCTCACCCACGGTCAGCACAGCACCTTCGGCCAGGAAGGCGCCGTTCAGGCCCACCAAGCCGCCGGACTGGCCACGGCCGGGGTTGGGGCCGACGCGCAGGCCGGTGTCGGCCTTGGGCGCCGGGAACCGCTCCAGCACCTCGGCCGCGTACGCGGGGGAGGCCTCGATCAGGCCGCGCAGGCTGTCCAGGGTCACGCCCGGGGGCAGGGTGCCCACGGCGGACAGGGCGGCGTTGAACCGGCCGTCCACGAACACCAGGCGATGCGTCTCGCCCGGAGCCACGCTGGGCAGGGCGAGGTCCGTGTTGGCGGCCGATTGCGCGGGGGCCAGGCTGACGCCGGCCAGGTCGCGCAGGTTGGTGTACTTCCAGCCCTCGACCTTGGGCGTGGGGATGCCGTCGGCCAGGAAGCGGGCATAGCCGTCGGCGCGCAGCCGGTCCAGGCCGGCGGCACCGGCGCCGGGCAGGCCGGGGCTCAGGGTCTCGTACAGGTCTTTCAGAGTGGCGATGGCGGCCATGGCGCGCGTTCCCCTCAGGCGGCTTCGGGCGAGCCGAATTCGGCGTAGCCCTTGGCTTCCAGCTCCAGCGCCAGCTCCTTGCCGCCGCTGCGCACGATCTTGCCGTAGGCCAGCACGTGCACGTGGTCCGGCACGATGTAGCTCAGCAGGCGCTGGTAATGGGTGATGACCAGCATGGAGCGCTCGGGGCTGCGCAGGCTGTTCACGCCGTCGGCCACCAGCTTCAGGGCGTCGATGTCCAGGCCGCTGTCGGTCTCGTCCAGGATGGCGAAGCTGGGCTCCAGCATGGCCATCTGCAGGATGTCGTTGCGCTTCTTCTCACCGCCCGAGAAGCCGACGTTGACGGCGCGCTTGATCATGTCGTCGTTCATGTTCAAGGCCTTGGCCTTGGCGCGGATCAGCTTCAGGAACTGCATGGCGTCCAGCTCGGGCAGGCCCTTGTGCTTGCGCACGGCGTTCAGCGCCGTCTTCAGGAAGGTGGTGTTGGACACGCCGGGGATTTCCACCGGGTACTGGAAGGCCAGGAACACGCCCTCCGCCGCCCGCTCCTCAGCCTCCATGGCCAGCAGGTCCTTGCCCTGGAAGGTCACGGAACCCTCGGTCACCTCATAGCCGTCGCGGCCCGACAACACGTAGGACAGGGTGCTCTTGCCCGAACCGTTCGGGCCCATGATGGCGTGCACCTCGCCCGGGTTGATGGTCAGGTTGATCCCTTTCAGGATTTCCTTGCCGTCGACGGTGGCGTGCAGGTTCTTGATTTCCAGCATCTTGAAACGTTCCTTGAAACCGAATGTCGTGTGCAGCTTAGGTGGGTGGGGGCGGTTGCGGCGCCCTTAGCCCACGCTGCCTTCCAGGCTGATGGCGACCAGCTTCTGCGCCTCGACCGCGAACTCCATGGGCAGCTCCTTCAGGACCTCCCGGCAGAAGCCGTTGACGATCAGGCCCACGGCGTCCTCTTCCGACAGGCCGCGGGCGCGGCAGTAGAACAGCTGATCCTCGCTGATCTTGGCGGTGGTGGCCTCATGCTCCACCCGGGCGGTGCGGTTGCGGCTCTCGATGTAGGGCACGGTGTGGGCCCCGCACTTGTCGCCGATCAGCAGGCTGTCGCACTGGGTGTAGTTCCGCGCACCCTCGGCCTTGGGCAGGATGCGCACCAGGCCGCGATAGGTGCTCTGCGCCTTGCCGGCGGAGATGCCCTTGGCCACGATGGTCGACCGGGTGTTCTTCCCGATGTGGATCATCTTCGTGCCGGTGTCGGCCTGCTGGTAGTTGTTGGTGATGGCGACGGAGTAGAACTCGCCCACCGAATTGTCGCCCTGCAGGATGCAGCTGGGGTACTTCCAGGTGATGGCGGACCCCGTCTCCACCTGCGTCCAGCTGATCTTGGAATTCTTGCCGCGGCAGGCGCCGCGCTTGGTCACGAAGTTATAGATGCCGCCCTTGCCGTTCTCATCGCCCGGGTACCAGTTCTGGACGGTGGAATACTTGATGGTGGCGTCATCCATGGCCACCAGCTCCACCACGGCGGCGTGCAGCTGGTTCTCGTCGCGCATGGGGGCGGTGCAGCCCTCCAGATAGCTGACGTAGCTGCCCTCGTCGGCGATGATCAGCGTGCGCTCGAACTGCCCGGTGTTGGAGGCGTTGATGCGGAAGTAGGTCGACAGCTCCATGGGGCAGCGCACGCCCTTGGGGATGTAGACGAACGATCCGTCGGTGAACACCGCACAGTTCAGCGTGGCGTAGTAGTTGTCGGAGTAGGGCACGACCGAGCCCATGTACTTGCGTACCAGCTCCGGATGCTCGCGGATGGCTTCGGAGATGGAGCAGAAGATGATGCCCTTCTCCTCCAGCTTCTTCTTGAAGGTGGTGGCGACCGACACGCTGTCGAACACGGCGTCGACGGCCACGGCCGGCATCTCGCCCGCCCCCTCGACGCCGGCCAGGATGGCCTGTTCCTTCAGCGGGATGCCCAGCTTCTCATAGGTGGCCAGCAGTTCGGGATCGACCTCGTCCAGGGACTTGGGCTTGTCCTTGGCGGCCTTGGGCGCGGCATAATAATGGCTGTCCTGATAGTCGATCTTGGGGAAGTCGACCATGGCCCAGGTCGGCTCTTCCATCGTCAGCCAGTGGCGGTAGGCCTGCAGGCGCCATTCCAGCAGCCACTCCGGCTCCCCCTTCTTGGCGGAGATGAAGCGGACGATGTCCTCGTTCAGGCCCTTGGGCGCCAGGTCGGACTCGATCTCGGTCGTGAAGCCATACTTGTACTTCTGCTCCGTGACGGCGCGGACCTGTTCGACGGTCTGTTCGGTGGCGGCCATGTTTTCGCTCTTCCTCGAAATCAAATAGCGTCGGCGGTGGCCGGCAGGGCCGGCGCCGCCTTGGGCAGGACGGGATCGGGGAACGACGGCCGGGCCATGTCGGCCAGGCTGACGCCTTCCAGCGCGCCGCGGACGGCGCGGTTGACCCGGTCCCAATTGCCCCGGCGGGGGCACAGGCTCTCCACCCCGCAGGCCCCGGGCGCGCCCTCGACACAGTCGGTCAGGGCGATAGGGCCGTCGATGGCGGCGATGATCTGGGCCACGTTGATGGCATCGGGCGCGCGGGCCAGGCGGTATCCGCCGGTGGCCCCCCGGTGCGAGGCCATCAGGCCGTCGCGGGCCAGCAGCTTCAGGATCTTGGACACGGTGGGGGCCGGCAGGCCGGTACGCTCCGCGAGCGAGATGGCGGTATGCGGGCCGCCGTCGCCCTGGATCATCGCGGTCATCACCACGACTGCGTAGTCCGTCAATTTGCTCAGCCGGATCACGTGTTTTGGGGTCCTGCGCCTGGGTGAAAATCTGGCCCGGGCAATCCGGACCAAATCAGTACCCTTTAAGTAGCCACTCCCCTTTCCATGTCAAGCGAGGATGTTTTGCGGCATATGAACCGCCCGGATGGGCGGGTTGCAGCAATAGCGGGTTCGTGGGCGGAGTACCCCGAAGGCGTAAGGTCAAGGGTGCGGTCGGGTGGCTGTTAACCCGGTATGTCCTGGGCGGGCGGCCGCTGCTGTGCGGCATGACCGATGGGCGTTTGACCTCGTGGGCCCCTAAGCGCAGGCTTTGTTTCCAGGAGGCGGGCGGCATAGCCCGCGCTTGAACCGAACGAAACCCCCGGCATGGTGGGACGTCCGGAAACACGGTCGGATCTATCGCGGCAAAGCGGCCGCCCTGGATGCGGTTTCGAGGCTTTTGCCCATCCGACTGAGAAAAAACGGCGGACCAGGATGGATGCCCCCAGGGGCCCAAACCTGATCCGCCGTTTTTAATTTTGAGGGTTTGTTTGTGCGCCCCTCAGGCGCCGGGCGCGGGCATCCGCCCGCTTGGCTTCTCCTCCCTTTTCAGTCCGCTACGCTCCCCGAAAAGGTCCGGCGCCCCCCTTATGTTTAAATCGGGGCGCGGGCTTGTCGCTTCGCTCCGGCGGCTCTCAATTTTATTCAACCCAGCTTCAAACCCACATCCCAGTAGGGGTTGGGGCCGAAGCGGTCGGCCAGGAAGTCGACGAACACGCGCACCTTGGACGACAGGTGGCGGTTGGCGGGGAAGACGGCGTTGATGGCGCTGCGCGTCACCGCCCACTCCTGCAGGATGGGCACCACCCGGCCCTCCGCCAGTGCCTTGCCGCAGATGAAGGTGGGCAGCGCCACGATGCCGACGCCGGCGCAGGCGGCCTCCAGCAGCACGTCGCCGTTGTTGGCACGCAGGCGGGCGTTCACCTTCACCAGGCGGGTGGCGGCGTCGGAGTCGTGGTTGCCGCCCCGCGGCGCCCCGGGGGTCAGCGGCGTGACGCGGAACGGCCACTGCGCCCCCTGCGGGATGTTGGTGTAGATCAGGCAGTCATGCTGGGCCAAATCCTCGGGCGCGCGGGGCACCCCCCGGCGGGTGAGATAGGCCGGGCTGGCGGCATGCACCACCCGCGCCGGGCAGATGCGCTTGGCCACCAGCGAGCTGTCCTTCAACTGCCCGATGCGCACCGCCACGTCGTACCCCTCGTCCACCAGGTCGACGAAGCGGTCATTCAGGTCCATCTCCACCTCGATGTCCGGGAAGGCGGACAGGAAGTCGGCGATGGCCGGCCCCAGGTGCTGCATGCCGAAGCTCATGGGGGCGGCAACCTTCAAGACACCCCGCGGCGCCGCCTGCAGACTGGCGACCGAGCGGTCGGCCTCATCCACGTCGGCCAGGATCTGTTGCACCCGGACCAGATAGGTCTCCCCCGCTTCCGTCAGGCTGATGCGCCGGGTGGTGCGGTTCAGCAGCCGGGCGCCCAGCCGGGCCTCCAGCTCCGTCATGCGCCGGCTGGCTGCGGAACGGGACAGGCCCAGCCTCGCCGCCGCCACGGTGAAGCTGCGGGTCTCCGCCACGCGGGCGAACAGGGCCATGTCGTCTAGGCGGTCCATGTGGGGCGGTCCATGCGTCAGTCCTCAGGAGGCGGTGCCAGGATTGTTGCGGGGCGCGGAACAATTTTATGCCCAGTCACCGGATTATCCGCAACTCGGAACACGGTTATGGTTCCTGTATCGCAACGCCGCGCGATCCGAAACGCACCGGACGCCCGGCCCAACCGCCCCCGGCTCAACCGATTGATGGAGATGGCAATGGCCAAGGTTCTCGTTCTCTACTACAGCAGCTATGGCCACATCGAGACGATGGCCAAGGCCGTGGCCGAGGGCGCCAAGTCGGTGGCCGGCACCGAGGTGGTGGTGAAGCGCGTGCCCGAGACCATGCCGCTGGACGTGGCGCAGAAGGCGGGCGTGAAGCTGGACCAGGAGGCCCCCATCGCCACGGTGGATGAGCTGCCGCAGTACGACGCCATCATCTTCGGCACCCCCACCCGCTTCGGCATGATGTCCTCGCAGATGCGCAGCTTCCTGGACCAGACGGGCGGCCTCTGGTTCAAGGGCGCCCTGATCGGCAAGGTCGGCAGCGTGTTCGTGTCCTCCGCCACCCAGCATGGCGGCCAGGAAAGCACCATCCTGTCCTTCCACACCACGCTGCTGCACCAGGGCATGGTGGTCGTGGGCCTGCCCTACAGCTTCCAGGGCCAGACCGACAATTCCCAGGTGACGGGCGGCAGCCCCTATGGCGCCACCACCATCGCCAACGGCGACGGCTCGCGCCAGCCCAGCGAGAACGAGCTGGCCGGCGCCCGCTTCCAGGGCACCCACGTGGCTGGCATCGCCGCCAAGCTGGCCGGTTGATCGGTCTGGCTCAGACTGTTCAATTCAACGGCGGGCCGTCCCTTACCGGGGCGGCCCGTTCGCTTTTTCAAGGATCGCTTGCGGTTCCGGCACCGCCGTCTCATATCCTGCCCACCATCTTGAATGCGAAGGGGATAGGGGAATGCTCACTGCGGATGCCCGGCTGCGGGTGGCGATCGCGGGTGTCATCGGCGCGCTGGCGGTGGCCGCCGGCGCCTATGCCGTCCATGGCCTGGCGGCCGTGCGCGACACCCATGCCGTGGGCCTGTGGCAGACCGCCAGCCAGTATCAACTGATGCATGTCGCAGCCGCCGTGGCCGCCACGCTGGGCGGGCATCTGCTCCACCGATCTTTTGCGGCCGTCGCCGGCTGGCTGTTCCTGCTGGGGGCCGTGCTGTTCGGCGGCGCGCTCTATGGTCTGGGGTGGTGGGGGCCCAGCGCGCTGGGGGCCGTGGCGCCCCTGGGCGGCTTCAGTTTCATCCTGGGCTGGCTGTTCCTGGCCGCCGCCGCCGTGAAGGCGCCGCGATGAGCGGGGATCGCAGCCTGGACGCCAAGGGCCTGGTCTGCCCCCTGCCGGTCCTGCGGGCGCGCAAGGCCCTGATGGCCATGGCGCCGGGGGATATCCTGACCTTGCTTGCGACCGACCAGGCCGCCCGGCGCGACGTGCCCGCCTTCTGCCAGTCGGCCGGCCACGCCCTGCTGTCCGCCGATGAGGTGGACGGGGTGCTGACCTTCACGATACGCCGGGCTGGTCCGGCCTGATCTGGATCATTCTTCGGTAACGGCTGCCGGTAAGGCACTGGCGGCCGGCCGGCCGCATCGGTGATGATGCCGGCTTAATAATAAGCGGGCATGCGAGGAAACGGTCACCATGGCGACGGCGTTGTTCACCCACTGGTCCTGCCTGGAACATGAGACGGGGCCGGGCCATCCGGAAAACCCCGGCCGCCTGTCGGCCGTGCTGCGTGCGCTGGACGCCGAGCGTTTCCAATACCTGGACCGCCGGCAGGCGCCGCGCGCCACGCTGGACCAGGTGGAACGGGTGCACACCCCCGACCTGGTGGCCCGCCTGCAGGCCGCGACCCCCATCACCGGCATCGTGTCGCTGGACGGCGACACCGTCCTGTCCCCCGGCTCGTTCGAGGCGGCGCTGCATGCGGCCGGGGCCGTCTGCGCCGCCGTGGACGCCGTGATGGCGGGCGAGGTGCGCAACGCCTTTTGCGCCATCCGCCCGCCGGGGCACCATGCGGAGCCGGGGCAGTCCATGGGCTTCTGCCTGTTCAACAATGTCGGCATCGGGGCGGAGCATGCGCGCTTCGCCCACGGCCTGCGCCGCGTCGCCATCGTCGATTTCGACGTGCACCACGGCAACGGCAGCCAGACCCTGGCGGAACATGACCCCGACCTGTTCTATGGCTCCACCCATGAATGGCCCCTCTATCCCGGCACCGGGGCCCTGGGCGACCGGGGGGATTACGGCACGGTGGTGAACGTACTGTTGCGCGCGGGTTCCACCGGCGCGGAATTTCGCGCCGGCATGACGTCGCGGCTGTTGCCGGCCCTGGACGCTTTCGCCCCGGAACTTATCTTCATTTCCGCCGGTTTCGACGCCCACCGGGCCGACCCGCTGGCCGACCTCGCCTTGGTCGAGGATGATTTCGCCTGGGCGACGGCCGAAATCGCGGCCATCGCCGACCGTCGTTGCCGGGGCCGCTTGGTCTCCTCGCTGGAAGGGGGCTATGATCCGACGGCGCTGGCGTCCTGCGTCGCCGCCCATGTGGGCACGCTGATGGAGGTGTGAGGAGGCGGGACGCCAAGTCCCCACCCGTGATAGGACAGCCTCCCGGCCAGGATGCTTGCGGCGGGGTGCCGCCCGGTCCTACAGTCGCCTGCCTGTGATTTACGGCGCCGCTGGCGCCGTTGCCGTTTTGCCGTTCCAAGCGTTGATGTGGACACCCTATGACTGAACTGACCCTGCCGGCCGATATCAAGGCCATGAGTTTCGAGGACGCCTTGGGTGAGCTGGAGCGCATCGTGCGCCAGCTGGAGGACGGCAAGGCCAAGCTGGACGACGCCATCGGTTTTTATGAGCGCGGCACCCTGCTGAAGCGCCATTGCGAAGGGAAGCTGCGGGAGGCCCAGGAAAAGGTCGACCGCATCACCCTGGGCGGTGACGGAACGGTGGGCACGGAACCGGCCCGCATCGATTAAGCCCGTACCCTTTCGCCCGAGTGTGCCCTGATGCCCAGCCTGCCCAAAACCCTTACCGCCGCCATGGCGGACACCGTCGAACAGGTGGAAACCGCCATCGACATCCTGCTGCCCCGCAGCAGCATGGCGGAGGCCAAGCTGTATGAGGCCATGCGCTATGGCTGCCTGGGCGGGGGCAAGCGGCTGCGGCCCTTCCTGGTCATGGAAAGCGCCCGCCTGTTCGGTGTCAGTCCGGCCTGCGCCCTGCGCGTGGCGGCGGCGGTGGAATTCGTCCACTGCTATTCCCTGATCCACGACGATCTGCCGGCCATGGACGACGCCAGCCTGCGGCGCGGCCGGCCCACGGTGCACCGCCAGTTCGACGAGGCCACGGCCATCCTGGCGGGCGACGCGCTGCTGACCGCCGCGTTCGAGGTCATGACCGACCCGGAGACGCATGAGGATCCCCGGGTGCGCTGCGCCCTGGTCTCCGCCCTGGCCAAGGCCTCCGGCCCGCGCGGCATGGTGGGCGGCCAGATGCTGGACCTGATCGCGGAAACCCAGCCCTTGGACATCGGCGCCATCACCCGGCTGCAACGGATGAAGACGGGCGAGCTGATCGCCTTCGCCGCCACGGCCGGCGCCATCCTGGGCCGGGCCTCGCCGCCGCAGTTCCATGCCTTGCAGGCCTACGCCCACGATTTGGGCCTGGCCTTCCAGATTGCCGACGACCTGTTGGACGTGGAAGGGACGGAGGCTGAGACCGGCAAGTCCGTGGGCCGCGACAAGCCGGCGGGCAAGGCAACCTTCGTGTCCATCCTGGGGTTGGAACGGGCCCGCGACCAGGCCGGCCGGCTGGCCGACCAGGCCACGCGGCATCTGGAGATTTTCGAGGGCCGGGCGTCGATGTTGCAGGCGGTGGCGCGCTTCGTTGTGGATCGGCGGTCTTAAAAGAAAAGTTTGATTGGGAGCCGATGAATGGCGACGAAGACCCCGTTGTTGGACCAGTGTCCGACGCCTGAGCGCCTGCGCGCGCTGCGCCCTGAGCAGCTGCGGCAGGTGGCGGACGAGCTGCGGTCCGAGACCATCGACGCGGTGTCGGTGACGGGCGGGCACCTGGGTGCGGGCCTGGGCGTGGTGGAACTGACGGTGGCGCTGCACTACGTGTTCGACACGCCGGCGGACCGCATCATCTGGGACGTGGGGCACCAGGCCTACCCGCACAAGATCCTGACGGGCCGGCGTGACCGCATCCGCACCCTGCGCCAGGGCGGCGGGCTGTCGGGCTTCACCCGGCGGTCGGAGAGCGAGTACGACCCGTTCGGTGCGGCGCACAGCTCCACTTCCATCTCGGCCGGGCTGGGCATGGCGGTGGCGCGCGACCTGGCGGGCGGGAACAACCACGTCATCGCCGTGATCGGCGACGGGTCGATCTCGGCCGGCATGGCGTATGAGGCCATGAACAACGCCGGGGCCCTGGGCTCGCGCCTGGTGGTGATCCTGAACGACAACGACATGTCGATCGCGCCGCCGGTGGGTGCCGTGTCTGGCTACCTGGCCAAGCTGGTCAGCAGCAGCCAGTACCGCCACCTGCGGGACATCGGCCGCCAGGTGGCGGAACACCTGCCCCGTCCGCTGCAGAACGCGGCGCGGCGGGTGGAGGAATACGCCCGGGGCATGGTCATGGGCGGGACGCTGTTCGAGGAGCTGGGCTTCTACTACGTCGGGCCCATCGACGGTCATGACCTGGACCAGCTGGTGCCCATCCTGGAGAACATCCGGGATGAGCCGAACGGCCGCCCGGTGCTGATCCACGCGGTGACGCAGAAGGGCAAGGGCTACGCGCCGGCCGAGGCCTCGGCCGACAAGCTGCACGCGGTGGGCCGGTTCGACGTGGTGACGGGCGCCCAGGCCAAGGCCAAGGCGAACGCGCCGACCTACACCCGTGTGTTCGCCGACGCCCTGATGAAGGAGGCCAAGGCCGACGACAAGGTGGTGGCGATCACGGCGGCGATGCCGTCGGGCACGGGGCTGGACCTGTTCGGCCAGGCCTTCCCGACGCGCACCTTCGACGTGGGCATCGCGGAGCAGCACGCGGTGACGTTCGCGGCCGGCATGGCGACGGAGGGGTACAAGCCCTTCGTGGCGATCTACTCGACCTTCCTGCAGCGCGGGTACGACCAGCTGGTGCACGACGTGTCGATCCAGAACCTGCCCGTGCGCTTCGCCATGGACCGGGCGGGGCTGGTGGGGGCGGACGGGGCGACGCACGCCGGCGCCTTCGACCTGGCCTACCTGTGCTGCCTGCCCAACATGGTGGTGATGGCGGCGGCGGACGAGGCGGAGCTGGTGCACATGGTGGCGACCAGCGTTGCCTATGACGCCGGCCCCATCGCGCTGCGCTATCCGCGTGGCGAGGGCGTGGGCGTGGAGATGCCGGAGAAGGGCGAGGTTCTGCCCATCGGCAAGGGCCGGATTGTCCGCGAGGGCAACACGGTGGCCATCCTGAGCCTGGGCACGCGCCTGGGCGAGGCGTGCAAGGCGGCCGAGGATCTGGCGGCGCGGGGCCTGTCGACGACGGTGGCGGACGCGCGCTTCGCCAAGCCGATCGACCGGGAACTGGTGCGCCGTCTGGCGGTTGAGCACGAGGTGCTGGTGACCATCGAGGAAGGCTCGGTGGGCGGCTTCGGCGCGCAGGTCATGCAGTTCCTGGCGGAGGAAGGGCTGTTCGACAGCGGCCTGAAGTTCCGTCCCATGGTGCTGCCCGACCGCTATCAGGAACACGACAACCCGGCCAAGCAGTATGACGAGGCCGGCCTCAACGCCAACGGCATCGTCGATACCGTGCTCAAGGCGCTGGGAAACCAGGCGGCGGCGCGGACGCCCAACGCCTGATGTCGGACGAGACCCCTCAGAAGGCCCAGAAGCCGGGGAAAATCCGCGTGGACCAGGCCCTGGTGGAACGCGGCCTGGTGGAAAGCCGCGCCCGGGCCCAGGCCCTGGTGCTGGCCGGCCTGGTTTATGCTGACACCTTGCGCATCGACAAGCCTGGCCAGACCATCCCTGCCGACAAGCCCCTGACCCTGAAGGGCCAGGACCATCCCTGGGTGTCGCGGGGTGGGCTGAAACTGGTGCATGGCCTGGATCATTTCGGATTCGATCCAACGGGTGTCACCGCCATCGATGTGGGCGCCAGCACCGGCGGCTTCACCGATGTGCTGCTGACGCGCGGGGCGGCCAAGGTCTATGCCGTGGACGTAGGCCACGGCCAGCTGGCGTGGAAGCTGCGCACCGACCCGCGCGTGGTGGTCATGGAAAAGACCAACGCCCGGCACCTGACCAGCAATGAGATTCCCGACCCCATCGGCATGGTGGTGTGCGACGCCAGCTTCATCGGTCTGGCCACCGTGCTGCCGGCGGCCCTCGACCTGGTGCGGCCCGGTGGCCGGCTGGTGGCCCTGATCAAGCCGCAGTTCGAGGTGGGCAAGGGCCGCGTGGGCAAGGGCGGCGTGGTGCGGGAACCCGAACTGCACCAGGAGGTCTGCGACGCCGTGGTCGCCTGGCTGTCCGCCCGCCCCGGCTGGACGGTCCTGGGCGTGGACCCCAGCCCCATCCTGGGCCCCGAGGGCAACAAGGAATTCCTGATCGGCGCCCGGCGCGACTGACGCGCCATCGCTGACGTGCTCAGTGCGGATCGAGAAGCGCCAGCGCGTCGGCCGTGGAGGCGGTGACCCGCACCTGGCCCTGGGCATCCGTGATGGTCACCCTTCCATCGGGCGTGTCACGCAGGCCCCGCAGCAGCGCCTCGCGTCCGGCGGCCTCTGGCTTGGCCTGCTTGCGCCGGCCGATCTGATTGGCGGCTTCGATGAGGATGGAGAAGCCGATGGCGGCGTAGAGGTAGCCCTTGGGGATGTGCAGGCCCAGACCCTCCGCCACCAGGCTGAAGCCGATCATCAGCAGGAAGCCCAGGCCCAGGATGATGACGGTGGGGTGGCGGGAGATGAAGGCCATCAGCGGCTTGGACGCCACCAGCATGACGCCCATGGCGATGCAGACGGCCGCCACCATGATGGGCAGCTCATCCACCATGCCCACCGCGGTGATGACGCTGTCCAGCGAGAACACCGCGTCCAGCAGCACGATCTGCACCACCGACCGCCAGAAGGCATTGGCGGCGGCGCTGGGCTTGGGGGCGTTGTGCCCCGCAGCCCCCTCCAGCCGCTCATGCAGCTCCATCGTGCCCTTGGCCAGCAGGAAGGCGCCGCCCAGCACCAGGATCAGGTCGCGTCCCGACAAGGCGAACCCGGCCACGCTGAGCAGCGGCTGGGTCAGCGTCACGATCCAGGAGATGGAGAACAGCAGCAGCAGGCGCATGATCAGCGCCAGCGACAGGCCCACCAGGCGCACGCGGTTGCGCTGCTCCGCCGGCAGCTTGTCGGCCACGATGGCGATGAAGACCAGATTGTCGATGCCGAGGACGACCTCGAGGGAGACCAGGGTCAAGAGCCCGAGCCAGACGCCGGGATCGGCAAGGAAGTCCATCAATGGGCCTGTTCGTTGTGAGCTTGTCAGATAGGGACGATTTGTCGCACCTGCCAGGCCAAGTCGCATGAATTCAAAAGAAGACCCCCGGCCCAGGTGTCCAGGCCGGGGGTTTGCTTCTCATCATCGTCAGCGGGCGGGACCGTTGACGCTCAGGTCCGGCATCATCAGCACCTGTTCCTGCCGCTTGGCGGCGCGGACCATGGGCTGCACCATGTCCAGCAGGGGGCCATAGTCGGCCAGCACCTTCTCCGCTCCGCGGGCCTGGGCCACGCTGGCCATCTCCGCCGCCGCCTTGCCGTTGAACAGGTCCAGCACCATCTCGTACCCGCTCTTGGGCCGGGGGAACTGGACGATGTGCAGGTCGGCGTTGCCGGGAATGCCCGCCACCTGTCGCACCTGCTGCAGGGCTATGTCGTAGCCGCCCAGGGCGTCCACCAGGCCCAGGTCCTTGGCCTGGCGGCCGGTGTAGACGCGGCCCTTGGCCAGCTCGCGCACCTTCTCAATGTCCAGCTTGCGGCCCTTGGCCACGCCCTCGGTGAACTGGGCGTAGATGGCGTCCAGCATGGCGTCCTGGCGGGCGGCCTCGCTGTCGGTATAGGGGCTGGCCGGGCTCCAGATCGTGGCGTTGGCGCCGCGCGTCACCTGGTCCACGCCCACGCCCAGCTTGTCGGCCAGGCCCTTGGCCACGAACTTGCCGCCCAGCACGCCGATGGACCCGGTCAGGGTGGCCGGCAGGGCGACGATGCGGTCGGCATCCATGGCGACCCAATAGCCGCCGGACCCCGCCACGTCGCCCATGGAGATGACGACCGGCTTGCCGGCCTTGCGGGCCCGGTCCACGGCGTGGCGCACGGTCTCCGATCCAACGGGGCTGCCGCCTGGGCTGTTAACCCGGAACAGGATGGCCTTGACGTTGGACTGTTCGATGGCGGTGTCGAAGGCGTCGGCGATGCGGTTGGCGGCGAACGACGGCTCGTCATTGAAGGCGCCGCCGTCCTTGCCACCGCGCACGATCTCGCCCTCGCCCACGATCAGGGCGACGGTGGGGCCCTGGGTGTAGGCGCTGCCGGCGATCTTGCCGTAGGTCAGCAGGTCGACCGTGTCGGCGCCGGCGGCCTTGCCGCCCGCCCGCTCCTTGGCGGCGGCTTCGACCTCATCGAAATAGCCCAGCTTGTCCACCAGCTTGGACGCCAGCGCCTCGCTGTCCAGCAGGGGGGCGTGGTCGATGGCGGCCTTCACCGCGTCGGCGTTCAGATGGCGGCCATCGGCGATGCCCAGCACCATCTGGTCATAGATGTCGCCGGCCAGGCTTTCCGTCATCTCGCGGTTGGCGGGGGTGGCTTGCTTCTCGGCGAACATCTCGGCCGCCGTCTTGTAGTCGGCGCGCTTGGAGATCTGCGGTTGCACGCCGATGCTGTCCAAGGCGCCCCGGAAGAAGGTCTGGGTGACGGCGATGCCGGTGATGCCCACCGTGCCCACCGGTTGCAGCCACACCTGATCGAAGGCGCTGGCGAGGTAGTAGGGGGTCATGCCGCTGCCGGCGTCGCCGTAGCTTTCGGCATGGATGTAGGCGAAGCGGCCGGTGGCGCGGAAGCGGGCGATGGCGTCACGCAGTTCCTGCGTGGTGCCGATGCCCTGGCTGGCGTTGCCGACCTTGGCCACCAGGCCCTTGACCTTGGGGTCGCGGCCGGCCTGTTCCAGCGCGTCGATCACCTCGCGCACGCTGCCGCGACGGCTGGTGAGCAGGCTGGACCAGCCGTCCTCGCCCGGCGCCTCCGCCAGGGGGCGTTCGAAGTTGAACTCCAGCACCACGGACTGGGGCAGGGTGGGTTGCTTGTCCTTCGCCTTGATGGCCAACAGGATCAATCCCGCCGTCAGCAGGACCCCGAACAGGCCGATAAGGGCGAACAACCGGACGATGAAACGCATGAACGCGGTTCCTGGAAGCCGTAAAATCCGGCTGCCATACCACCACAGCGCGTGAGCCTTGCCAAGGCGGCCGGGCGGTAGGGCCGCTTAGGCGGACCCCTGATCTTCTGTGCCTTCATGTCTATGCCCACCCTTTCGGCCTTTCGGCCGAGGCCGGCGTTGGCGAAGCGAGGAAGGAAGGGGTAAGGTCCGCGCTCATGACGCCCCCCCATCCCGCATCGCCTGACGGCATCGTCGCGCTGGAAATCCCGCCGCCCGACCCGGTGTCGGTCTATGCCCAGCTGGCCCATCTGCCCCGGCCCTTCCTGCTGGACGGTGGCGCCGCCGACGCCACCCGCGCCCGCTACAGCTATGTCGGTGCCGATCCGCAGACCTGGGTGGAATGTGCGGATGGCCTCGTCACCGTGGATGGTCGGCCGGTCGAGGGCGACGCCCTGGGCACGCTGGACGCCCTGCTGCGGGCCGGCCGTAACCGGCTGGGCGCCGCGCCGGCCGGTGAGTTGCCGCCCTTCCGGGGCGGGGCGGTGGGCTTCCTGGGTTATGAGCTGGGCGGACAGCTGGAGGCGTTGCCCACACCGCGGGCAGAGGGCATCGCCTTGCCGGACATGGCGGTGGGCATATACGACCGCGTCGTCGCCATCGACCACGCCGCCGGCCGCGCCTGGATCTTCTCCGCCCGCCGCGCCGACGCGGAGGAGTGGCGGGAGCTGTTGGCGGCCGTGGGCCCGGCGGTGCCGGCGAGGGAAGGGCCCTGGTTGGCCACCCCCGGCTGGCGCGCGGGCTGGAGCCGGGCGGATCACGAGGCCGCCGTGGCCCGCACGGTGGACTACATCGCCGCCGGCGACATCTACCAGGCCAACATCACCCAGCGTTTTCTGGGGACGCTGGCGCCGGGGGTAACGCCGTTGGACCTTTACGTCCGTCTCCGCACCCGTGCGGCGGCCCCTTTCTCCGCGCTGCTCGATCTGGGCCCAAAAGGGGGGGACGCCCGCGCCGTGGTGTCCGTGTCACCTGAACGCTTCCTAGCGGTGGATGCGGAGGGGTGGGTGGAGACGCGGCCCATCAAGGGCACGCGGCCGCGCGACGCCGATCCCGCACGGGACGCCGCCCTGGCGGTGGAGCTGCTGGCCTCGGCCAAGGACCGGGCGGAAAACCTGATGATCGTCGATTTGATGCGCAACGACCTGTCGCGCGTGGCCGTGGTCGGCTCCGTCACCGTGCCCACGCTGTGCGGGCTGGAAAGCTACCGCACCGTGCATCACCTGGTCAGCGTCGTGACGGCGCGGCTGGCGCCCGGCGTCGGCGCCGTCGACCTGCTGCGCGCCACCTTCCCTGGCGGCTCCATCACCGGCGCGCCCAAGATTCGCGCCATGGAGATCATCCACGAGCTGGAGCCGGCTCGGCGCGGGCCCTATTGCGGCTCCGTCCTGTGGCTGGGCTGGGACGGCGCCATGGATAGCAGCATCATCATTCGCACCCTGGCCATGGCGGCGGGGCAGGTGGTGGTGCAGGCCGGCGGCGGCATCGTTGCCGACAGCGATCCGGCGGCGGAATATGAAGAGAGCCTGGTCAAGGCACGCGCCCTGCTGACGGCGCTGGACCCGGCCATGGCTTGGCCGCCGCCTGGGGCGATGGCTGGGCCGGAACCGGGGAGCGAGGCGGCATGACCGGCCTGGTCTGGCTGAATGGTGCCCTGCTGCCGGCTGCGTCCGCCGGCATCGGCGTGGCCGATCGGGGCTTCCTGCTGGGTGATGGGTTGTTTGAAACGGTGTGCTGGCGGGACGGGGCCGTGGTGCGGCTGGATGCCCACCTTGCCCGCCTGGCCCGGGGGGCGACCGTGCTGGGCCTGCCCCTGCCGCCGCTGGCCACACTGGCGGCCGCCCTGGCCGACACGGCCGTCGCCAACGACCTCAAGGACGGCTCGCTGCGGTTGACGGTCAGCGCCGGGCCGGGCGCCCGCGGCTTGCCCCGTCCGGCCGTTCCGGTGCCCACCCTGCTGGTCACGGCCGCGCCCGGCGGCACCCCGCTGCCGCCCGCACGGGTGGTGACCGCCACCGTCACCCGCCGCAATGAGCATTCGCCCCTCAGCCGCGTCAAATGCCTGAACTACCTGGACCAAATCCTGGCGCGCAATGAGGCGACGGCCCGTGGCGCGGACGACGCCGTGCTGCTCAACACCGCCGGGCAGGTGGCCTGCGCCACCGCCGCCACGCTGTTCGCGATGGTGGATGGCGCCCTGGTGACCCCGCCGCTTCCGTCGGGCGCCTTGCCGGGTACCCGGCGCGCGGCGGTCCTGGCCGCCCTGGGGGGCGAGGAGCGGACTCTGGCGCCGGCCGACCTGCGGCGCGCGACAGAGGTGTTCTTCACCTCCAGCCTCATGGTGCGGCCGGTGGTGGCGCTGGATGGCCAGGTGGTGGGCGATGGTCGGCCCGGAGCCATGGCCGCCGCCGCCGTACGGCTCACATGACGCATTTTGCATAGTATGATGCAATGATTGCGAGCGACCCTATCCCAAGGGCGCGATGCGGGATGCATCAATAAGGCGTACCTCGCAAGGCTTACAACAATGGGCTAGGTGCCGGTGCAAGTGATAATTCTCCTTAAGATACTGGAATTATTGGATCGTCGTGATCGGCGGGAAGTTCGGGCCCAGCCTTGGCACGGTGGGTGCTTATAACCAGGCATGAACCAATCGGGGCCGCTGAAGCCCCCCACCGAACCGATAGGAACCCCATCATGATCCGCATCGCCGCCGCCGCCGCTGCCACTGTCCTGTTTTCTGGGGCCCTGTTCGCCGCCGCCCCCGCCTTCGCCGCCGCCGGCGCGTCGGGCACCATCCAGCTGAACAGCTCCGTCGCCCAGACCTGCACCGTGGCCGTCACCGATGCCGGTGCCACCCTGAACATCCTGTCCGGCTCCAGCAACGTCGCCGTCGGCAGCGTGGTCGAGAACTGCAATGACGGCGCCGGCTACACCATTACCGTCGCCTCTTCCAACAACGGCACGCTGAAGTCGTCCGCCACCGGCGCCCAGGCCATCAGCTACACCACCACCTACGACGGCACCAACGGTTCGGGCCAGAGCTTCGCCGTCACCCGCTCCAGCGCCCAGTTCAACAAGACCTCCAACGTCTCCGTGACGGTTCCGGCCAACGCCCAGGCCATCGCCGGCAGCTACGCCGACACCCTGACCATCACCATCGCCGGCAAGTAAGCCGCCAGCGACGGTCACCACGGGTTCGGAAGAGGGCGCCCCACGCCGGGGCGCCCTTTTTCGTATTCACATGCTGGCGGATTGCAAATTCTAATGCATTGATTCCGCTGAACATTTGAAAGATGGGGCATTGCAGATCGCAATGACGCTTCGATTGGGGTCAAGGGGCGCATCGGGATTAATCCTATATATCTAAATAATATCAATGTGTTAACGAACCGGCCTGGACATCCGGCAAACTTGGCACTCGAATTGCTTATAACGGAAGCATCAAGCAAACGGGCAACAAGCCCAGCCGAACCGATAGGAACTTCCGTCATGATCCGCTTCGCCGCCGTTGCCGCCATCGCCGCCGTTCTGTTCGCCGCCCCGGCCCTGGCCGACACCTCGGGCAGCATCAAGCTGAGCGGCACCGTGGCCCAGACCTGCACCGTGGCGGTGACCGATGCCCAGACCCAGCTGAACATCCTGGCCGGTTCCAACAACGTCACGGTCGGCAGCGTGGTCGAGACCTGCAACGACGGTGCCGGCTACACCATCACCGTCGCCTCCGCCAACGGCGGCAGCCTGCGCGGCACCAGCCCCACCGTGCCGCCGGTCAGCTACACCACCATCTATGACGGCCAGTCCGGCACCGGCACCGTGAACGTCACCCGCTCCAACGCCCAGTTCGGCAAGACCGCCACCGTCGCCGTGACGGTGCCCGCCAACGCCCAGGCCATCGCCGGCAGCTACAGCGACACCCTGACCATCACCATCGCCGGCAAATAAGCCCGCAAGGGTCCAGCCCCCAAACAGAACGGCCCCGCCTGTCGTCCAGGCGGGGCCGTTGCTGTTCTTGCGAAGCCAGGCGGCGAGCGTCGTCGCCCGGCGCCTGGGGGAGCTACTTATAAGCCCTGAAGCGCAGCCAATGGTCGGCCAGCACGCAGGCCATCATGGCCTCGCCCACCGGCACCGCGCGGATGCCGACGCAGGGGTCGTGGCGGCCCTTGGTCAGGATGTCCGTCTCGTTCCCGTGCACATCCAGCGTGCGACGGGGCGTGAGGATGCTGCTGGTGGGCTTCACGGCGAAGCGGACGACCACGTCCTGGCCTGTGGACAGGCCGCCCAGGATGCCGCCGGCGTTATTGGACAGGAAGGCCGGCTTGCCGTCCGGGCCCGCCCGCATCTCGTCGGCGTTCTCCTCGCCCGTCAGCTCGGCTGCGGCGAAGCCGGCGCCGATTTCCACGCCCTTGACCGCGTTGATGGTCATCATGGCGCGGGCCAGGTCGCTGTCCAGCTTGTCGTAGATGGGCTCACCCAGGCCAGCCGGCACACCGGACGCCACCACCTCGACCACCGCGCCCACGGACGAACCGTTCTTGCGGATGCCGTCCAGGTAGGCGGCCCATTCCTCCGCCGTCCCGGCATCGGGGCAGAACAGGGGGTTCTGGTCCACCTGATCCCAGTCCCAGCGCGTGCGGTCCACCTTATGCGGGCCCACCTGCACCAGGGCGCCGCGGATGGTCACGCCACCCGGCACCGCCTCCAGCACCCGGCGGGCGACGGCGCCGGCCGCCACGCGGGCCGCCGTCTCGCGCGCGGAGGAGCGCCCGCCGCCGCGATAGTCGCGGATGCCATAGCGCTCCCAATAGGTGTAGTCGGCGTGGCCCGGCCGGAACTTGTCCTTGATGTCGCCGTAGTCCTTGGACCGCTGGTCCTCGTTCTCGATCATCAGGCAGATGGGCGTGCCCGTGGTCTTGCCCTCGAACACGCCCGACAGGATGCGCACCGTGTCCGGCTCGCGCCGCTGGGTGGTGAAGCGCGACTGCCCCGGCTTGCGCCGGTCCAGGAAGCCCTGGATCCAGGCTTCGTCCAGGTCCATCAGGGGCGGGACGCCGTCCACCACGCAGCCCAGCGCCACCCCATGGCTTTCGCCGAAGGTGGTGAAGCGGAACTGCGTTCCGATGCCGTTACCGGCCATGACCGCTTACCCTTCCGACTTGACCAGGCTCTGCAGCAGGGCCGAGGTCTCCGCGGCGCTGTCCACCGCCAGCATGCCCACGGTGTGGTAGCCGCTGTCGACATGATGGACTTCGCCGGTGACGCCGCTGCCCAGGTCGCTCAGCAGGTAAAGGGCGGAGTTGCCGACCTCACCGATGGTGACGTTGCGCTTCAGGGGCGCGTTCAGCTCGTTCCACTTCAGGATGGCGCGGAAGTCGCCGATGCCGCTGGCCGCCAGGGTCTTGATGGGGCCGGCAGAGATGGCGTTGACGCGGATGTTCTGGGGCCCCAGGTCCGCCGCCAGGTAGCGCACGCTGGCCTCCAGCGCCGCCTTGGCGACACCCATCACATTGTAATGCGGCATCACCCGTTCGGCGCCATAATAGCTGAGGGTCAGCAGGCTGCCGCCGTTGGTCATCATCGGCACCGCCCGCTGGGCGATGGCGGTGAACGAGTAGCAGGAAACATCCATGGTCAATGCGAAGTTAGACCGGGAGGTGTTCAGGTACAGGCCGTCCAGCTCGTTCTTGTCGGAAAAGCCGATCGCATGCACCACGAAATCCAGGGTTCCCCACTGTTCCTTCAGGGTCGCGAACACCGCGTCCATGCTGGCTTCGTCGGTGACGTCGCAGGGCAGGACGTGGGGCACGCCCAGCTGTTCGGCCAGGGGCTTCACGCGCTTGGCCAGCGCGTCGCCCATATAGGTGAAGGCCAGCTCGGCCCCCTGGGCGGCGACCGCCTTGGCGATGCCCCAGGCGATGGACCGGTCATTGGCAACGCCCATGATCAGGCCGCGCTTGCCGGCCATCAGGGTCCCAGTGGTGGGCCCGGGGGCGGGGGTTGCCGTCGAAATGGTCATCCGTCTCTCTCCGGAAAATTAGGCGCGCATCCTACACGAAGCGGTTTTGCGGTCAAAGGCTGGGCGCCCTATATCTGCGCACACCTAGAATACACGCGCGAAAGGTCTTCCCTTGGCAGTTTTACGCTTCGAAGCCTGGGTGGGGGCGGCGTCCCATGACTGAAATGCGAACCCAATCCACGGCCTGGACCCGGCTGACCGACCGATTGCCGTATTCGGTGCAGCACTTCATCCTGGCCTTCGTCGGGGTCACCAGCTACGCCGTCCGCCGCTTCTATCGCGACAACTGCCTGCAGGCGGTGGGCTCGCTCACCTACACCAGCCTCTTGGCGGTGGTGCCGCTGTTCACCGTGGGCTTCGCCATTTTCCAGGCCTTCCCCGCCTTCCAGACGCTGCGGGCCGAGGCGGAGATGCTGCTGCTGGAGAACCTGGTGCCCCAGGTGGGGGAGAACCTGAACGACCGCCTGCATGAATTCGTCAGCAACGCCGGCACCATGACGGGGGTGGGCGTGCTGGGCCTGGCGGTCACCTCCATCCTGCTCTTCTTCTCCATCGAGGGGGCATACAACGCCATCTGGCGCAGCCGCGAGCGGCATTCGGTGCTGGTGCGGTTGCTGTCCTTCTGGGCGGTGCTGACCATGGCGCCCCTGCTGCTGGGCGTCAGTTTGTCGCTGTCCTCCGTTGCCGTCTCTTACCTGGGTGCGGAGGGATCGGTGGTGGTGGAACTGGTGCGCCGCGTGCTGCCCGGTCTGCTGGAGACGGCCTTCTTCGGCCTCACCTACCTGGCCATCCCCACCCGGCCGGTGCGATGGCAGGACGCCATGGTGGGTGGCGTGGTGGCCGGCGTCGCCATGGAGGTGGCGAAGGTCGGCTTCGCCCTCTACATCGGCCAGGTCCACACCTACACCACCATCTACGGTGCCCTGTCGGTGCTGCCCACGGTGCTGCTGTGGCTGTACCTGGTGTGGTGCCTGATCCTGTTCGGGGCGGAGGTGACGGCGGCCCTGCCGGAGTGGCGCTCAGGCCGCATCACCGAGATGGGGCCCGCCGGCCTGTCCCCGGCCCAGCGCTTGGTGGTGGCCCTGGCCATCCTGCGGGAACTGATGCTGGCCGCCCGCGACGGTCACGCCCTGAAGCGCGCCGACGTCATCGCCCGGGTGCCGGTGGGCGCGGTGGCGGTTGACGGCATGCTGGAACAGCTGTGCGCCGCCAACTGGACCATCCGCACCGCCGACGGCGCCTGGGTCGCCACCCGCGACCTGCACGACGCCACCCTCAGCGACCTGTACCTGGCGCTGGACTTCGGCATGTGGGGTGACCTCCTGTCCGTGGGCCATCTGCAGGCCCCCTGGCAGCGCAAGGTGCACGGCATTTTCGAGCAGGTGCGGCACGATGCTGGCGCTGCGATGGAAACACCCCTGGCCGACCTGCTGGCCCCCGATGCCACGCCCGCCGCGCCGCCGGCGACGACCCAGCCGGGGACTGCCCAACCCGGGGTGGCCCAACTCGCGGCGGAAGAGCGCATGCGGGTGGCGGCCCAGCCCCCGGGACGCTAAGTCCCTATACGTCTTTCCACCAGACAGGAGGCCGACATGGCCACGACCATCACGTTGCGCTCCGCCATCGACGGGTTCGAGTTCACCGCCCTGCATGCCGAGCCGGAGGGCGAGCGCCAGGGCGGCGTCATTGTCATCCAGGAGATTTTCGGCCTGGATTCTTATGTGGCCGAGGATGTGGCCCGCTGGGCCGCCCTGGGCTTCGAAGTCATCGCCCCCTCCATGTTCGACCGCCAGGAGAAGGGTTTCGTCGCCGGGCATGACGAGCATGGCTTCGCGGTCGGTCGCCAATACGCCCAGGCCAATGGCGCCGAAAATCCAGTGGCCGACGTCCAGGCCTGCGTCGATGCGCTGAAGGACAAGGGCCCCGTCTTCCTGGTGGGCTATTGCTACGGCGGCACCGTCGCCTGGCGCGCGGCCGCCACGGTCCAGGGCCTGGCGGCGGTGTCCAGCTATTACGGCGGCGGCGTGGCCGGCTTGGTGGACCTGACACCGCTCTGCCCGGCCATCTGCCACTTCGGCCGCAAGGATCAGCACATCCCGGCCGACCAGGTGGCTGAGACCCTTCAGAAGGCGCACCCGGACGTGCCGGTCTACATCTATGAGAACTCCGGCCATGGCTTCAACAACGACGGCCGGCCGGACTCGAACCTCGAGGACGCGCAGCTGGCCCGCAAGCGCACGCTGGATCTGTTCCGCGGCAACGCCGGCCGGTGACCGGCGGCCTGACAAAAAGACAAACGGGAGTTGGACATGCTGACACGACGCAAACTGGGCCGGCAGGGCCTGGAGGTTTCATCGCTGGGCCTGGGATGCATGGGCATGACCCACGCCTACGGCAGCCCGGACGATGCCGAATCCATCGCCACCCTGCACCGCGCCATCGAGCTGGGCTGCACCTTCCTGGACACGGCCGAGGTCTACGGCCCCTACACTAATGAGGAACTGCTGGGCCGCGCGCTGGAAGGCCGGCGTGACCAGGTGCAGATCGCCACCAAGTTCGGCTTCGTCATCGGCGAAGGCAAAGGCCCGCTGAGCGGCACCGACAGCCGGCCGGAGCATATCCGCGAGGTCGTCGAGGCGTCGCTGAAGCGCTTGCGCACCGACCGTATCGACCTGCTGTACCAGCACCGCGTCGACCCCAACACGCCCATCGAGGACGTGGCCGGCACGGTCCGGGACCTGATCCAGGAGGGCAAGGTGCTGTATTTCGGCCTGTCGGAGGCCGGGTGCGACACCATCCGCCGGGCGCACGCGGTGCAGCCGGTCACGGCCCTGCAAAGCGAATACTCCCTGTGGGAACGGAACCTGGAGCAGGACGTGCTGCCCCTGCTGACCGAGCTGGGCATCGGCATGGTGCCGTTCAGCCCCCTGGGGCGCGGCTTCCTCACCGGCATCGCCAAGCGGGCGGAGGAGTATCCGGAGAACGACTACCGCTCCAAGAACGATCCCCGGCTGCAGGGCGACAATTTTGACGCCAACATGCGCCTGGCGGAATTCGTGCGCGACGTCGCCCAGGGTTATGGCGCCACGGCGGGGCAGGTGGCGCTGGCCTGGCTGCTGCAGAAGCGGCCGGACATCGTGCCCATTCCCGGCACCAAGCGCCGCAAGTACCTGGAAGAGAACCTGGCGGCCGACGCATTGAAATTGTCGGCGGAAGATGTGGCGCGCCTGGACGCGGCGCTGGAGACCTACCAGGTGGCCGGCCCCCGTTATGTCGAGCGTGCCATGGCCATGGTGGATCGCTGAGGTGACATGAAAAGGGCGGGCGCCGCGAGGCTCCGCCCTTTTCGCTGTTCCCCCAGGCGCCGGCCTCAGATCAGGCCGGCCTTGCGGCGCACGTCATACTCATGGGTCTTGCCCCACTTCTCGATGAAGGCCTGCAGCTCGGCGTCCGGCCGGTCGGGCAGGACCACGGTCAGCTTCACATACTGGTCGCCCTGGGTGCCGCGCTCGGGATTGGCGACACCCTTGCCCTTCAGGCGCAGGGTGGTGCCTGAGTTGGCGGGCTTGGGCACCTTCACTTGCACAGCGCCATCCAGGGTCGGCACCTTGATGGTGGCGCCCAGCAGCGCTTCCTGCAGGGTGATGGGGACATCCAGGTGGATGTCGTCCTCCCGCCGCACGAAGTAGGGGTGGGGCGTGACGTGCACCTCGACGATGGCGTCGCCGGCCCCGGCGCCGCCCAGTCCCGCCAGCCCCTGGCCCTTCAGGCGCAGCTTCTGCTGGTCCTGCGTGCCGGGGGGGATGTTGATGTCGATGCTCTTGCCCGTGGACAGGCTCAGGCGCCGCTTGGCGCCCAGGCAGGCCTCGGTGAACGGCACGGTGACGGAATAGGCCACGTCGCTGCCGCGCGCCTTCACGCCGCTGCCGCCGCGCTTGCGGGCGGCGCCGAAGATATCGGCGAAGGGATCGTCTTCGTAATCGAAGTCGCCTGAGCGCCCGGCGCCGGCATAGGCGCGCCGGAAGGATCGGTCCGGCCGTTCGGCGCCGCTGGCGTCGATCTCGCCCCGGTCATAGCGGGCGCGCTTGTCCGGGTCGGACAACAGGCTGTAGGCGCCGTTGGCTTCCTTGAACTTCAGCTCGATATCGGCCCGGCCCGGGTTCAGGTCGGGGTGGTACTGCTTGGCGAGGCGGCGATACGCCTGCTTGATGTCCTCAGCGCTGGCGCTGCGGCCGACGCCAAGGATTTGGTAGGGATCGCGCATGGTCGCACTATCTATTGCCGGTCTGCCCCCACAATATGCGCAACGCGCGCGCGGCTTCAAGCATGCGGGGACCGGCTATTTTGGGGATCGGGGCGGCCCATGCATAAACCCCTGGCCGCGCGATCGCGGCCAGGGGTTCGCATCAAGGCCCGCACGGGGCGGCGGGATCAGTTCTCGCTGACGATCTTCCAGCTGCCGTCCGGCTGGCGGCAGGCGGTGCCGTAGCCCTGCTGCTTCTCCCCGCCGACCACGATGGTCTGCTGGAATTCGCGGCAATAGGCGCCGTCGCCGCGGGTGCCGTCGCGCACCGGCGTCACAATGACCTGGTGGTCGTTGTTGGGGTTGTTCCACACGATGGGTTGGCCCACGGGGGCGCTGTAGGCCATCTGCGTGTTGCGTTCCATGGCGGCACGGTCGGCATCGTCCATGCGCTTGCCGATGGAGCTGCCCGCCAGACCGCCCAGCAGGACGCCCAGGCCGGTCAAGGCCAGCTTGCCGCCGCCGTGGCCGAACTGGGAACCGATCAGGCCGCCGGCGGCCGCGCCGCCCAGCATGCCCACCGTCTGGTTCTTGCCCCCGGTGGTGTCGCACGCGCTCAACAGGACGCTGGACGCCATCAACGCGATGATGACTTTCTTCATGGTTGTTAGTCCTTCTTTCCTCTCCTGCGGCCGCGCCTTTCTGGCGGCCTGGCTTTGCGCAAATCCGGTCCCGCATCCCTGACCATACCCCGCGTCTACCCCTTATCAGGGCATCCGCCAATGACCTGGGGCAATCAACCAACCCCAAAATCACAAGATGGCGTGCGGGTCGTCCATGCGGCGTCCTGCGTGGACAAGGATGTAGTGTGGCGTATGGTAGGCGGCAATTCCGGCATATCTATGACACGGATTACCACCATGGATTTTGTTGTCGCACCCGATCCTTACACGCTTTTCCAGTCCTGGCTGGACGAGGCATCGCGGACCGAACCCAACGACCCCAACGCCATGTCGCTGGCCACCATCGGCGCCGACGGCATCCCGGCGGTGCGCATCGTGCTGCTGAAGGGCCTGGATGACGGCGGCTTCGTCTTCTACACCAACACCCTCAGCCGCAAGGGCCGCGAACTGGCCGCGCATCCCGTTGCCGGCCTGTGCTTCCACTGGAAAAGCCTGCGCCGCCAGGTGCGGGTGGACGGCCGCGTCAGCCCGGTGACGGCTCAGGAGGCCGACGACTATTACCGCGTGCGGCCGCGCGGCAGCCAGATCGGCGCCTGGGCGTCGGCGCAGTCGCAGCCGCTGGACAGCCGGGCGACCCTGGAACGCCGCGTGGCGGAAGAGACGGCGCGCTTCGGCGAGGGCGACATTCCCCGCCCGCCGCACTGGTCCGGCTACCGGGTCACCCCGGTGCGGATGGAGTTCTGGCAGGATCGGGAGTTCCGCCTGCACGACCGCTTGGTCTATACTCGGGATGCTGAGGACAAGGGCTGGACGACGGAACGCCTCTACCCATGAATGTGACGGCCAAGGTGCAAGCTGAATCGCCCGACGGTGCGGGGGAGGGCGATGCGGACGGACGGTGGCGCCGCGGCGCCACCTATGCCAGCGTCACCGTGGCCGCCATCCTCATCGCCGGCAAGTTCGGCGCCTATCTGGCCACCAATTCCGTCAGCATCCTGTCCTCGCTGATCGACAGTAGCGTGGACGCGCTGGCCTCCGTCATCACCCTCATCAGCGTGGCCCGGGCCCTGAAGCCACCGGATTCCGCCTTCCGTTTCGGCCATGGCAAGGCGGAACCGCTGGCGGCCCTCTTCCAGTCCGCCTTCATTGTCGGATCGGCCCTGTTCCTGGGATACGAATCGCTGAGCCGGCTGTTCGAACCCAGGCCGGTGGGCGACATCAGCGTGGGCCTGTGGGTCATGGCCGCCGCCATCGCGCTCACCTTCGTGCTGGTGCTGTTCCAGCGCTGGGTCATCCGCCGCACGGCCTCGCTGGCCATTGGCGCGGACAGCCTGCACTACAGCGGCGACATGCTGCTGAACGCCGCCGTCATGGTCTCGCTGCTGCTGGGCCGCTGGACGGGCCAGGCCTTCTGGGACCCCCTGTTCGGCCTGGGCATCGCCGCCTTCCTCGTCTGGGGCGCGGTCGGCATCTCGCGCACGGCGCTGGACGTGCTGATGGACCGTGAACTGCCCGACGTCGACCGCACCCGGGTTGCCGATCTGGTGAACGCCCATCCGGCGTCGCGCGGCCTGCATGATCTGCGCACGCGCTCCACCGGCTTGGGCCAGCACATCGAGTTCCACCTGGAGCTGGACAGCCATCTGACGCTGACAGAGGCGCATGACATCACGGATGAGATCGAATCATCCCTGCGCGCTGCCTTTCCCAATGCCGAGGTTACCATCCATCAAGAGCCGGCCGGCCTGGATGATGAGCGGCTGGACCATCGCCTGCGTCCCCGCCGCCGGTGAAACGGTGATGAGGGCCTGAATTTCAAGGGGGCTTTCCCGCTGGAAAGGGTACCCCTTAAAGTGTGGTTGTGCGTTCGCGGGGCGAACATCACTTGACAATCCCTGTGCACTTGTGCCCAAGCGCGTCCCTTCCTGTGCGAGACGTCACAGACCGGTGTTCAAGGACGGGTTAGCTTGGCCGCGATGGAATTCGGGGCTTTGGTTTATGGGTTTCACCGTTACCTTCTGGGGCGTCCGCGGGACTGTCCCCTGTCCGATGGCCAGTCATCTTGAGTATGGTGGCAACACCAGCTGTATCGAGGTGACAGCGGGCGACCGGACGCTCGTACTGGATGCCGGCACCGGCCTGCGGTCGCTGGGCAAGAGCCTGCGCGCACGCGGCATCAACGATGTCACGTTGCTGCTGACCCACACCCATATAGACCACATCAACGGCTTCCCGTTTTTCGAGCCGTGCTACAACACTGACTTTTCCATGCGGGTGATGGCGGGCCACTGCCAGGGTGCGCACTGCATCCAGTCCGTCATGGAAAAGCCCATGGATTCCTGCCTGTTTCCCGTGCCGCTGCAGAAACTGCGCGCCTCGCTGGTGTTCGAGGATTTCCGCCCCGGCGCCACCCTGGATCTGGGCGACGGCATCACCGTCCACACCGCCCGCCTGAATCACCCGGGCGGCGGCACCGGCTATCGCATCGACTATGACGGGCGCAGCTTCTGCTACGTCACCGATACCGAGCACGACCCCGACCGCATGGATGCCAACGTCCTGGGCCTGATCCAGGGCGCTGACCTGGTGGCATACGACTGTTCCTATACCGATGAGGAATTCGCCGGCCGCCGGGGCTGGGGCCATTCAACGTGGCGCGAAGGCGTGCGCCTGGCCCAGGCTGCCGGCGTGGGCCGCCTGTGCCTGTTCCACCATGATCCCGACCATGACGATGTCCGCATGAAGGCCATCGAGGCCGAGGCGCAGCAGGAATGGCCGCAGTGCTTCGCCGCGCGCGAGGGCATGCAGGTGGACATGGCGGCGCTGGCCACGCCCAAGAAGGGCGCCGAGGCTGCGGCCTAAACACATCTGCCTGATTCCTTAGGCCTATTTCCCGCTTGCCGCTCGGGCGCCCGCGCTGTAGCGCTTCGCCCCATGACTCTGCTGATCATCGTCACCTTCGCCGTCGTCTACCTGGGCATGGCCATAGGCCACCTGCCCCGGCTGAAAGTGGACCGCACCGGCATCGCCATGCTGGGGGCCATCGTACTGCTGGTGGCGGGCGCGGTGACCGAGGGGGCGGCCATCAAGGCCATCGACTTCCCCACCCTGTTCATCCTGCTGGGGCTCATGATCCTGTCGGCGCAGTTCGCGCTGTCGGGCTTCTACGACTGGTGCGCGTGGCGCCTGGCCAACGTGCCGTGGAGGCCCGAGGCGCTGCTGGCCGCCGTGGTGGTGGTGGCGGGCGGCCTGTCCGCCCTGCTGGCCAACGACGTGGTGGTCTTCGCCATGACGCCGCTGCTGTGCGCAGGCCTGCGGGCGCGAGGGCTGGACGCGCGGCCCTATCTCATCGCCCTGGCGGGGGCCGCCAACGCCGGGTCCGCCGCCACTGTCATCGGCAACCCGCAGAACATCCTCATCGGCCAGCTAGGCCACCTGGGATTCTGGCGCTTCCTGTTCGCCTGCGGCGTGCCCGCCTTCCTGTCGCTGGTCATCGTCTATTGGGTGGTGGCGCGGGTGTGGCGGGGGCGCCTGTCGGACGGCCAGGCCCAGGCCCTTGTAGATCGTAAAGAAGGACCCCCGGACGCGCCCCGGGCCTGGCAGCTGTCCAAGGGATTGATCGGGGTCGTGGTCTTGCTGGTGGCCTTCACCACGCCCTTTCCCCGCGACGTCGCGGTGCTGGGCATTGCCGGCTGCATGCTGGTCAGCCGCCGCTTCGCCAGCCGTGACATGCTGGGCCTGGTCGACTGGCACCTGCTGGCCCTGTTCGCCGGCCTGTTCATCCTGACGGGCGCCCTGGCCGACACCGGGCTTCCCGGCCAGCTGGTGGATCAGCTGGCGGCGTCTGGCCTGGCGCTGGACCGGCTGCCCTTCCTGGGCGCCTTCTCTGTCCTGGCCAGCAACAGCATCGGCAACGTGCCGGCGGTGGTGCTGTTGATGAAGGTGTGGGCCCACCCGCCGGAGGGGGCGCTGTACGCCCTGGCCCTGTTCTCCACCCTGGCCGGCAACCTGTTGCTGCCCGGCAGCCTGGCCAACATCATCACCGTGGAGCGGGCGGCGGCGGTGGGCGTGACCCTGGGCTTCCGCGACCATGCCCGCTGCGGCGTGCCCATGACCGTGCTATCCCTGTTGCTGGCCACGGTGTGGCTGCTGGCGATGGGCTATATCGCGGCGGTGTGAGGGGATGGCGATGCGGCGGCTGGTGATGATGGGGATGTGCCTGGCGCTGGCCGCATGCGCCTACACGGGTGACCGGCGCTGGAACGTGGACATGGCCCTGCTGACCCGCGACCACCCCTCGCTGGCGCAACAGCAGGCCCTGGTGCGGGAAAAGGAACAGCATTTTCCTGAGACCCTGCGCGCCTGCGTCGCGGCCAACGACCCTGAGCGCCTGGCGGACCTGGACTCGGGCCGGGGCTATCCCATTTCCGACTGGCACGTGGGCCGGGCCCACGACGCCGTGCTGGCGTGCATGCGCGACCAGGGCTGGGTCACGACCTCCACCAGCCGCTTGTCGCCTTAAAAGGGCGATCAGGGAGTGTCCGGCCCCAGCGCCAGGTTGTCGATCAGGCGGGTGCGGCCCAGGAAGGCGGCGACAAGGGCGCGGGCGGGGCGGTCCACCCGCTCCAGCGGCGCCAGCGTCCCGGCGTCAACCACCGCCACATAATCGATGCGGGTGAAGCCGGCGGCCGTCAGTGTTTCCGTCGCCTGGGTGATGGCCGGGGCCACGGGCCGGCTGCCATCACCCAAGGTGTCGCGCAACTGGTTCAGGACACGGCTGATGGCAATGGCCTGCTGCCGTTCCTCCGCCGAGAGATAGCGGTTGCGGGACGACAGGGCCAAGCCGTCGGCCTCGCGCACCGTGGGCACGCCCTCGATGCGCACCGGGATGTCGAGGTCGGCCGCCAGGCGGCGGATGACGGCCAGCTGCTGGTAGTCCTTCTGCCCGAAGCAGGCGACGTCAGGCAGGGCCTGCAACAGCAGCTTGGTCACCACCGTGGCCACGCCCTGGAAATGGCCGGGGCGGAAGTGGCCCTCCAGCGGCACGGCCACCGGCCCGACATCCACCGTGGTGGTGAAGCCGGGCGGATAGATGGCCTCCACCCCCGGCGCGTACAGCAGGTCGCAGCCGGCGCCGGCCAGCAGGCGGGCGTCACCCGCCTCATCCCGGGGATAGCGGCTGAAGTCCTCATTGGGCCCGAACTGGGTGGGGTTCACGAACACGCTGGCGACCACGCGGTCGGCCAGTTCGCGCGCGCGTTTGACCAGGGTCAGGTGCCCCTCATGCAGGGCGCCCATGGTGGGCACCAGGCCGACTCGCAGCCCCTCTTTGCGCCAGGCGGCGACGCGGGCGCGCAGGTCCGCAGGGGTGCGGACGATGGCCAAGGGGCCAGCGGAAGAAGAGGCGGGGGGCGGGGCCATGGCGGCGGTGTCCGTGCTCATGGCCCGGCATTTAGCGACGGGTGGCGGGGGCGGGCAAGCGCTTTCGGTCCCTGGTCAGTCCCGCCGTTCGGGGGCGGGCGGGCCTGCTTCCGTCCCTGAGGGGGAGGCGACCAGCGCGCTGGTGTTGGACGGTCCCTGCAGGGCATAGGCGACGTCGTGCCCCCTGGCATGGAAGGCCAGCTTCAGCCAGTGGCCGGAATCGTCGTACCAGAAGTCCACCCGGCTGGTGGCGGGCGGCGGGTTGGTGATGAAGCCCAGGCTATAGTGCGTGGCGGCCACGGTGGCGTCGTCGGCGCGGATCATCTCCTGCCCCTGGCGTTCCACCTTCACGTCCATGACCACGCCCCGGATGGTGTCCAGCAGGCGCGACGCCGTCAGTATGGCCGGGTTCCAATAACTGGTGGGGATGATGTCGGCCGGCGCCGTCACCGCCCCGTGCGAGCTTTCGACCGCGAACCCGTCTTCCACCGCATGGCCCTTCACCCAGTCCTTCTCGCCGTTGTCGTCGGTGCTGCTCTCCAGCGCGGCGAGACGGCCTTCATGCCACACCTCATGGCTGACATGATGATAGCGGTAGGCCGTGATCATCAGCAGCTTGGCCTCGAAACGGATATCGACATCCACGACCGTGTCGCCGTTGGCCGCCTTGGCCACCGTGACGCGGTGGTGGCCCAGGGGCGTGTCGCGGCCGTAATGGGCGCTGAAGTCCAGCGACCGTTCCACCGTCGTGCCGGGGGTCGACGGCATCGCCGCCGGGGCGTCCTCCCGCTCGGGCGGTGTCGCGGTGCTGGCGCGGGCCGGTGGGCCGCCCCATATCAAGGTGGCGCCAATAATCAGCGCCGCGCGGGCCAACGCCACGCCGGCGCGGCGAGCGCGTCCGGCGACGATCGGAGCAAGGGTGTCATGTGGCATCGCGCTTCCCTTCGATGCGGTGGTGCCCTGGCTTCGGCCCAGCCGGGTGCCATATTCTCTGCCGATACGAGTTCTCTGGGCCGATACGAACGGTAACATGATTTGGTTTACGCGGAAGAACCGGACACCCTTCCTTCCGTGCTATGGTTCGCCTGAAATGGCAGTTCGAGAAAGGCTAGCAACAATGCCGGTGGCTACCCAAAGCCCTAGCCCGCATGTCCATGGTGGCGAAGTGTCCCAGGGTCATGACCATAAGGCCCATGACCACAAGGCCTGCGTCGGCGACGCCCTGACCCGGGCGCACAGCCTGTGCGAGGCGCGCGGCGCCCGCCTGACCACCCTGCGCGAGCGGGTGCTGGAACTGGTGTGGTCCAGCCACAAGCCGCGGGGCGCCTATGCCATCCTGGAAGAGATGGCGGTAGACGGCAAACGCGTGGCGCCGCTGACCGTCTATCGCGCCCTGGACTTCCTGGTGGAACAGGGCTTGGTCCACCGCATCGAATCGCTGAACGCCTATGTCGGCTGCCCCGAGCCGGGCCAGAGCCATGCCGGCCAGTTCCTGGTGTGCGAGCGCTGCGGCGACGCCACCGAGCTGAACGACCCTGCCGTGACCGACGCCATCACCAACGGCGCCGCCGCCCGTGGGTTCCACGCCGTGCGCCAGACGGTGGAGGTCCTCGGCCTTTGCCCGGCCTGCCAAGCGGCGGCCTGACCATCGCCGCCTGATCCAACGATGACCTTCAAGGAACGCCTGCCGTGACCGCTGTCTCAGCCGCCCGCCTGCCCATCTCCGTCCTGACCGGTTTCCTGGGCAGCGGCAAGACCACGCTGCTGTCCCGCATCATCCGCGACCCGCGCATGGCCCGCACCGCCGTCATCATCAATGAGTTCGGCGAGGTCGGGCTGGACCACCTGCTGGTGGCCAAGGCGGACGAGAACACCGTGCTGATGGATTCGGGCTGCATCTGCTGCACCATCCGCAGCGACCTGGCCGACACCCTGCGTGACCTGTACCTGCGCCGCCTGCGCGACGAGGTGCCGGAGTTCGACCGCGTGGTGATCGAGACCACCGGCCTGGCCGACCCGGCGCCCATCCTGCACACCCTGATGACCGACCCGCTGGTGGCGGCCCGCTTCCGCCTGGACGGCGTGGTGACCACGGTGGACGCCGTCCACGGCATGGGGCAGCTGGACGCGCAGGAGGAAAGCCTGAAGCAGGCGGCGGTGGCCGACCGGCTGGTGCTGACCAAGACCGACATCGCGACACCGGAGGCGGTGGATTATCTGAAGCACCGGCTGAAGGAGCTGAACCCCGCCGCCTTGGTGGTGGACGCCCAGACGGACGAGGCGCTGCCCGTGCTGCTGTTCGACGCCGGCCTCTATAATCCGGAGACCAAGAGCCTGGACGTGCAGCGCTGGCTGCGCGCGGAGGCCTATGACGACCACGGGCACCATCATGATCACCATCACCACGGTCATGATCACGATCACGACGGCCATGACCATGCCGACTGCGACCACGATCACGGCCATTGCGAGCATGAGGACCATGATCACGACCCCAACCGCCATGACGAGGCCATCGGCGCCTTCTGCCTGACCTTCACCCAGCCCCTGGTGTGGGATGAGCTGGTGGGCTTCCTGGAGACGCTGGCCCGCCTGCGCGGCCCCGACGTGCTGCGGGTGAAGGGTGTGCTGAACGTGGTGGAGAGCGACCAGCCCATCGTCATCCACGGCGTCCAGCACCTGTTCCACCCCCCGGTGCAGCTGGACGCCTGGCCCAGCGACGACCACCGCAGCCGCATCGTCTTCATCACCCGCGACGTCAGCCGCCAGGTGGTGGAAACCCTGTACGCCAGCTGCACGGGGAAGAGTGTGGGGTGAGGCTCAGGCCCGCTGTTGGAAAAACCGAAAGCGGCGGGAGGGGAGGCCTCCTGCCGCTTTTGTTTTGGGGTCGCCCGTCAGCTGGCGGCGAGCACCACCTCCGGCGCGCGGCGGTAGCACTGGATGAAGCCCCAGGACCATCCGGCGAAGTAGCCGACGCTGAAGCCCGACACGCCGATGTCCAGGGCGGTGGCGGTGTCATGCAGGTCGGGGCGCGCGGCGGCCAGGACGTTCAGGACGTAGTGGGACCCGAACAGGAAGAGGTTGCGGACCAGGGGCACCCAGCTGCCCGGCTGGCGCACCAGCCCGCGCTCGCGGTCCACCTCCACCCGGACGGTGGTCAGGCTGGCCAGGCCCAGGCCGATGACGGCGCCTACGGCCCAGTCCAGCAGCACCGGGCCCAGGGGGCCGGGGCGGGTGACCAGGCCATACAGGCCCCAGATGATGAAGACGCCGGGGATCAGCCAGACGCGGCCGGTCTGCTGCACCGTGGTCCGCAGGCGCCGCGCCCCCATGAACACCAGGAAGGCGAACAGCGCGAAGATCCAGGTGGGGGTGTGGCTGATGATGCGGGAGAGGATTTCCATGACGGGGCGGGCTCCGGGATGTTGCGCCAGGCGGCGTGTTCCAAGTGATTGATGGGCCTAGCCTTCACTCGGACTGCCCTTCCCCGGCAACGCTCCCTTCGCGGTCCGCTTGACGGATTTCGTGAGTGGCTGGTAAAGGCCGTTCACGAAGCGCGAACGGATGAGGCCGGTCTTGACGGCGGAACGCGGGGTGCAGCAGGGGGCGGACGCCGGGGTCGCGGACAAGCGGCCGCCGGGCAGCCTTGCCGGCATCGTCGCCTTCGACCTGCCCGACTGGGTGCGCAGTTGGGGCGGCGTCGTGGCGCTGTCCCTGGTGCTGGCGATGTTCGGGCCCTACGGCACCTTCCTGTCCATGGACAGCGTGTCGCGCGTGGTCTTCTGGTGCGCGTCGGCCTTGGGCATCGCGGCCATGGCGCGGACGGCCCATGCGGGCTTGCGCCGCTGGCCCATCGCGGCCGCCTGGCCCGCCTGGCAGCGGCGCGCGCTGTCGGCGCTGATCGCCTCGCTGCCCGCCACGCTGTGGATCATCCTGCTGTTCAGCCTGTGCGCCAAGGTTCCCCTCGGCGCCTTGCACTTCTGGCGCACCTGGCCGCAGGTGATCGTGACCAGCATGGTCTTCGCCGTCATCCTGGGCCGCCGGGACCCGCTGGCGCCCCTGGCCACGGCACCGGCGCCCGAGCCGGTCGCATTCCCACTGGCTGCGGTGGCGCCTGCGGTGGCGCCGGAACCGGACCCCGACGTGGCGGCGGCCTTTCTGGCCCGCGCTTGCCCGCGTCTTTGCGACGCACGGCTTCTGGCGCTGGAGGCGGAGGACCACTATCTGCGGATCCACACCGATCGCGGGGCCGAGCTTGTGCTGATGCGCCTGCGCGACGCCATCGCCGAACTGGGGGAAGGGCTGGGGATGCAGGTCCACCGCTCCTTCTGGGTGGCGCGCGCGGCGGTGGCGGAGGCCACGGTGCGTGGCCAGGCGGCGCAATTGCGCCTCAGCGACGGAACGGTGGTGCCGGTCAGCCGCACTGCCCTGCCTCGCCTGAAGGCGGCCGGCTGGTTGGCGGAAAAGGACTAGGCCTGGCGATGGCCGGGGAACGAGAAGGGATGATAGCGATGACCATGCGTGTCCTGGTTCTGGGCGCCGGTGCCACCGGCGGTTTCTACGGCGGCCACCTGATGCAGGCGGGGGAGAACGTCACCTTCCTGGTGCGGCCCAAGCGGCATGCCCAGCTGATGGAAAACGGCCTGGTGGTGGTCAGCCCCCAGGGCAACATCATCAGCCCGGTGCAGGCGGTGACCCGCGTCAGCAAGCCTTTCGACCTGGTGCTGCTGTCGTGCAAGGCATACGACCTGGACGCGGCCATCGAGACCATACGCCCGGCCGTGGGGCCGGAGACGCGCATCCTGCCGGTGCTGAACGGCCTGAACCACCTGGACCGGCTGGACGCCGCCTTCGGGGCGGAGCGGGTGATGGGCGGCCTGTGCCACCTGACCATCACCATGGATCCGGACGGCACCATCCGCCACCTGCACGCCTTCAATCGCCTGACCTTCGGCGCTCGCCAACCGGTCCAGGCGCCCCTGGCCGAGGCGCTGGCCCAGGCCTACGCCAAGTGCCCCATCACCGTGGTCAACAGCCCGGACATCGTCCACGACATGTGGGAGAAGTTCTATTTCCTGGCCACGCTGGCGGGCAGCACCACCCTGATGCGGGCCCCCATCGGCGCCATCCTTAAGGCGCCGGATGGCCTGGCCTTCATCACCGGCCTGCTGGAGGAGTGCACTCGTGTCGCCACCGCCGCCGGCCATCCGCCCAGTGCCGAGCGCGATGCCGAATCCCGTTATCACCTGACCAAGGAGGACAGCAGCCTGTCCGCCTCGATGATGCGCGACATCGAGAAGGGCGGCCCCACGGAGGGTGAGCATATCGTCGGCGACATGCTGCGCCGGGGCCGGGAGCTGGGCCTGGACCTGCCCCTGCTGACCCTGGCCACCACCCATCTGCGGGCCTATGAGGCGCGGCGCACGGCCGGGTGAGGTGGGCTTAAGGAAAAGCCCCCGGGGCGGTGCTCCGGGGGCTTTTTCGTTACTGCAGCATTGGCGTGCCGGTCTCGATCTCCACCAGTGCCGCCAGCATGGGCACGGCGATGTCCTTGCGCTGGGTGTCGCCGCTGTTGCTGCGTTCCGCCGCCGACAGGCCGGCCAGGTAGGTGTTGCGCCAGCGCTGGTCCTTGAACAGCAGTTTGTCGGCGCGGGCCCGTTGGGCCAGGATCAGGGGCTTGGGGTCGGTCCCGGCGGACAGCAGCTTGTCGATGCGGCCGGACAGGGCCTCCGCCTGCTTGCGGTCGCCGGTCTTCAGCGCGTCGGCCATCAGCTGGACGAAGGTTTCCGCTTTGATGTCGGTGTCCTGAACCTGTTCGGCATAGGTGGTGGCCAGCTGCATCTCGCCGCGAGCGCCCAGGCGGCCCAGCACGGCGGGGATGGTCCAGGGGCTTTCCTGCTGCACGGTGCGCAAGAGGCCCAGCGCCAGGTTGGGGTCGCCCAGGTCGCCGGCGGCCACCGCCAGCTCCGGCGCGCAGCAATTGCCCTTGCGGTCCTTGAAGCGGCTGAACTGCTCCTCCACCGTGTTCAGGAACATGGTGTGGGCGCGGGCCTCGTTGCCGGCCTTGTAGAAGCCTTCGGCCACCAGGCCCAGTTCCCAGGCGCAGTTGTTGGCTTGGGCATATTCCGCCGCCTCTTCCACCAGCTTGCCCGCCTGGCCCTTGTCCCCCTTCCAGATCAGCGCCTGGCTGATGTCGGTCAGGTTGTAGATGCGGGTGGAGCAGTCGTTGATGCGCCGGGTGATGTCCAAGGCCATGTCCACCTCGCCCGTCAGCGACAGGGCGCGGCCCAGGAACAGGTCACGGCCGGTGTCCGTCACCGGCGGGGCGCGGCGGAAGGCGGCGATGAAGGGGGCGATGATCTGCTTGGTGCGTTCCTTGTCGCCCAGGTGGTAATGGGCGACCGCCAGCGACAGCCAATCCCAGCGCGGGGCGGTGATGGGATAGTCCACCGGCTGGATCAGCCCTTCGATACGGTAGAGGAAGCAGCCCGTGGACTGGGCATCGTTACAGGCCAGGCTGCGGATGCGGGACTTGAAGTCATTGTAGTCGAAGTCGCCCACGAACTGATTGGTGGACAGCTGCACCGCCAGGGGGCTTTCCGGGCTTTGCACCAGGATGTTGGACAGGAGCTTGTCCGCCTGCAGCAGCAGCTTGGTCTGCTCCTGCAAATCATAGCTCTGGTCGGCCTTCTTGATGGACTCCATCGCCTGGACGAACTGGCGATTGGCCATGGCCTGGGCGTCGGGCAGCGTCTGGTTGCCGGCCAGCCCGGGAATGGGCTGGGCACCGGCCGGCGCCCCCGGCGTCAGGGCCAGCGTCACGGCCAGGACAGAAAGAGCCAGGAAACGACCCAGAGGACCAACAACACCCACGGCAACACGCTCAACGACGGACATAATTCACAACCTGGCGGACGCGGGGCAGTTCGCGGGCGTGCTGCAGCACGGCCTCAAGCTCCACCCCACTACGGGCGACGCCCATGATGTAGACCACCTGGTTGACGGTTTCGATGCTGTAGTTGCTGGACCTGACCTGCCCGTCCAGCAGCAGGGCCGCCCACAGCTTGGTGCTGATCCAGGCGTCGGTGGCGCTGTCGGACAGGCTGCTTTCGTCCGCGATCTTGATTTCATTCAGAACTTTGCGCACGCCATCGGCCTGCCAGGCCAGGCGCACCGCATCCACCCGCATATCAGGGTCGCGGGCGTTGCCGGTCAGCAGCACCTCGCCCCGGTCGACCGTGACGTTCAGGCGGCTGTTCATCTCCGGGCTTTTTTCCTTCCAAAGCCGGTGAATCTGCTCATCGATCTGGCCATCGGGCACGGCGGGCGCCTCGGCGGCGGCCTCCGCCCGCTGGCGCGCCAGCTCCGGTGATTCGCGGCCCGGGGACTGGCACCCGGCCAGAAGCGCGCCCATGCCCGCCAGTAGCAGAAGGAGGGGGCCGGTGACGGGGCGGCGCTGGCCGATGATGGTCGCGGAGGTCATGAACGGTGCCCTGGTCCCTGTTTTTCAGAAATTCGCGGCGGCAGGCTATGGCGGAAATCAGGCGAAAGTAGGGGAGGCGAGCAGCGTCGCCAATTCCCGCGCGAGGATGCCGGCGATGCGTCTGCGCTGGGCAGGGTCGCGCAGCAGCGCCTCGTCCTGGCGGTTGGACAGGAATCCGGTCTCCACCAGCACGGACGGGATGTCCGGCGCCTTCAGCACCACGAAGTTGGCGGAACGCATGGGGTTTTCCAATAGACGCAGGTCGCGTCCCGCCCCGTGCACGATGCCTTGGCGCGCCGCCAGCGACGCCGCCTTGGTGTGGCGGGTGGCCAGGTCCATCAGGATGTCGGCCACCACCGGCTTGGTGTGCTTCAGGTCCAGGCCCAGGCGGTCGGCGTAGTTTTCCTTGTCGGCCAGCGCCTGGGAAAACGCGTCCGACGCCTTTTCCGACAGGGTATAGGCCGACAGGCCGCGCGCGTTGGCGTTGGGGGCGCTGTCGGCATGGATGGACAGGAACAGGTCGGCCTTGGCCTCCCGCGCCACGTCCACCCGCTCCCCCAACTCCAGGAAATGATCATCTTCCCGCGTCAGGCCGGCGTTCAGGCCCTGGGTCTTGCGCAGTTGCAGGGCCAATTCCTTGGCCAGGTCCAGCGTCACGTCCTTCTCATAGGTGCCTTCGTGGCCGATGGCGCCGGGGTCCTTGCCGCCGTGGCCGGGATCGATCATCACCAGCCGGGGGGCCCGCAGCGCGGTGGGACGCGCGGCCACGTTGATCAGATGCTCGGCCTGTCCTGGGCGGACAAGACCGCCGACGCCCAGGAACGGTATTCCGACGGCAAGCCGGAGGATGGCCCTGCGATCCATGAGACTAAATCCGCCCGAATGAACTGCTTGAGAATCGTGCTTTGGCGTGCGGTGCCGTTCCGCGACGCAACCATGCGATGCATGCGCCGCGCCCGGAAAGCCCAGACCTTTCCGCATGCGGTATGTTTGACCCGCACCATGCCGTATCGCAACAAAATCTTGGGGGGAGGCTCGAGAAACATGGGCAGGTGTTGCGGCCGGATGACGGCCCCGGCCGGCCCCAAGCCGCCGCATGGCCCCCGCCGCCGCCCCGGGGGTGTGCCCCGTCAAAGGGGCGTGCTAGAACCGGGGAAGGCGCGCCGCCATCGCGGCGCCATTCCATCATCGTTCATGCGGGAGCCTGACTGCCATGCCGTCCTTCGACATCGTTTCCAAGACCGACAAAGCCGAGGTGGACAACGCCGTGGCGGGCGTGGTGCGGGAACTGGGCCAGCGCTTCGACTTCAAGGGCGCCAAGTGCACCATCGAGCACAAGGACGACGTCATCACCATCGTGGCCGATGACGCGCCCAAGCTGTCCCAGATGCAGGAAATGCTGAAGGTGCACCTGACCCGGCGCAAGCTGGACGTGGGCTGCCTGGACTGGAGCGACGACCAGCGCGCCGCCGGCGACGCCCGCCGCCAGGAGGTCAAGGTGAAGCAGGGCATCGACAAGGAACTGGCCAAGACCATCGTCAAGGCCATCAAGGACAGCAAGATGAAGGTTCAGGCCGCCATCCAGGGCGATGAGCTGCGTGTCACCGGCAAGAAGATCGATGACCTTCAGGACGCCATCCGTCTGGTGAAGGGCCTCAAGATCGAGCAGCCGCTGCAATACGAGAACTTCCGGGACTGATCCCGGGGGACGGCGGGGCGGGGGCGCGGCCTTGGCCGGCGCCCGTGCCGTCCTGCCCGGTGCCGTTCTGAAGGGCATCCACCACCAGGCGCTGCAGGCGGGGTGGGGCGATGGGCTTGTGCACCACCACGACGCCGGCGGCGGTGGCTTGCTCCATCAGCTGGGGATCGGTGTCGCCGGTCACCAGCATGCCGCCGACATCCCCGCCATAGCGCTTGCGGATCTCGGCGATGACATCCATACCGCGCCGGTTGCCCGGTAGGCGGTTGTCGGAAATGACCAGGCGCGGGATCGCGTCCGTCTTGTCCAGCCCCTCGAAAAGCGCCTCGGGCGTGGATGCCGCCAGGGGAACGCAGCCCCAATCCTCCACCATGGCCTCCAGCGCCGCCAACTGCAGCGGGTCATCCTCCAGCAGGGCCACCAGCACACCGCTGGGCGGCTGGTCCTTCGACGGCTCCTTCACCGGCGGTTCCGCGGTGCCGGGCTCCTTCACGTCCGGATGCTGGGCCGGGCCGGGGGTGGGCTCCTTGACCGGTTCGGTCGCGGGGGGGGCGGCCGCCGCCGGCCGCACCTCGGTCACCAGGACCGGGCGGGGTGCCGGCGCCCGCACCGTCTCGGCCAGCGGCAGCGTGATGGTGAAGCCGGACCCCCGGTTGGGGGTGGAGACGACGGTGACCGTCAGGCCCAGCAGGGTGGCGGTCTTCTTGACGATGGCCAGACCCAGGCCCAGGCCGTGCTGCGCGTCGCGTTTGGCTTGCCCGCCCTGGGCCGTGGGCGTGCCGGCGGCGGTCTCGCCGCGGTAGAACTCATCGAAGATGAAGGGCAGCTGGTCGGCCGGGATGCCGCAGCCGGTGTCCCATATCTGCAGCTGCACCGTCGTGCCCCGCCGCCGGCAGCCGATGAGGATCCCGCCTTTGCGGGTGTGGCGCACGGCGTTGACGATCAGGTTGCGCACCATGCGGTCCAGCAGGACGGGGTCGCTGTTGACCTGGGCGGTGGTGGGGATGTAGCGCAGGTTGACGCCATTGGCGGCCGCCAGCGGACGGAATTCACCCGCCAGCCGTTCCATGACCGTTGATAGGGCGAAGCGCGTGGGTGTGGGCGTGACGGTCGCGGCCTCCAGCGCGGAGATCTGCACGAGAGCGTTCAGCAAATCCTCAGTGGCATCCAGCGACTCCGTCAGCTTGGTCGCCAGGTCGCGCTGGGGATCGTCGGTCAGGCGGGTTTCCAGCAGATGCAGGAACAGGCGCATGGCCTGGAAGGGCTGGCGCAGATCGTGGCTGGCGGCGGCCAGGAAGCGCGATTTGGCGCGGTTGGCCCGTTCCGCTTCCGCCTTCACCGCCTGCGCCTCGGCCAAGGCCACGGCGCCACGGCGCGCCGTTTCCACCGTGATATCCAGGCCCAGGCCGACGACGCCGGTGATTCTGCCATCCGGCTCGCGGTGGGGTTCCAGCACCAGGTCGTACAGCCGGCTTTCGGTCTCCCCCGGGATTTCCAGGCGGAACATGTGCCGCTCACCCCGGCCGGTTTCCAGGATGCGGCCTTTGATGGCGTGCAGGGTGGTGAAACCCTCCGCGCTCTTGCCGCGGCCATTGCGGATGTCCAGATCGGTCAGGCCCAGCACGCCGGGGCCGAAGGCCGCCACGGGCCCCTTGGCCCAGACGTAGCGGAGATCGTCGTCCTGCACGAACGCCAGCAGGGGGGCGGGGGCCGACAGGCGGTTCAGCAAGGCGTTTTCCGCCTTCAGGGCGGCGTTTTCCGCGCGCAGACGGGCCAATTCTTCCCGCTGCTCTCCCTGTTCCCGGCCCAGAATTCGATTTAACATGGCCCCAACCAGACGTTTTACTTGGCAGGCCCCGAGTTAATCCTCTTTTAGGCCAAAAGCGAAGTGCGCCCTTGGGCGTAGGCCCCCAGGGGGAGGCCGTTCGACAGAGGGGCGGGGGCGACGCCAAAGGGGAAGGTATCCCTCATAAGCCATTGGTGCGCATCGCTTTCCCTATCCCCATAAGGCAGGGGCCGGCGGGTTCGCGGTGGCGCCCTCGTAGCGAAGGCCGGGCGTTCGGTCGCGGGCCAGAAGCAGGGGCCCGTCCAGATCGACGAAGGCCGCGCCTTGGGCCAGCAGGTGGGCGGGAGCCATGGACAGCGAGGTCGCGACCATGCACCCCACCATGACGCGCAGGCCCGCCGCTTCGCACGCCGCCTTCAGGGCGAGCGCCTCTGTCAGGCCGCCGGTCTTGTCCAGCTTGATGTTGGCCACCTGATAGCGGCCGACCAGGGCCTCCAGGCTATCCAGCCCGTGCACCGACTCATCGGCACCCAGCGGGATGGGGCATTGATACCCCGCCAGGTCGGCGTCGCGGCCGGCCGGCAAGGGCTGTTCCAGCAGTTCCACCCCCAGCGCCGCCAGCGCCGGGGCGTAGCGATCCAGCTGCTCCAGGCTCCAGCCCTCGTTGGCATCCACGATCAGGCGGGCATGGGGCGCGTTCTCCCGAACCGCGGCTACCCTGTCCAGGTCGCCCTCGCCGGTCAGCTTCAGCTTCAGCAAGGGGCAATGGGCGGCGGCGCGGGCGGCGGCGGCCATGGCTTCCGGCGTGTCCACCGACAGGGTGAAGGCGGTGGCGAGCGGCCTGGGAGCTGCCGCCAGACCGGCCAGGCGCCAGGCGGGGACGCCCGTGCGCTTGGCTTCCAGATCCCACAGGGCACAGTCCAGGGCGTTGCGTGCCGCCCCCGGCGGCAGCCGGCGCTGCAACTCCGTCCGGGTCAGGCCAGCGGCCACGGCGGGCGCCAGCGCTTCCAGGTCCGTTACCACGCCGGCCACCGTTTCGCCGTAGCGGGCATAGGGCACGCATTCGCCCCGGCCGGTGGCCGCCCCGTCCGTCACCTCCGCCACTACCACGTACGCCTCGGTCTTGGCGCCGCGCGAGATGCGGAAGGTGCCGCGGATGGGGAAGGTCTCGGCACGGACGGTTAGCAACGAGGGCATTGGGGAAGAGGGCATTGGGATAGACCTTGAGGAAAAGGCGCCGCCACAGGCGGGGCGCGGCAACATAACGCTTCGCCACGACCGGCGCGATCCGGCATTCTCCGGGCGGCGGGACGGTAGTCGAGGGTTGGCTGGTTATGGAGGATGTGCGGCGCAAGCCGATGGTGTGGCACGAGGCGGCGGCCGCGTTCCGCGAGGTGCTGTCCGATCCCGGGCGCACCGTGCGTTTCGCCGGCATGCCGGCCCTGGTGATGATGGTGCTCTATATCATCCTGGCGCTGACCCACCCCCGGCCGGTGGACCCTGCGCTGGAGGAGGCGTGGGAGGCGGAGGTCCTGCCCTTCCATCTCATTCCCATGGCCTTCAACGCCTGGTTCTTCATCCGCATGCAGGTTTGGTGGGCGCGTTGGGTGTTGCAGGCCGATGACGGTGTCGGCTTCCTCAGCCCCAGCCTGGGCCGGCGGGAACTGGCTTATCTGGGGTGGATGCTGGCGGCCATGGTCAGTGCCCTGCCGGTGCTGGTCTTCCTGCTGCCCTCCTTGCGTCTGCTGGATGGCGCCCTGGTGGCGCTGGGCATGGAGATGCCGGAATCGGTGGCGGGCGGCCTGTTCGTGCTGGTGGCCCTGCCGCTGGTGCTGATCATGATGGGCATTTTCGGCCGCCTCATGGTGGGGGTGGTGCCGCTGGCGGTGGGTGGTGCCGCCTCTTTCCGCCTGGGTTGGATCGCCACGCGCGGCCTGTCCGTGCGGCTGACGGCACTTAGCCTGCTGACGGTGGTGCCCGCCTTCGTCACCCCCCTGTTCAGCCGCCTGACCGATCCGGTGGAGATCGCCGCCAGCTATGTCGTCAGCGTCGGCCTTTATGGCGTGGGCTGGGGGGCCTACGCTGTCATGCTGGCCCGTTTCTACGGTCTGACCTTGGGCCGCACCCGCCGGCACACCGTCATGGTGTCCTCATCCTAAGGGGCGGTTTCTGCCGGGGCGGTATTTCCTATAGGTAGAAAATGCCGGGCATAAATTTCCTATTGCGGGAAAATTCTGCTCGAAACGCCTGGGTTTGGCAGTTCTGCAATCATCGGCACGATGGTTGCGTTCGTGCGCACACCTTCTTCTTGGGAGTGCGTCACCCATGTCCATCAGCAACATCAGCAATTCCCCCCTCACGCCCACCCAGCCCGGCGCGAGCGGCCCGGCCGGGGCCCCGGCCGACCCGTCGGCCAGCTTCAGCGGCCTGCTCGGCGACGGGAAGACCGAGACCGATTCCCTGAGCGTGAGCCTTCCCAACGGCTTCTCTGTCGGAATCGCGCATATCGGCGGCGGTTTCAGCGGGTTCAGCGCCCAAATGCTCAGTTCGCTGGAAGACATGGTGAAGGCGTTCAGCAAGGTGGACATCCAGGACGGCGCGCAGCCGTCGAAGCAGGCGTCCGCCGATCCGGCCTCGGGTGGTGGCGCACAACAGTCCCGCACGCTCGACACCTTCCATGCCGACCTGCCCGACGGCACCTCCATCGAGGTCCGCCATGGCGGACCTGAGGGTGAGAACAACCCCACCGCCATGGATGCCATGATGGAGGCCGTCCAGTCCTTGATGAGCGATCTCGCTGGCGCCGCCAGCCAGACCAAGGGCGTCGCCCCCTCGCTGCTCAACCAGGCCTAGGCCTGGGAGAGGTCACCGGCGCCCGCTTTCCCGAGCGAAGCGACAATCACGGGACGGTGGGCGCCGGAACTTTCTGAAAAGTGAGCGATCAGCCAAGGCCCCGGAAGGGGCCGCTGGCGCTTGAGAGCAACGAAAGCTAGCACGTCGGCTGCTGCCCCAGGCTGGGATGGTGGACCACCAGCAGGCGGCAGAGGTCGGGCTGTTCCACCCGCAGTGTGGCGCCGTCCGGCCAAGTGATGTCGAGCAGATCGACCAGTGTCAGGTCACCCAGGCCGAAATGGGCCACGGGCTCGCGCTGATAGGGGCCCCCGGACCCGCCGGTGATGCTGCGCAGCTGCCGCCGGCCGCCGGCGGTCAGGCAGACGGTGGCGCCCCGCGCCGGCGCGCCGCCGGCCGTCAGGGGCAGGACGCGCAGCCAGTTGTTGCCGGTGGGGGATGCCAGGAACAGCGACAGGGGCTGGGCTTCACCATCGCCATGCCCCAGCAGCAGTTCCAACTGGCCGTCACCGTCGATATCGGCCACCACCGCGGCGGTGCCCAGGCCCTCCGGTTCGGCGGCGTCGCCCACGTCGATGGACACCCATCGATCCTCCCGCCAGGCGAACAGGCGGTTGGGCTGGCCATGCATGTGGAAGAACAGCTCTTCATAGCCGTCGTTGTCGAAATCGGCGGCGATGACGGCGCGCACCGGACCCGGCTGCGCCATCTCCGCCGGCGCCACGTCGACGAAGCCGCCGCCGGCGCGATGCTGGAACAGGCGCTGCGGCCCCTGAACGTTGCCCAGCAGCAGATCGACCAGCCCGTCGCCGTCGGCGTCCAGGATGGTGGCGGCGCTGGCGTTGGCGAAGGGGTCGTCCAGCCCCACCTCGTCCGCGATCTCCTCATACTGGCCGCCGCCCAGGTTGCGGAACAACAGGTTGGGGCCGTTGGCGCAGCCGACGAACAGATCGGGCAGTGAACCGGTGAGGCAGGATCCGAGCAACAGCCGGGCGTCGGCCTCGATGTCCAGCCCCGCCTCCTCCGCCACCTCGTGCAGGCGGCCGCGGCGGTCCAGTTCGAACAGCTGCAGGGGCACGCCCTCGCCCCCGACCACGATGCTGTAGCGGCCGGTGCCGTGGCGGTCCAGGCAGGCCAGCGACGTGCCGGCCGCGCGGTTGGCGGCGGCGAAGTTCTCCGGCAGGGCGGCCAAGTCGACCCAGCGGTTGCCGAAGCAGGCGAACAGCCGGTCCGGCGTGGGCAGCGCGCCGGCCGCGACGGGTTCGTTCAATATGTAGAGCTCTTCCCGGCCGTCGCCATCCATGTCGGCGAACAGGGCCGCCCGGGCGCAGGCGCTGGCATCGGCCAGGGGGCCCGCCGGATGCTCCACCAGGGCGCCGCCGTCCCAGCTCAGCACGCGGTTGGGCGCATCGGCGCAGGTGACGACGAAATCGAAGCGCCCATCACCATCTATGTCCCCCACCGCGATGCCGGCACAAGATATAGGGGGGTTGGGAACGATGAGGTTGGAGCACGCGATGAACATCAGGCGACCCTCCAGGGCATCGGGCGGCCCCCTTTCGGGCAGGTCCGCACCCTCATTAACCATGGCTGGCGGGCAGGATACCCCATGCTGGCCGCAGTATCCCTGGGCTTTTCCGACGCAACGGAAAAATGCCCTTCGGAGATACAAAAAATCCGTTGGCGTACTGTCACGATTTGGTAGGATCAGCGCTCGTTGCCGCTAGATGTGGTATCCGGTCCTCGGTTATCCACAGCGCAATTCATACACAGCCTGGGGATAAGTCATGCGGGACGGAGACGTTTTCGGCAGGATTCAAGTTGCTAACCGTCCGGCGGTCGTTGTGGATCATTCCCGGGATGATCTGCTGACGGCTTTCGGCAAGGCCACCTTGACCGACCGCTACCTGCTGCCCGGTGAAAGTTTCCAGGATCTGTTCGCGCGTGTGGCCAGCTACTACGCTGACGACGCGGCCCACGCCCAGCGGCTGTACGACTATATCTCCAAGCTGTGGTTCATGCCGGCCACGCCCGTGCTGTCCAACGGCGGCACCTCGCGCGGCCTGCCCATCAGCTGCTTCCTCAACGAGTGCAACGACAGCCTGAAGGGCATCGTCGACCTGTGGAACGAGAACGTCTGGCTGGCCTCGCGCGGCGGCGGTATCGGCAGCTATTGGGGCAACCTGCGCTCCATCGGTGAGAAGGTCGGCGGCAACGGCAAGACCTCCGGCGTGGTGCCCTTCATCCGCGTCATGGACAGCCTGACCCTGGCCATCAGCCAGGGATCCTTGCGCCGTGGCTCCGCCGCGACCTACCTGCCGGTCTCGCACCCGGAGATCGAGGAATTCATCGAGATGCGCCGCCCCACCGGCGGCGACCCGAACCGCAAGGCGTTGAACCTGCACCACGGCGTGGTCATCCCCGACGCCTTCATGCGCGCGGTGGAGGCCGACGAGGAATGGGCGTTGACCAGCCCCAAGGACGGCTCGGTCATCCGCCGCATCTCTGCGCGGTCCTTGTGGATCCGCATCCTGACCGCCCGCATCGAGACGGGCGAGCCCTACCTGCTGTTCATCGACCATGTGAACCGCGCCATGCCGGAACACCACAAGCTGGCCGGCCTGTCGGTGAAGATGTCCAACCTGTGCAGCGAGATCACGCTGCCTACCGGGCTGGACCAGCTGGGCAAGGAGCGCACGGCCGTCTGCTGCCTGTCGTCCCTGAACCTGGAATATTTCCTGGAGTGGCAGGACCATCCCACCTTCATCGAGGACACGCTGCGCTTCCTCGACAACGTCATGAGCGACTTCATCGCGAAGGCGCCGGACGATATGGAGCGCGCCCGCTATTCCGCCATGCGCGAGCGCTCGGTGGGCCTGGGCGTCATGGGCTACCACAGCTTCCTGCAGAGCCAGGGCCTGCCCATCGAGGGCGTGATGGCCAAGGTGTGGAACAAGCGCATGTTCGCCCACATCAAGCGCCAGGCCGACGAGGCATCGCTGAAGCTGGGCCGGGAGCGCGGCGCCTGCCCGGACGCCGCCGACTACGGCTATGAGGAGCGCTTCTCCAACAAGATCGCCATCGCGCCCACCGCCAGCATCTCCATCATCTGCGGCGGCGCCTCGCCGGGCATCGAGCCGGCGGCGGCCAACGCCTTCAACCACAAGACGCTCTCGGGATCGTTCTCGGTGCGCAACAAGCATCTGGAGCAGGTGCTGGCGACCTATGGCCGCAACGACGAGGACACCTGGTCGTCCATCACCCTGAACGGTGGGTCCGTCCAGCATCTGGACTTCCTGTCGGATCTGGAGCGTGATGTCTTCAAGACGGCGTTCGAGCTGGACCAGCGCTGGCTGATCGAGCATGCGGCCGATCGCACGCCCTTCATCTGCCAGTCGCAGAGCCTGAACATCTTCCTGCCGGCCGACGTGCATAAGCGCGACCTGCACCAGATCCATTTCCAGGCCTGGAAGAAGGGCGTGAAGAGCCTCTACTATCTACGCTCCATGTCCATCCAGCGCGCGGAGGCCGACATCGGTGCCGTCGTGGCCAAGAAGACGGAAGCGAAAGCCAGCGCCCCGGCGGCCGTGGAAACCAACAACTATGAGGAATGCCTGGCTTGCCAGTGAGCCGTTGATCGACGATCGATGGCTCCAGGGGCCGGTCTTCCTCGATCGGTCCATTGATGCTGGCGGGGAAGTCGCATGCGGGTTGTGAAGGCACTGGCCAGGGTGGCCTTGACGGGCGCCCTGGGGTTCGGCCTGGCGGGGTGCGGGGGGCATGACCTGCCGGTGAATCCCTACCTGCAGCTGGTGCCGGTCAGCCCGTCGGGGCAGATCCTGGGGCCGCCCTCGGGCAGCCAGCTGCAGTACAAGGCGGTGCTGATGCTCTGGTTCCACCAGACGGACGCCAATCACGACGGTGTGCTGACCCGGGATGAGGTGATTGCCGACGCGGACCGGAGTTTCGACCTGTTCGACCTGGACCACGATGGCAGCATCACCTCGGCCGAGCTGGAGAAGTACCGCCTGACCCAGCCCTTCCGGGCGCAGCCGCATCCGGTGACGCCCCTGTTGGGCGCCCAGGAGCGCGCGGTGCAGCCGGATTCGGTGGAGGCGTTACCCGATGGCGCCAGCTACCAGGGCTCCCGCGTGCGCCTGCAGGTGGGCCTGGATCCGGTGATGTCGGCCGACACCGACAGCGATTTCCGGGTGACCCGCGAGGAGTTGCGCGCCCAGTCGCTGCGCAAGTTCGACAAGTGGGACGCCGATCACGACGGCAAAGTGACCGCCGATGAATTCCTGGCGGCGATGATGGCGCCCTTCGAGGCGCTGACCAAGTCGTCAGGCTGGTTCTGATTATTTCACCAACGACGTATAGACGAACGGATTTCGCCCGTGCCCAGCCAGCTTTTGACCCCGAACCCCGTCTACAAGCCCTTCCGCTATCCTTGGGCCTATGAGGCCTGGCTGACGCAGCAGCGCCTGCACTGGATGCCGGAGGAGGTGCCGCTGGCCGACGACGTGAAGGACTGGCGCCAGAAGCTGTCGGACGGCGAGCGCAACCTGCTGACCCAGATTTTCCGGTTTTTCACCCAGGCCGACGTCGAGGTGAACAACTGCTACATGAAGAAGTACGCGGCGGTGTTCCAGCCGACCGAGGTGCAGATGATGCTCTCGGCCTTCTCCAACATCGAGACCATCCACATCGCGGCCTACAGCCACCTGCTGGATACCATCGGCATGCCCGAGGTCGAGTATTCCGCCTTCCTCCATTACAAGGAGATGAAGGACAAGTACGACTACATGCAGGAATTCACGGTGGACAATCCGGCCAACATCGCCAAGACGCTGGCGGTGTTCGGCGCCTTCACCGAAGGCCTGCAGCTCTTCGCCTCCTTCGCCATCCTCATGAACTTCCCGCGCTTCAACAAGATGAAGGGCATGGGGCAGATCGTGACCTGGTCGGTGCGCGACGAGACGCTGCACACCCAGTCCGCCATCCGCCTGTTCCGCACCTTCGTGGCCGAGAACCCGGACATCTGGACGGAAGCCTTCCAGAAGGATCTCTACGTCGCCTGCTCCACCATCGTGGCGCATGAGGATGCCTTCATCGACCTGGCGTTCGAGATGGGCGGCGTGCAGGGCCTGACGGCCGAGGATGTGAAGCAATACATCCGCTGGATCGCCGACCGCCGCCTGGTGCAGCTGGAGCTGCAGCCCATCTATCGCGTGGAAAAAAATCCGCTGCCGTGGATGGACGTCATGCTGAACGGCGTGGAACATGCCAATTTCTTCGAAAACCGCGCCACGGAATACAGCAAGGCCGCCACCGGCGGCAGCTGGGACGAGGCGTTCGACTGACCCGCCCGGCATGCGGGCGCGGTTCATTCGGGGGTAAGAAGGCGCCGGTGGTGACATCGGCGCCCTTTTTCGTTTTAGGATGCCGTCCGATGGGGCGGCTTTAGGGGTGGGGCGGGGCGTGAGTGACGACGGCCGGAAATTGATGCTGGCGGGCCAGTGGGCCGAAGCGGCAGCCCACTATAGCGCGGTCGTGACGGCGGCGCCGGATGACGCCGCGGCCTGGACCCACCTGGGCGTGGCGCTGCTGCAGCTGGGCTATGCCGAGGCGGCGGTGGATGCCTTCCGGCGGGCCCTGGCCGTGCGGGCGGACTTCATGCCCGCGCTGGCCAATCTGGGGGTGGCCTTGCACCGCCAGGGGCAGCTGGTCGAGGCCATCGAGGTCTACTGCGCCGCCGTGGCCGTCCAGCCGGGCAATCCCCAACTGCTCGTCAATCTGGGGAACGCCCTGGCCGATGCGGGCCGCGAGGACGAGGCCATGGCCGTCCGCCGCCAGGCCGCGGAATTGCAGGCGCCCTCGCCGCCGGCCGAGGAGGAGCCACGCCCGCCTGAGACGGACGGACGGCGGGACCAGGCGATCGAGCTGAATGCCATCGGCAACGCCCACCTCGCGGCGGGCCACGCCCAGGCCGCGCTGGACGCCTACGCCCAGGCCCTGGCTCTCTCGCCCGACTATGCCGACGCCCAGGGCAACCTGGGGAACGCCCTGCGTGGCCTTGGGCGCGTGGGGGACGCCATCGCCGCCTATCGGCGCGCGGTGGAGCTGGCGCCCGAGGACGCCGGGCACTGGTGCAACCTTGGCATTGCGCTGCAGGCTGATGGCGCGTTGGCGGAGGCGGCGGACATGGCGCGCCGTGCCCTTGCCCTGCGGCCGGATTTGGCCCTGGCCCATACCTGCCTGGGCGTGGCCCTGCGCGACATGAAGGAGCTGGACGCCGCCATCGACTCGCTCCGGCAGGCCGTGGCGCTGGACCCCGGGCAGTCCGACGCCATCCACGCGCTGTCGGGCTGCCTGGTGGAGCGGCAGCGCTGGGAGGAAGTGGAGGCGTTGGGGCGCGGCGCGCTGGCCCGCGACCCGCAGTCGATCGATGCCCATGTTTGCCTGGCCGTCGCCTTGCAGGGCCAGAACCGCCTGGAGGAGGCGCTGGACATGGCCCGGCGGGCGCTGGTGCTGCAGCCGGACAGTGAGCTGGCGCTGGGCGTGATGGCCGCCACCCTCCACGGATTGGACCGTAGCGGAGAGGCGCTCGCCGCCGCCGCCCGCGGCCTGGCGGTGGCACCCCGTAACGCGGACATGCACAACACCTTGGGAATCGTGCTGCTGGACGCCGGGCGGGTGGCTGAGGCGCAGACCTCGCTGCGCCGGGCCATCGCCCTCAAGCCCGATTTCGTCACCGCCCATGTCAACCTGGGCATGGCCTGCCTGCAGATGGGCCAGTTGGAGGAAGGCTGGGCGGAATATGAGTGGCGCCTGCGCGATGGGCACGAGACCCGGCTGTGGGACGTGATGCCCGAACGGGCTTGGCGCCCGGGCCAGGACCTGACCGGGCGCACCCTGACGCTGCATACCGAACAGGGCATGGGCGACCTGATCCAGTTCAGCCGCTATGCCGACCGGCGCTGGTGGGGCGGACCGGGACGCTCGGGCCCACCGGCCCGCATCGTGCTGCGCACGCCGCGCAGCCTGGCGGATTTGGTGGCCAGCGTGCCGGGCATCGACGCGCTGCTGGTGGGCGACGAGGTGCCGACGACCTGTGATGTGCATGCCCCCTTGCTCAGCCTGCCCTACCTGCTGGGCACCACGCTGGCGACGGTGCCGGCGGCGGTTCCCTATATGACACCGCCCGCCGCGGCCTTGGCCCGCTGGCGTGCCTGGTTCGCGGCGGAGGATGCGGACACCCGCGCGCCCGGCCTGCGGGTGGGGCTGGTCTGGGCCGGCAATCCCGGCCACCGGGGCGACCGTCATCGGTCCATCCATCAGCTGGCGGCGTTGATCCCCCTGTGGATGGTGCCCGGCGTGCGCTGGTACAGCCTGCAGGTGGGACCGCGCGCGGCCGACGTGGGGCAGATGCCGGCCGGGCGGATAACAGACCTGTCCACACGCCTGAGCGACTACGGCGAGACCGCGGCGGCCATCGCCAACCTGGACCTGGTGATCGCCGTCGACACGTCGGTCGCCCATTTGGCGGGCGCCTTGGGCAAGCCGGTCTGGCTGCTCATTTCCAACCGGCCGGATTGGCGGTGGATGCGCGATCGGACGGACAGCCCCTGGTACCCCACCGCCCGGCTGTTCCGCCAGACGCGCATGAACGACTGGTCCGGCCCGATGGCGGCCATGGCGGCGGCCTTGGCCGAGCTGGCGGCCCGGCATAGCGTGCCAGCGGCGCAGGAGGTGGCGTTCCGCCGCCTGTTCGGGCTTTAGCCCCTTCCGCCGCCGCCCTTACCCTGTGACCGTCTGGACGATCAGCACGCCGTTCAGGATGACTATGACGCCCGCCACCGCCCAGGCGGGGGCCAGCAGCCAGCGGGGCGCCGCCAGGCGTCCCATGACGCTCCGGTCGCCGCAGAAGCGGACGAGGGGAATGACGGCGAAAGGCAGCTGCAGGCTCAGCACCACCTGGGTGAAGATCAGCAGGGTGGTGGCCGCCGCGTCGCCGGCGATGGCCAGCACCAGCAGGGTGGGCACCAGCGCCAGCAGGCGGGTGATCAGCCGGCGCCACACCGGCTTCAGCCGCAGGGAGACGAAGCCCTCCATCACCACCTGGCCGGCCAGGGTGGCGGTGACGGTGGAGTTCTGGCCTGCGGCCAGCAGCGCCACCGCGAACAGCAGGCTGGCCAGCGGCGCGCCTAGCATGGGGGCCAGCAAGCGGTAGGCCTCCTCAATGTCCTCCACCAACGCCTGGCCGTGGAAGGCGGCCGCCGCCAGGATCAGGATGCCGGCGTTGATGAAGAAGGCGATGAACAGGGCCACCGTGCTGTCCAGCGTGGCGAAGCGGATGGCCTCGCGCCGGCCCTCCTCATCCCGGGGGAAGGCGCGGGTGCGCACCACGGCGGAGTGGAGATAGAGGTTGTGGGGCATGACGGTGGCGCCCAGGATGCCCACCGCCACGTACAGCTTGGCCGGGTCGCCCAGCAGGTCGGCCGTGGGCAGAAAGCCCGCCAGCACGGCGCCCACACCCGGCCGGCTCAACGCCACCTCCGCCAGGAAGCAGAGGCCGATCAGGGTGATGAGGCCCAGGATGAAGGCCTCCAGCCGGCGCACGCCCCGGTTCTGCAGGGCCAGGATCAGCAGGCTGTCGAACGCGGTGATGAGGGCGCCCACGATCAAGGGCAGGCCGAACAGCAGCTTCAGCGCGATGGCGGAGCCAATGACCTCCGCGACGTCGCAGGCGATGATGGCGATTTCGCACAATATCCACAGCAGGACGGCGGTGCGGGGGCCATACCGTTCCCGGCACAGCTGGGCCAGGTCGCGGCCGCTGGCGATGCCCAGGCGCACCGACAGGGCCTGCAGCAGCATGGCCATCAGGCTGGACAGCAGCACCACGGACAACAGCGTGTAGCCGAAGCGGGAACCGCCGGCGATGTCGGTCGCCCAGTTGCCGGGATCCATATAGCCCACGGCCACCAGATAGCCGGGGCCGGAAAAGGCCAGCAGCTTGCGCCAGAACCCCCCGGAGACGGGTACGCCGGCCGTGGGCTCCGCCGAGGGGCCGGGCCATTTGTCCTTGCTCGCGTCCACCGCCGACTGCATGCGCCGCCTTTTCTGGTCCTGGCTCTGGTCCGGGCCCGCCATCCGTAGAGGGCGGGCTAAAAGATTAACATAGCGAAGTTCTGGTGACGGAACGAGGGCGGGAGTGGTGCGCCGGCTGCGACGCGTCGCCATTCATTGGCGCGGCGCGCCGCTTTGGTGTAGGGATGCGGCGCAAAACGTCCTTCCCTTGAGGATCGCCACCGGGATGAGCGCCACCACCGCCGTGAAACGCTTGAGCGTTCCTGACATTTCCGCCCGCAAAGGGGCTACCCCCGTGGTGTGCCTCACGGCCTACACAGCCCCCATGGCCGGCCTGCTGGACCCGCATTGCGACGTGCTGCTGGTGGGGGATAGCCTGGGCATGGTGCTGTACGGCCTGCCCAGCACCCTGGGCGTCACGGTCGACATGATGGTGGCCCATGGCGCCGCCGTGGTGCGCGGCTCCAATCACGCCGCCGTGGTGGTGGATCTGCCCTTCGGCAGTTATCAAGAAAGCCCCGAGCAGGCCTTCCGCGTCGCCGCCCGCATCCTGGCCGAGACCGGCGCCACCGCCGTGAAGCTGGAAGGCGGGGAGGAAATGGCGACCACCATTGACTTCCTGGTGCGCCGGGGCATACCCGTCATGGGCCACGTCGGGCTGACGCCCCAGGCGGTGAACGTGCTGGGCGGCTACCGCGCCCGCGGGCGGAATGACGCGGAACAGGCCAAGATCCTGGGGGATGCCCGGGCCGTGGCCGAGGCCGGGGCCTTTGCCCTGGTGATCGAGGGGGTGGTGGAGCCGCTGGCCCGCCAGGTGACGGAACTGGTGCCCGTGGTCACCATCGGCATCGGGGCCAGTGCCGCCTGCGACGGCCAGGTGCTGGTGTCGGACGACATGCTGGGCCTGTTCGCCGATTTCACGCCCAAGTTCGTGAAGCGCTACGCCGATCTGGCCACGCAGGTGGGCGCCGCCGCCCAGGCCTATGCCGACGACGTCCGGGCCCGGCGCTTCCCCGGGCCCGAACATACCTTCGCCGAGAAGCGGCCGAAGGCCTAGGATATTTTATTTACTTCAGGGGCTTGTATCCGTCCGGGACGGCGTAGACGAAGGGCCGCTCGCCGAAGTTCACGCTGACCAGCCCATCCTTGATCAAACCGGCCATGGAGACGCTGGAGGTCAGCCCCATCACGGTGGGCAGGCGAACCGGGATCTGCAGGCCGCCCGTCTGTCCGGGCGCGCTTTTCCCCCAGCTGCCGTCCACGCGCGTATACAGCCAGCCGCCGTCCAGATCCACCGCCAGGCCCAGCACGTGCTTGGGTTCATTGGCGCGGTTGTGGCGTAGCTGCATCAGCGGGCCGTAGCTGCCCTCCTGGCTTTCCGCGCCGAAGAACAAGGCGGTTTCCGCCCGCTTGGCCACCGCGCCCATGTCGATGGTGGCCTCGACATACCACTTGCCGGTGCTGACCGGCTTGCCCCAGATTTCATAAAGGTCGCCGGACGCGGTGGCGGCCGGTACCTCCGGTGCCGGGGCCTTGCCCGCCTGTTCCGCCGCCAGCTGGGCCGAGCGTTCATTGGTGAAGCGGACGACGCAGACGGTCTTGGCACGGTTGGCCAGGATTGCCTGGAACCACTTCTCGCGGTCGCTTTCCTTGTTGTCCAGGCCGCAGGTCTCATCCCGCCGCTTCAGCCAGGCGCGCTGCTCATTGCGCAGGGCCAGCTTGCCGGCATCGTCCAGCTTGCTGCGCACTTCGCCATAGACGCGGTTGATCTCGGCGTCGGTACGGCGCAGGTCGGCGCCCAGGCACTGCACCTGCTCCTCCTCCGAAGCCGGCTGGTCGCAATTGGCGGCGCGGGTGGCGCCCGGATGCAGCACTATGCCCAGGGACAGGGTCAGAAGCGCGGCGCCCCTGACGATGGGGCGGTGGACCCCCGCGAACATGTTGATCCAGGACAGGCCGGCCACGATGCGCTCCCATACATTGCAGGTCATCCCTCTTATCACGACCGCCGGAAGGGGATAAGTCAGCAAAAGCCGGCTACCGAAAGGCGATGGGACACGCCGCCGGAGATTGACGAATGGGAACAGGCGTGCCTAGTATGTTCCTGTATTGTTCGATCTGGGTGGGAAAGATCATGGCGAAGGCGCGCAAGCCCAAGACGGCGGATGGGGCCGTGAACCAGATGGATTTGTTTGGTGCGCCGCCCCCGGTCGCGGTGAACGCGCCCACGCCCCTACGTCCCCGCCCACCCGCCGAACCGGCGCCAGCCGACCTGGATGACGCCGCGCTGCTGGCCCGGCTGCCGGACGCACCGCTCAGCAAGGCCCTGCTCCTGATCGCAGAGGCTGGGCGCCGCCGCCTGACCGCTGCCGTGCCTCTGCTGGGCCTGCGCCTGCGGCGGCTGGCCGGCTATGGTCTCAGCGGCCGGGAACCGGTGGCGGTGCTGGAGGCGCTGGCCGCTATCGGCGGGCCGCAGGCGACGGCCATCGTCGCCGGCCTGCTGGGTGGCGTGGGGCTGGCCGGCCCGGTGGAGGTGGCGGCCCTCACCGCCGCCGTGCGGCTGGAGGTGGCGCTGGACCGCAAGGTGCTGTTGCGCCTGCTGGGCACGGCGGACGCCGCCGCCCGGGCGGCGGCCTGCCGGTGTGTGCGCCAGGCGGAATTCCCCGTCATCGACGCGCTGGAAAGGTTGCGGGCCGATCCCGACCGGTCGGTGGCGACCGGCGCCGTTTGCGCCCTGGGCCGGCTGGGCCGGCCCACCGTGCGCGCCGACTTGGCGCAACTGGTGACGGCGGCGCCGACGCGGGAGACGGTGGCCGCCCTGGCCTCGGTCATGGATCATGTCGGCGTAGATGCCGACAGCCTGGTAGCCTTGCGTCGCGCCGCCCGCCATGCCGACCTGCGCGAGGTGGTGCTGGAGGCGCTGGACGGCTTCGACGACGCCCAGGCCACGGCGCTGGCCGCCAAGTTGCGTCAGCAAGCGGTGCAGGCGGACGCTGCCTGAAACGACAAAGGCCGGCCCCCGGGGACCGGCCTCTGCCGAGTTCATATCCGCCCAGCTCTCCTCAGACCAGTGACCGCTGGCCCCGGAGTGAGCACCGCAGGGCGGAACGAGGATAGCCAAGGCCGCGGACGCGGCCGCCGGCGCCTGAGGAACAAAAACTCAAGCGTTCCCGGCTGCCGCGACCTTGCCGCCGGCGGCGGCGCGGGCCGCCCCCTTGGCCGGCGCGGGCAGTTCCACGTTGACCTCCAGCGTGGAATAGCCGCTGGCCCGGTCCAGCTTCACCGCCACCTTGTCGTCGTCGATGGAGACGTACTTCTTGATGACGTCCAGCAGCTCTTTCTGCAGCTGGGGCAGGAAGTCGGGACTGTCGCGGCCGGCCCGCTCATGGGCCAGGACGATCTGCAGGCGTTCCTTGGCCTGGTCGGCCGCGGACGCCTTCTTGGGCGTGCGGAAGAAATCGAAGATGCTCATGCGGTCCTCCGCAGCAGCCGGTCGAAGAAGCCCTTCTTCTCCACTTTGACGAAGCGGTGCTCGATCTTCTCGCCCAGGAAGCGGCCCACGGCGTCGGAATAGGCCTGGCCGGCGTTGGACTTGTCGTCCAGCACCACGGGCATGCCGACGTTGCTGGCGCGCAGCACGGCGGGGCTTTCCGGAATGATGCCCAGCAGCGGGATGGCCAGGATCTCCAGCACGTCCTCGACCTTCAGCATTTCACCCTTTTCCACCCGCTCCGGGTCGTAGCGGGTGACCAGCAGGTGTTCCTGCACCGGGGCCTCGCCCTTCTCGGCGCGGCGCGACTTGGCCTGGATGACTCCCAGGATGCGGTCGCTGTCACGCACCGAGGAGACCTCGGGGTTGGTGACGATGATGGCGTGGTCGGCGAAGTACAGCGCCATCAGGGCGCCGCGTTCGATGCCGGCCGGGCTGTCGCAGATGATGTAGTCGAACTCTTTCTTGAGCTCGTTCAGGATCTTCTCGACGCCCTGCTCGGTCAGCGCGTCCTTGTCGCGGGTCTGCGAGGTGGGGAGGATGTACAGGTTCTCCACCCGCTTGTCCTTGATCAACGCCTGGCTGAGGCGCGCCTCGCCATTGATGACGTTGATGAAGTCGAAAACCACGCGGCGCTCGCACCCCATGATCAGGTCCAGGTTGCGCAGGCCCACGTCGAAATCGATGATGCAGGTCTTGAACCCCCGCAAGGCCAGGCCGGTGCCGAAGGCGGCGGATGAGGTGGTCTTGCCGACGCCGCCCTTGCCCGATGTCATGACGATGATCTTGGCCAAGAACGTCTCCCTTGGAAAAGAAGGTTACTGGGAAAACCGGCCGTGCGTCAGACGGTGACCGGATCGATGTGCAGGAAACCCTGGTCCAGGTAGATCTGGACCTGGCGGCGCAGGACGGATTTCTCCAGATCCTCGCTCACCCGGTACAGCCCGGCGATGGAGACCATCTCCGCCTCCAGGCTTTGGCAGAAGATGCGGGCGTTGTGGTCCCCCGCCATGCCCGCCAGCGCGCGGCCGCGCAAGGCGCCATAGACATGGATGTTGCCGTCGGCCACCAGCTCGGCGCCCGGCGACACCGACCCGATGACCACCAGGTCGCCGCCTTGGGCATACAGCTGCCGGCCGGACCGCACGTTCTCCCGCACCAGCAGGGTTGCCTTCTGGTAGGGCAGGTCGTGCGCGGGCGCCGGAACGGGTGCTGCGGCGACCGGTGCGTCGGCCACCGCCACAGGGCGGGGCGTCGCCGGCTGGGCGTCCGCCGTGGCACGGCCCTGCGGGAACACGGCCAGGCCCACGGCCAGCGCCGCCTCCTGCTGTTCACGGGTGCCGCCCTGCAGACCCACGGCGATCAGGCCCAGCGTGCGCAGCAGATCGCAGAAATTCTCGAAATCAAAGCCTTGCCCCGGGGGAAGATCATCCAGGTCCAGCACTACCGGCGCATTGCGGAAAAAATTGGGCGCCTGGCGCACCTTGTCCGACAGGGCGAAGAAAAAATTCTGGGCATGCGGGTCCGAGACCTTCAGCACCATCATGGTGAAATTGCTGCCGCGCAATTGGAACGGCGCGTCCCGGAATGCCACCTGGTTGCTCATCTCGCCCCTGACCCCTTAGTCCCTAATCTGCCTGACCATCACCCGTCCGCGCGTGGCCGGAACGTCCCTTGGCGCCCCAGCCGGGGGCAGGGGCCTGCGTCCGATCGCCCGCGGGGGGCAGAGGGTCCTCGAAATGCGACGGCACGTCCTTGCCGAACGGCAGGACGGCGCCCCAGGCCGGACCCATCGAAGGCGCGTTTCAAGACCAGATGGGCGCAGGCGTCAAGGGAATCCTCAGATCCACATTTTGAGCGGAAAGCGCCAGCCCACACAATATTTATTGAGTCTTAGTGCACCTTCGGGTGCCTGCACCTCCGGTGCGAACCTGGGTGGCGGGGGGCGGCCAAGGGGCAGCCTCTTGAATCGCGGGGGCGTTTTCGCCGCGGTGCCGAAACCGGCCGGCCGCACCGGCTCACGCCACCTTATCCCGAAAGGGCAAGGGCGGCCCGACTCGGGAATGTCTTCGCGGTTGGCTGGGTGCGGCGACTCGGGGTCTTCTGGTCACCACATGTGGTATGAATATTTGATGTATGCCCCAAGGCCTGCTGACAGATGCTCGCAGGTGCGGTAGAGTGCATACCAGGGTCGTCACTCAAGAATGACGGGTCGGGGTATTGCCAAACTGTGCGCCGCTGCCTGTGCTGTCGTGTGCCTGCCGGGGGAACGGACTTCCCCCGATGCCCCCGCCGCCGTTGACCCTTGAGGCCACCCGCAATCGGCCGCCATCGTCCCGCCGCATCGCACGGTCCGCGGCATCCGGCCCCGCGAGGGGATGCGGATCGCCCCATCCGGCGCCCCACGATGGCCCTCTCCAAACCGCATGCCCCGCTGACCTGGGGATGCGGTTTTTTCGTGCCCGGTCTCCGGCGCCCGGGGTCCCAACCCCCGGGGTCGCCCGGCACGCGGTTCCTGCCTGCCTAGTAACCTGGCCGCGGGCGTTCCCGCGGCTCAATTCGGTGTGACTGAGGAGACAGACATGGCCAAGCGTCCAGTGAAGGTGACTTCCGGCGGCTCCAGCTCCGACAAGGTGCGCCCGCTTTTCCCCGATGCGATGCCCGCCCGGGCCGCCAATGGGGCCGCTGGCGGCCCCGTCAGCGGCAGCTGGGACCCCATCGAGGAGCGGCGGGATCAGAGCTATGTGCGCAAGGTCAAACCGCAAAGCCCCAACCAGAAGGTCCTGATGGAGGCCATCGCCAGCCATAACCTGGCGCTGGCGCTGGGCCCGGCGGGCACGGGCAAGACCTACCTGGCCATTTCCAGTGCCGTGGAAGCACTGGAGGCCAACCGGGTGGACCGCATCATCCTCTCCCGCCCGGCCATCGAGGCGGGTGAGAGCATCGGTTACCTGCCGGGCGATATGGGGGAGAAGATGGCCCCCTTCCTGCGCCCGCTCTATGACGCGCTGAACGACCGCCTGGGCGGCAAGCGGCTGCGCACCCTGATGGCGGAAGGCACGATCGAGATCGCGCCGGTGGGTTTCATGCGTGGCCGCACCCTGAACAACGCCTTCGTCGTGATCGACGAGGCGCAGAACTGCACCTATGGCCAGATCAAGATGCTGCTGACCCGTCTGGGTTGGCACTCCACCATGGTGCTGACCGGCGACCCGGACCAGTCCGACCTGCTGAACGGGCTGTCCGGCCTGGCCGACATCGCCCGCCGGCTGGAGGCGGTGGAAGGCATCGCCGTGGTCCGCCTGAACGACCGCGACATCGTGCGCCACCCGCTGGTGGCCAGCATGCTGGGCGTCCTTTAAGCGGGTGGCCTAGACTTTAGAACCAGGGGCGGGCGGTGCCGATGGGTGCCGCCCGCCTTTGTTTTCAGGGCCGGGGCGCGCTAGGGTAAAGGGGACCCATCTTCCCGTCGCACGGGCGCCGCACATCCCATGGCCAAGAAACGTCTGATCCGCCTGCTGGTCACCCTGGTGCCGGCGCTCGCCTTCGCGGCCCTGGTGGCATGGTGGCTGGGGGCGCCGCCGTCCTCCCGCCCCGCCTCCAGCGCCAGCAGCACGGGTGCTGCCCCGGCCTCGGGCGGCGGCGGCCAGATCGTGCCGGGGGTAGCCGTGGGCGGCCCCTTCACTCTGGTGGACCAGTCCGGCAAGACGGTGACGGAGAAAAGCTACGCCGGTTCCTGGCGGCTGATGTTCTTCGGCTACACCTTCTGCCCGGACATCTGCCCCACCGAGCTGCAGGTCATGGCCCAGGCCATGGACCAGCTGGGGGCGGAGGGCGACAAGGTGCAGCCCATCTTCATCAGCGTCGATCCCGGCCGCGACACGCCGCAGCAGCTGTCGGATTACGTCGCCCAGTTCCATCCCCGCCTGGTGGGGCTGACCGGCACGGCCGCCCAGGTCTCCGCCGCCACGCGCGCCTGGCGGGTCTATGCCGCCAAGGTGGCCGGCGACGATCCGGAAAACTACCTCATGGACCATTCCACCTACGTCTACCTCATGGATCCGGACAACCGCCTGGCCACCATCTTCGCCCGGGGCACCACGGCGGAGGACATGGTGAAGGGCATCCGCGAGGCCATGGCCAAGGGGGCGGCCGGGAAGTAGGGGCTGGGAAGTAGGGCGCCGCTGGGCGCTTCTGTCCAATTGCGGCATCCGGCCCCGTTCGGGCAGAGGGGGCCCGTCGCATCCTCAATAGGGGCAAACCATGGTCCGCATCCGCTCCCTTCTCGCGTCGCTGATGATCGCCGCCGCGCCGGTGATGACCGTCGCGCCGGCCGTTGCCCAGGAGGCGCCCGCGCCCGCCATCGAGGCCACCGCCGCCTGGTCGCGGCCCACCATCCGGGGTGCCAGGGCCGGCGTCGCCTTCCTCACCCTGCACAACAAGGGGCCGGCCGACCGGCTGGTGGGGGTGGAGGCCGATGTGGGCAAGGTGGCCCAGATCCACATGGCGGAGGTGGTGGACGGAATTGCCCGCATGCGGCCCCTGGCCGATGGCGTGGCGCTGCCGGCGGGGGGCACGGTGACGCTGAAGCCCGAAGGGCCGCACATCATGCTGATGGGCCTGACCCAGCCCCTACAAGTTGGGCAGCGCGTCCATTTGACCCTGCGCTTCAAGGCCGCGGCGCCGTTGGCGGTGGAGGCGACGGTGCTGGCGCCGGGGGCTGAGCCGGGCATGGCTGGCGGTGCTACGCAGGGTGGCGCGCGCGGCGGCGGCTGAGCTTGTGGCATCACCCCCTTGCATGCCACGCGGGGCGCCAAAATAGTCCTTTAGAATCATGGGCTTGGCCCTGTACTTTTGCGACTTGACAGGGGGTGTACCGCCCCGTATGGTGCCGCCGCTTTCGCATGGCGACGACTCCATTGCGGCGGAAGGGGCATACCTCCAGGGGTTTAGACCTTGACGGACCAGACACCCCCGCCTTCCTTGGATGAGCTTGAGGCCCGATTGCGGGATGCGCGACGCGGTGCCGAGTCTTCCTCTTCCTCCCCCACACAGCGGAAGGATGAGGCGGGAAACGGCATGCTGGGCGTCGCGTTTCGTGTCGGTGCCGAGTTGGTCGCGGCGATGGTGGTCGGCGTCGGTGGCGGTTTGGTCATCGATCGCTGGCTGGGCACGTCGCCCTGGGGACTGATCGTGATGTTCGTCCTCGGGTCGGCTGCCGCGATGTTGAATGTATACCGGGCCGTCAACGGCATGGGATACGCGGTGGGATATCGGCGACCGGACACGGGCGCCAACTCAGGGGGCGGAACCAACTCCACCCCCAACAAGGATGAAGGTGAGGGGAATCGTGGCCACTGATCCGCTGCATCAGTTTCGCATCGAGCAGATCGTTCCTCTGCATCTCGCCGGGCACGACGTCTCCTTCACCAACTCCTCCCTCTACATGGTGGTCGCGGCCGTGCTTGTCACGGGCCTGCTGGTCGCCGGCACCGCGTCGCGCGCCCTGGTCCCCGGCCGGCTGCAGTCGGTGGCGGAGCTGCTCTACGAATTCGTATCGGGCATGGTGCGGGACAACGCCGGCGCCCAGGCGCGCCCCTACTTCCCGCTGGTGTTCTCGATCTTCGCCTTCGTGCTGTTCGGCAACATGATCGGGATGATCCCCGGCACCTTCACCTTCACCAGCCACATCATCGTGACCTTCACGCTGGCGGCCCTGGTGTTCGTGTTCGTGACCCTGGTGGCGCTGATCCGCCACGGTTTCCACTTCTTCAGCTTTTTCTTCCCCTCGGGCGCGCCCATCGCGCTGGCGCCCATCCTGATCCCCATCGAGATCATTTCGTATCTGATGCGGCCGGTCAGCCTGTCCATCCGACTGTTCGCCAACATGATGGCGGGCCACACCATGCTGAAGGTCTTCGCCGGCTTCACGATCACGATGATCGGGGCCCTGGGCGCCGTCGGCTGGCTGGCCGGCGCCGTGCCGGTGGCGATCAACGTGGCCCTGATCGGCTTCGAGATCATGGTCGCCTTCCTGCAGGCTTACGTCTTCACCATCCTGACCTGCCTCTACATCCGCGACGCCATCGAGCTGCACTAAGCCGCGATCGTCCGACCGTAGGGCCTGTCTTCACCCTTCAACCGTTCCATCACACAGAGGAAGTCTATAATGGATCCGCAAGCCGCTAAGTTCATCGGCGCCGGTCTGGCCATGTTCGCCCTGGCTGGTGTCGGCATCGGCATCGGCAACATCTTCGCCAATCTGATCGCCTCCGTGGGCCGCAACCCGGCCGCCCGCGCCTCCGTGTTCCCGATCGGCATTCTGGGCTTCGCGCTGACCGAAGCCGTGGCGCTGTTCGCGCTGCTGATCGCCTTCCTGATCCTGTTCGCCTAAGCCTGACCCTGGGCTTGATGGAACGGCCGCGGCGGCCAGCCCTTAGGGGAAGACCGCCCGCGTTTGAAGTAGGTTGAAGGGGCGGGGCCGGTATTATGCCGGTCGCCGCCCCTGAGCCCATGTTCGGGGCCAATGCGGCCGGCCGTATCGTCAACCCGCTTCACAGGTTCCGATCCGATTTCCGGCGATGGCCCGGTGCGGGATGCCTCATGGGCCAACACCCGTGATGCGATTTCAGCGCCAGCCTTTTCCGGGCGATCTCGCAAACAAGGTGATCTTCATGGTGAATCCAAGGCTCATGGTGTGGCTGAAGGGCCTTGCCGCCGCCGCCGTCCTGACGGTGGCCCTGGGCGGCACGCCGTCGTTCGCGCAGACGGGTGAAGAAACCGCCCACGCGACGGACAGCGTGGAGCACGAGGCTGGCGTGCATGACGAAAAGGGTCTGCCCCAGCTGAACACCAAGACGTTCGCGTCTCAGATTTTCTGGCTGGCCATCACCTTCGGCACGCTCTACGTGCTGGTGACCAAGGTCGGCCTGCCGCGCGTCGGTGCCGTTCTGGAGGCCCGCGAGGCCAAGATTTCCGGCGACCTGGACAAGGCCACGCAGCTGAAGGCTGAGACCGACGCCATCGTCGCCGCCTATGAGAAGGCGGTGGCCGAGGCCCGCGCCGGCGCCCACAAGCTGCTGAACGACACCGCCGCCACGGCCGACGCCGCGGCCGCCAAGCGCACGGCCGATGTCGTCGCCGGTCTGGCCGCCAAGCAGAAGGAAGCCGAGGCCCGCATCGAGGGCCAGAAGCAGACCGCTCTCGCCAACGTCCGCGCCGTGGCCGCCGAGGCTGCTGCCGCTGCCGTCGCCAAGCTGGCGGGTGTCGAGCCCGATCAGGCCGGCGTCGATGGCGCCGTCGATGCCGCCCTGAAGGAGCGTGCGTGATGTTCGATCTGCAGAATCCCACTTTCTGGGTTGGCGTCGCCTTCGTCGTCTTTTTCGCCCTGGTGATCTGGAAGGGCGGCTTCGGCGCTCTGGGCAAGAGCCTGGACGCTCGCGCCGAGAAGATCCGCCTGGAGATCGAGACCGCACAGAAGCTGCGCCAGGACGCCGAGGCGGCCCTGACCGCCTATCAGAAGAAGCAGCGCGACGCGATGAAGGAGGCTGACGCCATCATCGCCGCCGCCCGCGAAGAGGCCGACCGCATCCGCCAGCACGCGGAAGCGGACCTGGAGGCGACCCTGAAGCGCCGCGAGGCCCAGGCCCTGGAGAAGATCGCCCAGGCCGAGGCCGCCGCCCTGCAGCAGGTGCGCAGCCTGGCCGTGGACGTGGCCCTGGCCGCCACCGAATCGCTGCTGACCCAGACCATCGACCAGTCGCGCAGCGACGCCATGGTGGCCTCGGCCATCGAGGAGCTGCCCGGCAAGCTGCACTGATCCACTGATCAGAAGACACAGCCGAGTAGAAAAAGGGCGGTCCCATCGGGCCGCCCTTTTGCGTTAAGAATGATTGGCTATACGCTGTCGCATCGTACGTAGCTCAGGCGAATCTGATGGGCGAAGAAGACGACTGGTTTTCCGAAGCTCAACTGCAGGCGCGGCGCCCCGTCTGGAGCGCCCTGTCGGATATGTATCTCGATACGGATGTCTCGCTATCCCGCGAATGGCGGATCAAGATCCTTGCGGAATCGCCTTACAGCCTCGACGAACTGGACGCCATCCTCTGCGATGAAATCCATCCTGTCTGCATCTCCAACATGTTTGACGTGGCGGGAGAGTGGGCGGGTTTTGATCGTGTGTGGCTTGAGCGAGCCATAAGAGGCCGCTCGAATCGCGAAGAATGGGTACGACCGACAGGTTGGTTCTCACGACTTATGGGGCGAGCACGCCGCATAACAGTTGACGTCTATCCTGGGAACGAATGGGCGGCGACGCGGCATGGGATCATTGCCCTGCGAACTCAGGCCAGCGAACCGGCCTGAATCTCAATATTCCACTACTTCGGGCCCTTACTTCGGCTGGTATTCCACCACCGGCGCCACCTTGCGGACGGCCTTGCCGATGCTCCGGCGCAGGGTGACCTTGGTGTGGCCGGCCTTCCATTCGGCACTGGCCGATTCGGCGTCCTTTTGCCGGCCGGCGGGGGCGCCCAGCTGCTTCACCAATTGCGCGTCGGCACCGTCACCGCACTCCTTGGACGCTTCCAGACCGTAGAGGGTAACGCGGCGCAGCGCGTTCTTCTTCATCTCGAAATCCACGGCATAGACGCAGCCGCCCAGGCGCACGCTTTCCAGGCCGAACAGGTAGCGGACATGGGGGCCGTTCCCGATTTCGAACTCGCGTGCCTTGGGGTAGGCGGCCAGGATCTGCTTGTGGGTCATGCCCCAGGTGACCTGGCCCCAGCCGTTCAGGTCCTTGGCCTTGGCGGGCGGCTTCTTGGCCGTCTCGTGCTTGGGGTGGGCGGCCGCCAGCGCTGTGCCCGCGACCGCGCTGAAGGCCAAGGCCGCCAACAGGCCAACGCCCAGGCGGGAAATGCGATGGTTCATGGTTGTTGTTCTTCGTAACACGAGGAATGCCCCGAATCGGAAATGGACAAGCCGGCGGGCGCTCAGCCCAGCGCCTCCAGCTCATCGATGAAGCCCTTCAGCATGCCCAGGCCCTTGTGCCAGAAGGCCGGGTCGGTGGCGTCCAGGCCGAAGGGCGCCAGCAGTTCCTTATGCCGCTTGGTGCCGCCCGCCGCCAGCATCTCCAGATAGCGGCGCGCGAACGCCTCGGACCCGTTATGGGCCGACGCTTCCTCGAACGCGGCATAGAGGCTGTTCACCAGGCAGTCGCCGAAGGCGTAGGCGTAGACGTAGAAGGGCGAATGGATGAAGTGGGGGATGTAGGACCAGTAGGTGGCATAGCCCGCGTCGAATCGCAGCGCAGGGCCCAGGCTTTCCGTCTGCACCGCCTGCCAGATTTCGCCAAGCCGCTCCTCGGACAGTTCGCCCTGGCGCCGTTCGCTGTGGACGCGGCGCTCGAAATCGTAGAACGCCGTCTGGCGCACCACGGTGTTCAGCATGTCCTCCACCTTGCCGGCCAGCAGGGCGCGGCGGCGGGCGGGGTCGGTCTCGGCGGCCAATAGGCCACGGAAGGTCAGCATCTCCCCGAACACGCTGGCCGTCTCCGCCAGGGTCAGGGGCGTGTCGGACTGCAAATGGCCCTGGCCGCCCGCCAGCACCTGGTGCACGCCGTGGCCCAACTCGTGGGCCAGCGTCATGACATCCCGCGTCTTGCCCATGTAGTTGACCAGCAGATAGGGATGGGCGCTGGGCACCGTGGGGTGGGCGAAGGCGCCGGGGTTCTTCCCCGGTCGCACCGGGGCGTCGATCCAGGCGTTGTCGAAGAAGCGGCGGCCCACGCCGGCCAGGTCGGGGCTGAAGCGCGCGTAGGAAGACAGTACGATCTCCCGCGCCTCCTCCCAGGGGATGGTGCGCTCCGCGACGTCCGGCAGGGGGGCGTTGCGGTCCCAATAGTCCAGGGTGTCGCCGCCGAACCACTTGGCCTTCAGCTTGTAATAGCGGTGCGACAGGGCGGGGTAGCTGTCCTTCACGGCGCCCACCAGCGCCTCCACCACCGCGTCTTCGACGCGGTTGGACAGGTTGCGCGACGACCAGGGCTGGTCATAGCGGCGCCACTTGTCCTCGATCTCCTTGTCCTTGGCGAGCGTGTTGGTGATCAGGGCGAACAGCTCGATGTTGCGGCCCAGCACGGCGCCGATTTCGATGGCCGCCGCCTTGCGCGTGGCGGCGTCCGGCGCTGACAGCAGGTTCAAGGCCTCCGCCGAGGTCAGATCCTGGCCATCGATACGGAAGCGTAACGATGCCATGGTCTCATCGAACAGGCGGGTCCAGGCATTGCGGCCCACCACCGCCTTCTCATGCAGGAAGCGCTCCAGCTCATCCGACAGCTGGTGGGGGCGGAAGATGCGCACGTCGCGCAGCCAGGCGGCGTAGCGCCGCAGTTCCGGCGCCTTCAGCTTGGCATCGATGTCCTTGTCGGGCAGCTGGTTCAGCTCCAGCGTGAAGAACAGCAGGTGGACCGAGATTGCGGTCACCTTCTCCTGCATGGACTGGTGGAAGCGGGCGATGGCGCCATCGCTCTGGTCGCCGGCGTAGAGCAGGCCGGCATAGCTCATGATCCGCGTCAGCGTCTCATCCAGCGCCTCGTATGTGGCGACGGCCTGGCCCAGTTCCTTGCCCGACAAACCGGGTAGCTTGCCTGAATAGCGGCCGTGGAAGGCCTGGGCCTCGCGCTCCACCCGCTCCAGGTCCGCCCGCAGCCGTGGGCTGTCCGGCCCGCTGTACAGGTCGGACAGGTCCCAGTTGGGCAGGGTCCCGAGGTCGATGGTGGTTTCAGCGGTCGCGGTCATGTCCGGTCTCTCGTCAGCGAGCGGGTCGGACATGACTATAGCGGATCGACCCCTCAGCTGCGCCAGCGCAGGACGGTATCGCGCACGGGATTTTCGAAGGGGCGCTTCTCCTCCCGGGCGCGGCGGAACTCGTTCTTCAGCTGGTAATACCAGCGCGCCTGGGTGTCGGCGTCCTTGATCAGCATCAGGGTCGGGTCGTGGCGCAGCCCCTGCTGCTGCATCACCACCACGTCGCGGTCCTGGCCCAGGAAACGCTCCGCGATGGGGCGCAGCACCGGTTTCAGCAGGTTGGCCCAGGGCAGGGTCCAGTAGAACAGGTTGGTGATGCGGGTGTTGCCTTCATCCACCGGCGTCACCGCCGTGAGGTTCCAGACATTGTGCTTGCCGGTGGAGATGGTCTCCGTCCGGATGCCGGGCAGGCGGAAGGCAATCTCCGTCTCCGGCACGCCGCCCAGGATGGTGTAGGCGCGGGAGTTGCTGGACGGCCGGTGCTTCTTCATGACGAAGCCGTAGGGGCCGGGGCCGAAGGCCTTCTCCTTGGCATGAATGGACTTGGTGGAGCGCCAGAACCAGGACTGGTGGACGAAAGGCCCGTGGGCCGGGTCCATCAGGCCCACCACCGCGTGGTCCAGGTGGCAGGGGAAGTCCATGGACATGACCATGTCCGGCTGCTTGTCGGCGGGCAGGCCGGGCGGCTGCGGCGGTTCCTGGTCGGGCTCCCCGGCGCCCATCCAGATCCAGACGTTGCCGCTGATCTCCCGCACCGGATAGTTGCGCACGCGGATGCGGTTCAGGTCGAACTCCTGTCCCTTCACCAGCGAGGGGATGTCGGTGCACTTGCCCTCCCGGTCGAAGCGCCAGCCGTGGTAGCAGCACTCCACCTCCTTGCCGTCGAATCGGCCGCAGGACAGCGGTATGCCGCGGTGGGGGCAAATGTCGCGCAGGGCGAAGACGGCGCCCTCCTTGGTGCGGCCGAACAGCACCGGCTGGCCCAGCAGCGTCTGCGCCCGCATGGCGCCCACGGCCAGGGTGCGGCCGGGCATGGCGTAGTACCAGATGTCGTTCAGGAAAAAGTTCGGCTCGGCCAAGGCGTCGTCACCAGGTCAGGAGGGGAAGAATCAGGGGCCGCACTTTACATCGCCACCGGTTGGCGGCCAATGAGGCAGGTCAAGCAGCAGGGCAATCGCTTGAAGCGCTGGTTGACAGCGGAGCTGGCATAAGCGTGTAGCCTTCGCCGTAGAAGGATGATTCATAGGAAGCCATCGATTG